>JABDPJ010000184.1 GCA_013042835.1 Lysobacterales bacterium
TGGAAGCTGCCAGGGTCGCCGCCATTAAGATCCTGGAGAAGTCCGGGTGGCCAATCTGCTCAACAAGGTTGTCCCAGTTGAACATGCCGCCAGCTCCTGCAGCGGATGACTTTTGCTCCCTGGCGGCCCGTTCAGCCTGCGCTTCGCTCTTGCGCTGGATATTTCGGGCCAGTTGCACCAGGTCTTCCGGCTGGAATGTCTTGTCAATACGCTGAATCCGCTGATTCAACGGTGGATGGGTTGAAAACATACTGACTTTTTCGCCGTTGCCAAACAGCATGTGGCTGACTTCTTCAGTTTCCACGTTCAGGTAGGAAGCATCGCTGTAAACTGCGATTTTCTTGAGCGCACCGGCAATCCCATCGGGATCGCGTGTGAACTGGACAGCCGATGCATCCGCCAGGTATTCACGTTGACGGGATACTGCCGACTTTATCCAGCGGCCGAAAAACAGGCCTATGTATCCAACCAGCATCACCACGACGGCTATCAGCACGATTGCACCGCCGTTATTGTTCTTGGAGCGGCCAACGTAATAGGAACCGTGTAAAACCCTGCGCCCGATCAACGAGAGCATCAGGATGCCAAACAATGCGCCCATGAGGCGGATATTAAGACGCATGTCACCGTTAAAGATATGGCTGAACTCATGTGCTATGACGCCCTGCAGCTCGGAACGGTCAAGCTTTTCCAGCGCCCCCCGCGTTACTGCCACGGCCGCGTCAGCTGGTGTAAAACCTGCGGCAAAGGCATTGATTCCGGATTCCTGCTCCAATACATAGATTTCAGGTACTGCGATTCCCGAAGCCAGGGCGATTTCCTCCACCACGTTGTACAGGCGCCTGCGTAGCGGGTCACGGGCATCGGCTTCCACCAGGACACCGCCAAGATCTCGCGCCACCTTTCCACCGCCCGAACGCAATGAGGCGGTCTTGAATAAACTTGCAATTGCAATGACAGCGGCGGTTACAACGGCGCCACCGGCCAGCATCGGCAGGTTTTCTTTGAAAGTTCCAGCATTGAATAATGCTTGCTGTTCTTCGGTGTTCATGAAGCCAAATGCCACCAATATGGCAATGTCGATCACGATGATGATGATGACGACGGCGAGGACAAACAGAAAAACCAGCCAGCGGCTCTGGCGCCGGGCCTGCTCCTGGTATTCAAAAAAATTCACTTAAATGATCCGCCAGGTATGTGGCCGCCCTGAACAGGCGGCCACGAGGTTAATTGACCGTTAAAACGCAACCTGGGGTACTTCGCGCTTGGCCTCATCCTCGATTTCCAACAATTCAGCAGCCTGGAAACTGAACCAGCCGGCGAAAAAGTTGTTCGGGAAGGATTCGCGCAGTGTGTTGTATTGCATAACTGCATCGTTATAGGCCTGGCGTGCGAAAGCCACCTTGTTTTCCGTGGTGGTCAGCTCCTCTGAAAGCTGCATCATGTTCTCGTTAGCCTTCAGGTCAGGGTAGGATTCAGAGAGCGCAAACAACCGACCCAATGCGCCGGAAAGACCCTGCTCCGCTTCCGCCAGTTGTTTCATCGCGGCGGGATCAGACGGATCTTTTGCGGCAGCTTTCAAACCCGTAACTGCTGTATTTCGCGCAGTTATGACCGCTTCGAGTGTCTCACGCTCATGCTTCATGTAACCCTTGGCAGTCTCCACCAGGTTGGGTATCAAGTCATGGCGTCTTGTAAGTTGCACATCGATTTGTGCGAATGCGTTCTTGAAGCGATTCCTGCCTGCTACCAGGCGGTTATAAATTGAAATCGCGAATAAGACCGCGCCGACAATTAAAGCTAGTAGTATCCAACCCATATTAAACGTCCTTCCATTCAACCCTGTTGAGTGCCAATGATAGCAAAATGACTAGCGGGCGGAGTGTGCCGCTAGTCACCTGTTCAATTTCGCCCAGGAGTCCCGTAACGAGACAGTCCGGTTGAGAACCGGATGTGCTGAATCCGCACTGTCCTCATCAATCGTGAAATAACCCACGCGTTCGAACTGGTAATAGTCGCCGGGCTGACCCTCGCCGACAGTCGGTTCGACCTTTGCGTGCTGGACCATGTCCAGGGAATGTGGGTTGAGGAACTCCCGGTAATCTTTTTCCTTGTCAGCCAGCGGATTCGCCACATTGAACAAGCGGTCATACAAGCGGACTTCCGCATCGAGTGCATGCTCGACCGAAACCCAGTGGATGGTGCCCTTGACTTTGCGTGCTGCGCCGGGCAATCCGCTGCGGCTTTCCGGGTCAAATTCACAATGAATTTCAACAATATTACCGTCGGCATCCTTGATGACATCGGTGCACTTGATAATAAACGCGTTGCGTAAGCGAACTTCACCACCCGGGCGCAGGCGGAAGAATTTCCGCGGCGGGTCTTCCATAAAATCACCCCGTTCAATCCAGATTTCGCGGCCCAGGGGAACCGACCGTGTTCCCATTTCAGGATTCTGAGGATGAGAAGGTGCTTGTAGCCATTCGCTTTCACCCTCGGGATAGTTGGTCAGGACCACTTTGACCGGATCCAGAACCGCCATCACACGCGGCGCATGCTCATTCATGTCACTACGAACAGCATTCTCCAGCACGCCCATTGGAATGATACTTTCAGCCTTGGCCACGCCGGCGTCTTTCCAGAAGTTTCGAATCGATCGCGCGGTGTATCCGCGGCGGCGCAAACCGGCAATGGTCGGCATGCGCGGATCGTCCCATCCGGAAACATGCCCTTCTTCGACTAATTCTCTGAGCTTGCGTTTGCTCATGACCGTAAAGTCGAGGTTGCCGCGGGCAAATTCTATCTGCCGCGGATGGCAGTCCGTAATGATGTTCTCCAGGAACCAGTCATACAGCGGCCTGTGATCTTCAAATTCCAGCGTGCACAACGAGTGTGTAATACCCTCGATGGCATCCGAAATACCGTGCGCCCAGTCATACATGGGATAGATATTCCATTCATCACCGGTGCGGTGATGGGGCACTTTCCGGATACGATAAATCGCCGGATCACGCATATTCATATTGGATGACGACATGTCGATCCGCGCACGCAGCACATGTTCGCCATCGGCAAACTCGCCATTTTTCATGCGCTCGAAAAGATCCAGGTTTTCCTCGACCGAGCGGTCCCGGTAAGGACTGTTCGTACCCGGTTCAGTCAGGGTTCCACGACTTGAACGCATGGACTCTGCATCCTGGCTGTCAACGTAAGCTTTACCGGTCTTGACCAGGTAAACCGCATACTCGTACAACTGGTGAAAATAATCCGAGGCGTGTCGCAATTCGTTCCATTCAAAACCCAGCCAGCGGACATCCGCCATAATCGCCTGCGCAAAGTCCTCGCTTTCCTTGAGGGGATTGGTATCATCAAAACGCAAATTGGTCGTGCCACCGAATTCGGCAGCTATGCCAAAGTTCAGGCAGATAGACTTGGCGTGGCCGATATGCAGGTGTCCGTTAGGCTCAGGCGGGAAGCGGGTGATAATTTTATCGTGCTTACCAGTCTCAAGGTCACGGATAACAATATTACGAATAAAGTTGCTGACGGGTGGAGTCTGATCGTTATTCAATGGATAGGCCCTTTGCTGTTCTTCAGTGAATCGTTTTAGAGACAGTGAATTCTATCCCATAAAGCCCTGCTGTCACTACAGTTCGCACTTTAAATAAAACAAAAACGGGGAAAACCGATGGCATCTTCCAATAAGCTCAGTCTCAGTGCAAAGATCTTTATTGCAATGATCCTGGGTGCAATTGCAGGACTGGTGCTCAATCTTGCGGGCAATCCTGAATGGTCGCAAATCTGGCTGATCGATGGTGCTTTCAGAGTCGTTGGGCAGATTTTTATAAGTCTTCTCAAGATGCTGGTCGTACCACTGGTTTTTGTTTCCCTGGTTTGCGGCTCCAGTTCTCTCTCCGATCCGAAGATGCTTGGCAGGGTAGGCGGCAAAACCATTGCTCTGTACCTGATGACCACGGCCATAGCCGTTTGTCTTGCCCTGAGTGCTGCTGTGGTTTTCAAACCTGGCATCATTGACCAGGAGATAGCGACAGTCGAGACGCAGATAGCCGAAGCTACGCCGTTTACGCAGGTCCTGATTGACATGGTGCCGACCAACCCGGTGGCGGCGATGGCGGACGGCCAGATGCTGCCGATCATATTCTTCGCGGTTCTACTCGGAATATCCATCACACTTAGCAAAGAGACAGGTGTGCGGGTAGCCAACTGGTTTCAGGATATCAATGCCATCATCATGAAACTGGTGACGCTGGTCATGCGTTTTGCCCCTTATGGCGTTTTCTCCCTCATCGCCATCCTGGCGGCTACCAGCAGCGCAGACAGCTTTGCCGCGCTCGGCAAATACGTAGGCCTGGTTTTTGCTGTTTTATTCATTCACGCCCTGATCATTTATCCAACGATTCTTACGGTACTGGGCGGCCTGAGCCCATTGAAGTTCCTGGTGAAGTTGAAAGCGTTGGTGTTATTCGCTTTCACTACCGCGTCGAGTAATGCAACCATCCCGGTCACCCTGGAAACAGTCGAGAAGAGGATTGGAGTCAGCAACAAGATTGCTTCTTTCACGGTACCGCTGGGCGCAACAATCAATATGGACGGCACGGCCATCATGCAGGGTATCGCCACAGGATTTATCGCCCAGTATTACGGCATCGAACTGGCGATGAGCCAGTATCTGATGGTCGTGGTCATGGTCATACTTGCCTCCATTGGCACAGCAGGCGTGCCGAGTGTCGGTCTGGTAGTGCTGGCAGGGGTATTGAGCCAGGTTGGCCTGCCAGCAGAGGGCATCGCCCTGATACTGGGCGTGGATCGTTTGCTCGACATGACCCGCACCGTTGTCAACATCACCGGTGACTCCATGGTCACGACCATCGTGGCGAAAAGCGAAGGCGAACTCGACCTGGATGTGTTTAATGATCCAGATGCCGGGTTGGCCTACGAAAGGCAGCCCATCTCCAAGTAGCTGGGGTCACAGAGAGCGAAAAACGGTCATTGCCCCCGGCCTGGAGCGCCGGAGGGTTGTAGCAACCGCCTTGAGTTGTCAGTTTGTCTTCATCCTCCTTGGGGTCTGGGCAGACATGGTGCTGAAGCTGGGGAGGGTAATGACTTACCAGGACGCGCCACGAGTACGTCCCTGTAGGCTCTTTCTCGACTTCCTGTCTCGCAAGGTCCTGGTAAGTCATTACCCTCCCCAGCGCCATACGCCGTGCATGATTTGCAGAGTCCCGCCGGAGAATTGGTGCCTCCCCCTTGAGGAAAGTAAACTTTAAAAGAATCCAATTCCCCAAGCCGGGATGTGGGTATCTCCCCCTGAGACCTTCAAAAACAGTGACGTTTTTGAAGAGCCTATAGGGACATACTCGTAGCGTGTCTCAGGGGGGAGGTACCCGCAGCGCGGCGGTTGGTTGGCACTGATCTTACAGAATTTGTGTTGGAT
>JABDPJ010000198.1 GCA_013042835.1 Lysobacterales bacterium
CCCGCGGCCCACACCAGTCCGACATCGTGAATATCGAGCTTGTACTGGGTGGTAAGAATCCAACTCAGCGCCGAGATCTGGATCGACAGGGCGAAACCCATCGCCGTCGAGGGCAAGCTAAGCAGGGAGAAAAAAGTGTTGGTCCGGTTTTTCTGAAAGCTGCGCATGTATTACTGAAGATAACGCTTTTACATGACAAGCGCTTGCCGCACCGCTTTGAATACGAATTCAGCGGTACACATTCTTACAGTTCACAAGGGGCGGTCAGGCCCTGCTGAAGTCTCGGCAGAAGAACGTTTCACACGCCCGCCACAGGAACCCCGAATGACAAGCGACATTGGCAACAGCCGGGTTTTCACCGGCTCACCGTTGATCATTGAAACCAGTTTTCTCACCATGATCCTGGCTGCGGCCCGGGTATCCTGCCGCACCGTTGTCAGTGACGGACTGGAGTAGGACGCCGCGGGAATATCATCAAATCCGACCACCGAAACCTGCCTTGGAATCTCGAAACCGCTTTTGCGCAGGCACTTCAAGGCGCCAATCGCGATCATATCGCTGGCCGCGATTACCGCGTCGAATGCTTCACCGCTGGCCAGGAGTTGCGCCATTGCGGAAAAACCTGAATCCTCATGGTTGTCCGAATCTATGCGGAGTTCTGAACGCAATGGCAACTGCATGTCTTGCAGGGTCTTTTTGTAGCCGTCGAAACGCTTTTGAAACTCCGGTGAGTCGTTACCCAGATTGCCAATAAAGGCAATCTTTTTACGGCCCAGGCTCAATAAGTGTTGCGTCGCCATTTCCCCGCCCTGCTTATTCATGCTACCGACGGCGTGACCTTCCAGTTCCTGTGTCGTAGCACCCCAGATGATGATATTGGCGCCTTCCTCGTGAAGGCGTTGAAGCTTGTGAGAAATGTCACCATAGTCACCGTACCCCAGCAGGATTATGCCATCGGCGCGGTTGCTGGTCTGGTAGTCGGAAACCCAGTCATCGCTCAGGTGCTGAAACGAGACCAGTACATCGAACTTCTCTGCCACCGCGCTACGGGTAATGTTCCCCAGCATGGAGAGAAAAAAGGGATTAATACGCGAGTCATCCGTCGTCGGGTCTTCAAATAACAACAAGGCGATGGTATTACTTCGCTGTGAGCGCAGGCCAGCAGCGCTGCGATCCACCTGGTAATTCATTTCCCGGGCGATGCGTTGAATTTTTTTGCGGGTCTCAGGATTGACCAACGGACTGTTGCGCAACGCTCTCGACACCGTGGCCTGAGATACTCCGGCCCGGTGGGCAATATCGAATGAAGTCGTCTTACCTGAACCCATGTTGTACCGACCAGTATCCTGTTCACTGCCAATTAACGAGGCCAACCAGCCTTGTATTCTGATGATATCAGGGATTCTGGCTGCTCTTCTGCTTAATTCCTTTTATTTGAGACGAGATTCAGCCTGTCAGAGCACTCCTTAAACACCGTCCCAACTTACTTTATGGACCATGAAAAACACCGTCATGAGTTAAAGCCAGGCATCCGGCTTCGATCTAAGTGCCAATATTTACTGAAAAAAAATGCTTTGAATACGTTTGCATAAACTTGTTGCAATTGACCGTTCAACGATAAAGTGCGCGGTTCATCTGTCATTAAACCTATAGGCACAATCAGGAATAATCGGAATCAAACCATATGAAAGCTATTAGAACGGGAAAAATCATACGCCGGAAGGAGCTTACGACCGCCATCTCTTTGGTGCTCGCCGCAAGCCCTGTTGGCTACGCTTTCGCGCAGGACGCGGATGATGTAAATGTCAACGAAAACGGTGACGAGCTCGTCATGGAAGAAGTTGTTGTCACCGGCACGTACCGGGCCAGTCTCATCAACCAGATCGAGACCAAGCGTGATAACAGTTCCATCGTGGATGCAATCTCTGCAGAAGATATCGGCAAACTGCCCGACTCCAGTGTTGCTGAATCACTCGCCCGTCTGCCGGGTGTGTCAGGTGAGCGCCGCAACGGCCGCGTCAGCGGTATTTCCGTACGTGGCTTCAAGGAAGACTACGTAGGCACAACCCTTAACGGTCGCGAATTGCTTGGCATGGGCGACAACCGCGGTGTTGAATATGATCTCTACCCGTCAGAGATCGTCAGCGGCATGGTGGTCTTCAAGACGCCCGATGCTACCCAGATGGTCCAGGGTATCGGTGGTATTGTCGACATCCGCACTAACCGCCCGCTGGAAAGCAACCGCTACCTGGCATTCAACGGTACCTATGAACAAAACGGCATGGACTCCGCCAACCCCGATTTCGATGACAATGGCTATCGCCTTGCCTTGAGTTACTCCGATGTGTTCTCGAACGACACCGTTGGCCTTTCCCTGGCGGCGGCAACCACCAAGTCACCCAGCCAGGAGGAGCAGTTCCGTGGCTGGGGCTACCCGGGCGCCAACCCTGACAATGCCGGCCCCGGCGTCACCATGACCGGCGACGAGACCATCCTCGGCGGCCATGATTCATTTGTGCGCTCTGCAGAATTGCAGCGCGACACGATTTCAGGCGTGCTGCAGTGGGCGGCGAGTGACGACGTCACTGTTACCCTGGATGCCATCTACATTGACTTCCAGGAAGACAAGGTATTCCGTGGCCTGGAAGAAGGCGGTGCAGAATGGGGTACCGGTGATTACACCGTAACCGGTGTTGAAGACGGCTTTGTGACCTCCGGCAACCTGGATGGCGGCTTCAAGTCGGTCATTCGCAACGATGGCGAACGCAAAGAAGCTAAGTTGAAGACCTTTGGCCTGAACGTCGAGTGGAACCTGAACGACGACTGGACCATGGAGTTCGACGGTGCTTACAGTGATGTCGAGAAGACAATTACCAATATCGAGAGTTATTCCGGTGTTGGCCGTGCCGCACTGATGAGCCAGGGCCCGGCCAGCGCGCGTTCGTGGACGATGACACCTACCGGCGTCCTGTACAGCCCGCACCCGACGATCCCCGGCGTTGATCTCACCGATTTTGACCTGATCCGCCTGGCCGGTCCTCAAGCATGGGGTGGTGCCATGGCGCCCATCCAGCAATTCGCTGAAGTAACGTTACCAGATGGATCGGTCATCGGACCATCACAGGCACAGGATGGTTTTGTCAATACACCGACATTTGAAGAAGACCTGACAACACTGAGGCTCGATTTTGACCGTGCGCTCGATTGGTCAATTTTCCAGGAAGTCAAATTTGGCGTGAACTACTCAGACCGCTCGAAGACCAAGGACAACCGAGGCTTCTACCTGACCGCGCCAACCTGGCCTTACGATGGCGCTATTCCTGAGGAATACCGCGTCGGTGTGGCGGACGTGAGCTTCACCGGTATCCCGGGTGTCGTGGCCTATGATGGCCTTGGCATGTTCTTCGATGGTTATTACACCGCGTCTGATGCCCAGGAGCTGGAAACTGGCCGCCTCGGTGACAGCTACACGGTTAATGAGAAACTGACCACGTTCTTCGCCAGGCTGGACTTCGATGTCGAGTTCGGCTCCGGAATCCTGCTCGGCAATGTCGGCATTCAATACCAGGATGTTGACCAGAGCTCCGACGGTTTCGGTACCTACACAGGTCCCGACCTGTACGTGTTGGCAACGCCAATTGAAGACGGTGACGACTACGGCAAGTGGTTGCCGAGCCTGAACATGACCTACGATTTCAACAATGGACACCTGCTACGCATGGCAGCGTCCAAGACGGTCAGCCGTCCGCGCATGGATGATATGCGCTCCAACCAGCAGGTTTCATTTGGCTTCAATATATCCTCGGTTAATTCGACCGATCCCCGCAACAGCTCGTGGAGCGGTAGTTCGGGCAACGCGGCCTTGCGCCCACTGGAAGCCAACCAGTTCGACCTGGCCTGGGATTGGTACTTTGCGGATGACGGCCTGTTTTCAGCCGCCTTCTTCTACAAGGACCTGGTCAACTGGCATCGCGCCGGTCAGTTCATCGCTGACTTCAGCCAGTTTTACATCCCCGGTTACCACCAGGCGGTTGACGAAGACGGTAACGTGTTCACACCGGCGACATTCGAAGGCCTGGTCAGTTTCCGTGAAGACGGCCTGACGGGTGATGTCAAGGGTTTGGAATTGCAGACCATCTTCCCGATGCGTATCGTTTGGGACAAGCTGGAAGGTCTTGGTTTCATAGCGACAGCCACCTTCATCAACGGCGGACTGGACGACGGTTCAAATGTTCCTGGATTGTCTGACAGGAATTACTCGCTGACCGCCTACTATGAGAGAGGCGGATTTGAAGCACGTGTCGGCTGGACCAAGCGTTCCGAATACACCACCGAAACACGGGGACTGAGCCTCGCCCTCTCACCGACAGTTGATCAGGGTTCAGAGCTGTTAGACGCCCAGATCGGTTATGACTTCGGCCTCGCCGGACATGGTGGCTGGCTGGGTGGTTTATCACTCGCCCTGCAGGGTCAGAACCTGACCAACGAGGACACCCTCCAGACCAATGATGATCGTCGCGAGGTGACGCAGTACCAGAGTTTCGGTGCCAACTACCTGCTGACAGCCATTTACAAGTTCTGGTAACAGGTAAACCTTATTGGTTTAAACCCATAGCCCTGCTAGCATCGCTGGCAGGGCTTTTTTTTGTGCAAGGAGCATTCCGATGAAGGACAGGATCAGAAAAGTTGTAGTCGTCGGTGGCGGCACCGCCGGTTGGATGTCGGCGGCATTGATCAAGCGCGTGTTGGGCGGCGCAGTCGAAGTTGAACTGGTTGAGTCCGAGAGCATCGGAATCGTCGGCGTTGGTGAAGCCACCATCCCGCCGATTCAACACGTCAACGCCGTGCTCGGCCTGGATGAGGCAGAGTTCCTGCGTGAAACCAAATCGACGGTCAAACTCGCGATACGGTTTGAGAACTGGCGAGTGCAGGGAGAGCAGTATTACCACACCTTCGGCGCGCCCGGCAAAAGCCAGGCTTTCTGCCATTTCCACCATTTTTGGACACGGGCCCAGTCAGGCGGGTTCAAGACCGACCTGTGGGACTATGACCTGAATTATCTCTGCTGCGAGGAAAACAAGTTCGTCAAGCTGCAGGCACAGGACAAGATGTGGGATATGCCGTATGCCTATCATTTCGACGCCTCCCTATATGGCGTTTTCTTGCGCAAATACAGTGAAAAGCGTGGCGTAAAACGTACCGAGGGGTTGATAGAAGATGTCAACATCAATGCCGAAAGCGGTCATGTCGAGTCGCTTGTCCTCCAGGGCGGCGGACTTGTCGAAGGGGACCTGTTCATCGACTGTTCCGGTATTCGCGGACTCCTGATACACCAGAAACTGAACACCGGTTACGATGACTGGGGCCATTGGTTGCCTTGTGACCGGGCCATGGCAGTACCATCGGAGCGCTTCGACGAGACCCTGCCTTTCACCCGCTCTATCGCCCACTCCGCTGGCTGGCAATGGCGAATCCCGCTACAGCACCGCAATGGTAATGGCCTGGTCTACAGTAGCCGGCATTACAGTGACGACCAGGCAGCCGACATCTTGCTGAACAACCTTGAGTCAAAAGCCCTGGCCGACCCCAAAATTATCCCTTTCAGAACCGGCCGCACACGCAGACAGTGGAATCGCAACGTCATTGCCGTGGGGCTCTCGAGCGGCTTCCTGGAGCCACTGGAATCCACCAGTATCTACCTGATCCAGTCAGCCATCGTGCGTTTGCTGCATCTGTTTCCACTTGCCGGCGTTACCCCGGAATTGACCGGGGAATACAACCGGCAGTCGAAACGGGAATATGAACTGATCCGTGATTTCATCATCCTGCACTACTATCTCAACGAACGGGACGACAGCCAGTTCTGGCGTGATACGCGCAACATGGATGTACCGGAACGCCTGACGAACAAGATCGCGCTATTCAGATCGAACGGCACCCTCGTGCAGGATCATCTCGATATTTTCCTCGAGCCCTCATGGTTGCAGGTGATGCTCGGGCAGGGTGTCATGCCTCAGGATTATCACCCGATTGCCAACCAGTTGAGCGATGAGCAATTGCAGGAAAAATTGGTCAAGACCATGCAGCTGAAGAAGGAACCGTTGCCAAAAATTCCCGGCCATGACCAGTTCCTGGAGATGTTCTGCAAACAGGACTGAACAGTGACTGCGGGCAAGCCCTACTTGTGAAGCTCAAGAACCCGGACTGAGCGGGCCGGCAGGGTTAGCGTACTGCCCAGCTGCATATTCTCGCCCGTAATCACGTCCGATGCCTTTTGATAGCCCTCCAGGCGCTCATCAAAACGTAGCAAGTCCAGCTGGACGTCCTCCGTGTTCTTGTTCAGCACAACCATCACGCTATCGCTGTCATCATGGCGGAAATAAACATAGGTACCATCCTCGGGTACAAAATGTGTCAACCGGCCCGAGTGAATGACCTCTTGGCCACGCCGCCACGTCAGTAACGTCCGCAGGAAATTTTGTGCATCCAACTCCTTTTCACTGAGTCCCTCGCCGGTAAATGCATTCTTCCCATCGCCTTTCCAACCGCCGGGAAAATCACTGCGGATCACGCCGTGGCCCTCGGTACCCGGATTAGCCATCAGGATTTCAGTGCCATAGTAAATCTGCGGTGCGCCCCGCATGGTCAGCACATAAGCCAATGCCATGCGGTACAGATCGTAGTCTTCCTCCAGCTGGGTATAGATGCGGCTCATATCGTGGTTGTCGGGAAATATCACCAGTGCCGAGGGGTCGGGATAAATAAAGTCGTTCGCCAATGCGCGGTACAGGTACAGAAGCCCGCCCGGCCGCAAGTCTTCCATCTTGCTGCCTTCATCGGTGGCAAGACCCCAGCGCAAAGCATTTTGCAGCGGAAAATCCATCAGGCTAGGCAGGTACGAGACGTAACCGTCCTTGTTCTTATTGCCGGCCTGCCAATAGGCGACGCCGGCAGGGTTATCGGTCCATTCTTCGCCGACCATGTTGAAATGGGGATACTCGACCATCAAGCGCCTGGTCCATTCCGTCATGTAGTGCTTGTCAGGATACGGATAGGTATCCATGCGAATGCCGGCCAGCCCAAGGTATTCGATCCACCACAGGGCGTTCTGGGTCAGGTAGTCGGCCAGCAATGGGTTTCGCTGATTAAGGTCGGGCATGGTTTCCACAAACCAGCCGTCCGAGTACATCCGCTTGTCGTATTCAGACGCGTACAAATCCTGCTCGCTGATGTGTTCGTGCGAAGTAATCTGAATATCGTTCTGGAAATTCAACCAATCGCCGGTCGGTAAATCATCCATCCACCAGTGCTTGCTGCCAGCGTGGTTGACGATCATATCCATGATCACGCCGATGCCACTCGAACGCGCCTGCCTGACCAGGTCACGATACTCTTCATTGCTGCCGAAACGCGCATCAACCCGGTAGAAATCCGTACTTGCATAGCCATGATACGAATACGACGGCATGCGATTTTCCAACAACGGGTTTAACCAGATCGCTGTAAACCCAAGGTTGGCAATGTAGTCGAGATTATCGGCAATACCTTTGATATCACCCCCGTGCCGGCCATCCGGGTCGCTGCGGTCGACCGCGTCGCCCATGCCTTCGATATTATCGTTGTCCGGATCGCCATTGGCGAAACGGTCCGGCGTGATCAGGTAAATCGTATCGGCGGATGAAAACGCCCGGGTGAATTCAGGGTCCGGGTTCCTGGCCTGCAACCGGTAGCGGTACTCCAGGGTTTCGTTGTCATGCGAAAAGCTGATATCAAACTCGCCCGGAATCGCCCCGGTGCCGATATCGAGGTAGACAAACAGGTAATTCGGGCTTTTGACCCTGGTTATGCGCTGGATAGTCACGCCCGGATAGTCAAGCTGCACGCTGTAATCTGAAATGTTCTCCCCATGCACCATCAATTGCAGCTCGCTCTCTTTGAAACCGGTCCACCAGAACGGCGGTTCCACATTCAAAGACGAATCCTGTCCGCCCCAGGCGGTGGAAGATAAAAGGAACATGGGCAACAGGCACCACAAGGTAATGCGAAAGAGTGTTTTTTTAGTCATACCGGTGATTCTATACAGAATTGTAAGGCGTTTGACGGATTGCAAACGTATTCAGGGGGTGAATTACGAATTCGACCGACTGCCACAACTATACTAGCAACTGTCTGTTTGTCCGCTTTTTTTAACTTCCACGTACAACCCAATATGACCCAATTTCGTGCTGCTATCATCGGTTTGACCCTGCTGATCCTTTCATCGACAAGCGTGGCGGGGGAAACTGTGTCCTCGCCCGATGGGAATATCGTATTCTCCATCTCGACCAATGATAAAAACTGGCTCGTCTATTCGATCAGTCACGCCGCTGAGGCCGTGGTTTCAGAATCGCGGCTGGGGTTGCGTTTTCGCCAGCAGAAGGGTTTCGACTCAGGACTTGCCATCCAAAAGTCGGAGCGGCGCGACAATGATGAAACATGGGAACAACCCTGGGGCGAGCAGCGCCTGGTGCGCAACAGGTACAATGAATTACTGGTAGCGCTCAAGGACGCTGACGGCCGGCGTCTTGATTTCAGGGTGCGGGTTTTCGATGATGGCATCGGCTTTCGCTACGAAGTTCCCCACCAACCGGGTTTTGACACCGTCGATATCGTCGATGAGTTGACCGAGTTCCATTTACCGGAGAACTCAACGGCCTGGTGGATACCGGGGCGCGCTTACAACCGCTATGAATACTTATACCGGGAAACCGGTCTGGAAGAAATCCAGTTGGCGCACACACCCATGACCTTGCGGACACCGGCTGGAACGCACCTCAGCATTCACGAGGCCGCCCTGCTTGACTATGCCGGTTACGTCCTGGACCAGCGCCGCGAAAATGTCTTCCAGACCAACCTGACCCCGTGGTCCGATGGTATCCGCGTGAAAACACAGGCACCGTTCAAAACGCCCTGGCGTACCATTCAAGTATCGGCAACCGCCACCGGGCTGCTGAATTCAAACCTGATCCTGAACCTCAACGAACCCAACAAACTGGGGGATGTTTCATGGGTGAAGCCGGGGAAATACGTTGGCATCTGGTGGGCGATGCATATCCGTGACCGGACCTGGGGCAGCGGTCCGATCCATGGCGCCACCGCGGCTGAAACCAAACGTTACATGGATTTTGCCGCGAAATACGGATTTGACGGCGTGCTGGTCGAGGGCTGGAACACCGGCTGGGACGGAGACTGGTTTTTCAACGGCGACCTGTTCAGTTTTACCGAGACCTATCCGGATTTCGATATCAACGAGGTATCGGCCTATGGCAAGGCCCTGGGTGTACGTCTGATCGGCCATCACGAAACCTCGGGCAATGTGACCAACTACGCGAACCAGATGGGGCCGGCGCTGGATTTATATGAAGACAATGGTGTAGGCCAGGTGAAAACCGGTTATGTCGCCGATGCTTCTGATATCAAGCGGGTGGATGACAGTGGTATCGCTCACTTCGAATGGCACGATGGCCAGTACATGGCCGGCCAGTACCTGCACTCGGTCACCGAAGCGGCCAAACGTAAGATCAGCATCATCACACACGAACCGATCAAGGATACCGGTCTGCGCCGTACTTATCCCAACTGGCTGACCCGCGAGGGCGCTCGCGGCCAGGAGTTCAACGCCTGGGGAGTGCCGCCCAATCCTCCAGAGCACACGGCGATTCTGCCCTATACCAGGATGCTGTCCGGCCCCATGGATTTCAC
>JABDPJ010000203.1 GCA_013042835.1 Lysobacterales bacterium
TCAGGTAGTTGCGCACCAATGCAAGGCGCGCATCGATAAAGGCGGGGTCCTGCGCCAGTGCCTGTTTGAAATGATTTTCGGCAACTTCGAGACTGCTGTAGGAAAAAATGGCCTGCTGCTCCAGGCCCCGCAAATAGCTTTCATACGCGGTCAGGTTCGAAGTATTCACGGCATGCATGGCCTTGTCGCTGCTACCCAGCAAAGACGTATCCAGCGCACCGGCCACGTCTTTTGCAATTTCATCCTGTATCGCGAAGATATCATCCAGGTTGCGGTCATAATTTTGTGACCAGACATGGAAGCCATCATTTGCACGTATCAGCTGCGCGGTGATGTGCACGCGGTTACCGGATTTTTGGACGCTGCCTTCCAGCACATGAGCAACACCCAGGGTCTCGGAGATTTCGCTGATGCCCGCATCCTTGCCTTTGAACGCAAAGGAAGAGGTTCGAGCGGCCACACGTAATTCGGGTAGTTGCGCGAGCATATGTAACAGCGTTTCTGTCAGGCCATCGGAAAAATATTCGTTGTCCTTGTCACCGCTCATGTTAATGAAGGGCAGAACAGCCACGGATGGCCCTGTGTCAACTGGCGCTTCGGTCTCAACCGGTGCGCTCTGGACAGTTTCGGTTGGCGCCGGCGGGCTGTCTTGTAACACCAGTTTGTCAATCAGCAGGTAGGCGACGGTGACGGTGAGAATGCCGATGATCATCCGGTCCAGTTTGCGGCCGGTAACGGATGTGATGGACTGGCTGCGGTCAACGTCCTTTTCTTTCTTGATGCCTTCGGGGGTCATCTCGAAGGCCCAGGCAAACAGGATCACCACCGGCAAACCGATAACCAGCACCAGCATGATGGTTTGCATGACCCAGTCCGGCGCGCTGATGTTCTCCAGCACAACATCCGAAAGTTGCAAAATAAACCACGCGGCCACGCCGTAGGCGATACCGACGCGTATGACGTTCCTGCGTTTCAGTTCTTCAAAAAAGCTCAATGGGTCGGTCCTCCGTGTTCCGCCGGCATTTCAAGCCAGAACTCCAGCAGGCCCAGCCTGTCGAGGAACGGTTGCCAGCGCGGGTCGACTCGCAAGTCATAAAAAGCGGGATTGCCCAGGGTGGAAACGAGGCCGCTGTCCCGGATGACGAGACTTTCCTGCAGCCACTCAAAAGCCTTGTCATTGTCCCCACGGAAGCCGTAAACCTCCGCAATTTGATAGGCTGCATGACTCGCCATGGTCCTGATCAATTCGTCAAGGGCGCGTTGCGAAGACTCCTGGCTACCCAGTGCGTGATGAACCATCGCCAGGCCTGTGAGGGAATAGGTCGAGGATTTCTCCTGTTTGATCTGTTCCAGGGCCACACCGGGCATTCCTTTTGCTATAAGTATCCGGCCCAGACGGTAGTGTGCGCCTGAAAAATCCGGGCTCAGCGTAAGAACCGTGCGGTAGGCCGATTCCGCCTCGTCCAGTTGACCCGCATAGGACAGCGCCAGCGCTTGCCAGGAGCGCATCTCTGACATTAAAGGGTCAAGAGCGAGCGCTTGTTCAAAAAGTGCAATGGATTGATCCATGCGGCCAATCGCCCTGAGCGCGGTCGCGTTTTGTCCAAGCAGAAAGGCATTGCCGGGTTCGAGTTCCAATGCGTGTTGATAACCTTCATAGGCCGCTTTGAAATTGAACTTGTTGTACATTTGGGAGGCACCTTTTACAAAGTACGCCCGTGAATAACCCGGATCAGCCTCCAGTGCACGTTCGATGGCCTGGTCGGCCAGTGCAAAGGCCTCGTCAATGGGGGTTAGGCCGATGCCTGCCTCCCACATGTAGGCGTAGGCCAATTCCGCCCAGGCGGGAGCATAGGTTGGATCCAGCGCAACTGCCTGCTTGAGGAGATTAATCGCTTGCGGCAGTGTCGGGGCCGAAACCTGGCGCCTGACATGCTGTCCTTCCAGGTAGAGTTGGTAGACTTCGGGACTGGTTTCCCGACTTTTCGGGGTCTCATTTAGCAAGGTTACTTTTAATGCCCTGACCACCTCGCCGGCTATTTCGTCCTGGATTTGAAAGACATTGTCGAGTTGGCGGTCATAGGTTTCAGACCATAGGTGGTAGCCATCATCTGCCTTTACCAGTTGCGCTGTAATACGAATCTGGTCGCCGGACTTGCGCACGCTGCCTTCGAGGATGTGGGCCACTTTCAGGCGTGAGGCGATCTCGGGGATTTCAAGGTTCTTACCCTTGAAAGAGAAGGAGGATGTGCGGGCGGCCACCCGTAATTCAGGCATCTTTGCCAACAGGTTAAGCAGTTCCTCGGAGAGCCCATCGGAAAAATATTCCTGCTCCCTGTCCGAAGTCATGTTGACGAACGGCAAAACGGCGATGGATTTTTCAGCCTGTTCCGTTGCGGCTGGTTCCTGCACTTTTTCCTGGGCATTCTGAACCGCAGAGGCAATCTCCGCTGCATCGCGCTCCGGGTCGAGGACAAACTTGTCCAGCACAAAATAGCCAAGCGCTAATACCAACACACCAATGATGGCGTTGTTCAGCTTGTTGCCGGTAACCTGGGCGATGGACTGGGAACGGTCTACATCTTTTTCCTTCTTAAGACCATCAGGCGTCATCTCAAAAGCCCAGGCAAAAATCACCGCGATCGGGAAACCGATGATCAATGCAAAAGCCACACCGGAGTTAAACCACTCGGGCAGGTGCAGGGCCGGGACGAGCGTGTCAGAGACTTGCAGCAGGAGCCAGGCCACAATGATGTAGGCCGCAGCGACCTTGAAGACGTTGCGGCGTTTGAGTTCGGTGAAGAAGTTCATCGGACAGACCGATCCGGTGGGTTTTGTCCGGCCCATAACGGGTTTGCCACCAGTGACAGCGCACAGGTGGCAAACAGGTAGCTGTAGCCGCCATGCAAAACATAGCGACGTTGCATTTTTCCAACTAAGGACAAGTCGCTTCTACCCCCGCAGTGAACGACAGGCCGATCGTTTGGTTTGCTGGTGCTTTCCAGACAATCTGCTTGTTATTTTTCTAGTTTAGTTCGTTTTCGTACCTTTGCTTGAAATTTCACGCATGTGACAGATATTAATGCGCGACAATTAAAACTTCGCGGCTATCATGACATAAATAAGAGCCAGCTTGTTGATTATTTTGGTAATTCCGTGCTTCTGATGACAGGCCCGAAGTACAGGGCATTGAACCATAGCTTCTCGGTGCCGCGCCAGAACCCGCGAAAGATCGGGTTATTAGCAAACCGTATGACCGCACCTTTGCCATGGCGCTCGGCGATGATCGCGGCCTGCCCGTCCATTTCTGTGAGCCGTTGGGGTCCGATGTAGCCGCTCAAAAGTGGGTCTTTGGCATAGCGTACCGGCGTTGCGAAGGCGTTTTCACTGGCCTTCAAAAGTGTGCTGCCGCGGCGGAACATGGAAAGCTCCCTGTCATAACCCCATGCGATGGGGTGGGTCGGGTCAGCCAGCGCCTCGACAATTGCGCCACCAACGGTTCGTTGGGCTCGCTGGTCGTTAAAATCACCGTAGGCCAGGTCCTTGACCGGTTCCTGCTTGGCGTTCTCTTCTCCGTTGTTGTTTTCACAGCCATTTCCATCAAAACAAAGCGACTCGGCCCAGCTGGCGGCGCCTTGCACGGCAACCAGCACGCCACCGCTTTCAATCCAGGATGCGATGCGCCGTTTTTCCTTATTACCAATATCCGAATACCTGCCATCGACCATTAACAGGTGGGAGTAGTCCGACAGGTCGATGGATTTCAAGCGCGAAAGATTGGTCATGACGGGTGCGACACCGAGGTTTTGATCCAGCTGAAACCAGGCTTCGCCGGCGTCGTAAGAGCGGGTACCCTGGCCGACGATCAGCAACGGTTTGAATTCGGGCAGGACTTTGAAGTGACTGGTGCCGAGCCCGGGGCCGTTGCTGGAAAGTTGTGTGTTGAATGAATGGACGTCGATTCCATCTACAGCTGCCTGCTGCAGGATCTTAAGAATATCTTCGGTTTTATCCTCGTCCTGAATGCCTGTGAGGATTACGAGGCTGCCCTCGGTAAAACCGATGGACTCCGAACCACGAGCCATGGCGAAGGGACGCGTGGCAACGCGAACCGTGGCCTTGGCATCAAGCAACTTCTGCAACAGTGCCGGCGCTTCCAGTTGCTGCCAGGAAATGACCCAGGCCACGGCATCGGCTGAAGGGGCAATGCCCTGGCCTGTCATGCCGGAATTCGAGGTATCCGGCATCCTGGAAAGTTTCGCAAAGGGCAGGTTGTAGGCCATGGCCATGTTCCAGGCCGACACATCGTAAAATGTATTGTCCTCAAATTTTGTGCGCGTCTCCAGCATTGCCTGGGCCAGGCCAAACTGGCGCTGATTGACGGGAATGACCCAGGCGTGGCCCGGTTTATAAGTTGTACCGTCGATCTTGATCTCGTCCGCCAGTTCAAGGTATTCAACCTGGTGACGCCTGAAGACGTCCATGAGTTTCAAAGCCCTTACCCGGTCGTTGCCGTCACCGATGACCCATGCTTCGAAATCGGCCTTGCCGGCCCTTTGCCTCATCTGCCGGAAGAACCCGGCCTGGTAGCGTTTGAATTCGTCGCGGTTCTCGTAGGCGCCCATGAGCGTGGATAAGGACATGCGGACATGGTTATGAATGGCCTCGGTGAAGGTCAGCTGGCCGGATTTCCGGTTCATGATGGCGCCATTGACCCGTGGCTGTTCATACAAAATACCGATACTGCCATTGATATCCGGATAGGTTGAACCCTTGCCGTAATAAAAATCGTCGTAGGTGTCTTCGGTAAAATACATCTCGCCGGCACTGTCGAAACTGGCGGAATGATACGGTACCAGTTTGCGCGTCATTTCAAGGTTCTCAGCGGTGGTCAACGGGTGCTGCCTTGTCGGTACACCCGGCTGGAAGAAGAAACCATCGTCTCCTGTTTCGTGATGATCGGTGATCACATGCGGCAGCCAGCGGTGAAATTCCGAGATCCGCGCCCTTGACTCCGGATGCACCAGCGGCAACCAGTCGCGGTTCAGGTCAAACAGGTAATGGTTGGTTCTGCCTGAGGGCCAGTCCTGCCGGTGGATGCGCGCATTCAGATCACCCACCGGGTTTTTGCTGGCGTTTGAATTTGCCCAGTTGGCGAATCTGTCCAGTCCATCCGGGTTCAGGCTTGGGTCTATGATGACAATCGTATCGTCAAGCAGGGCCTCTACATAATCCGATTGCGATGCTGCCAGGTACCAGGCAACGATGGGGGCGGCATTGGAGCCGCTGGCTTCATCGCCGTGCACGCTGTAGCCCAACCAGACCACCAGGGGTGCGTCACTGCTTCCGCTGTTGGCGCCCTCGAGATGGGCCTGCCGGAGCGATTCCAGGTTGGCCTGGTTTTCCGGTGAAGTGATGATGACCTGTAACAGCGGTTTCTGTTCATAGGTGTGGCCAGTAACCTTGATACTGACCCGGTCCGACTGTTCCGCCAGCGTATACATGTACTGCACGAGCGCTGGATGCTGGATTCTCCAGTCACCGGGCTCCCAACCCAGTTGGGCCTCCGGGGGCGTCAGGGAAAAATCCATATCAGCATCCACAGGCAGGTATTCTACCGAGGGTTTGGCCACCACGATGCTGGTCATCACGGCTCCGAGTATGAGGGCAAGTAAACGCATGGCAATTTTAGGCCTTGTAATTGGTTGAGGGTGCATTCTATGGTATGCAGGGCTGTAATGCTCTAGCGATTTCAGCATGAAGCCGGACCGGGCGGACCGGACTCGGTACAACCAGGTCCAAACGAGTAGCAGGGCGGGTTGACTCAATTCATAGTGTGTTCGCGGGTATATGCACAGGGTGTCGAACGGTTAATCTGCTGCTACCATTGCCGGCATGAAAAATAATAACCTTGAAGTGATATTGCCTGCTGCCATTTTGGCGGGGCCGGGCAGGGCGAAGATCCAGTTGGAACTGACCGGCCTGGCTGGTGATGCACTGATACACGGTGGCCGGCTCAATGTGGTCTGCAGGGTCAGCTGCCAGACATGACACTTATCCAGATTATCGTATTGTCCCTGATTCAGGGCCTGACTGAGTTCCTGCCGGTTTCCAGTTCAGCACACCTGATCCTGGGCAGCAAGGTCCTCAATTGGCCTGACCAGGGGCTGGTTTTTGACGTAGCAACCCACCTCGGCACACTGTTTGCGGTGCTGCTGTATTTTCGCCGGGACCTCTGGCACATGCTGAGGCCCTGGCTGGTTAGTGAGCATCAAGATGACGCATCCCGCAAGCTGGGCGTCACCCTGGTGCTGGCGAGTATTCCGGCGATTGCCGCCGGTGGCCTGCTGCACGGCTGGGTGGAAGCCGCGCTCCGGGATACCCGGGTCATCGCGTTCAGCACCATTGGCTTCGGCTTGTTGTTGTGGTGGGCCGATGCGCGTTTTACCCGTCATAAAACCCTGCGGGATATGGGTTTGAAATCCGGCCTTATCATTGGCCTTGCGCAAATGCTGGCCCTGGTGC
>JABDPJ010000207.1 GCA_013042835.1 Lysobacterales bacterium
CAAGCCAAATGCGCCATCGATATGTACCCAGGCCTTGTGCGCATGCGCAATTTCAATGACATCATCGAACGGATCAAAGGCGCCCCGGTTCAGGTCACCGGCTGCGAGTGATACGATGGTGGGCATATCCGGATCCTTTTCAAACTCGACTTTCAAAGCGTTGACATTGATTGTGCCATCCCCGTCCATATCAACCTGGACAACGGCATCTGTACCTATGCCAAGATGCCGCAAAGCACGCAAAAGTGTTTCATGATGCTCGCCAACCAGAACACGGATCGGCGGGCTGCCCGCCAGCCCCTGTTGTTCGACCGACCATCCCCGGTCTGCCAGCACCTTGTGGCGGGCCGCTGACAGCGCCGTGAAATGCGCCATCTGGCAGCCGGTGACAAATGCATAGGACGCCTGTTGCGGCAGCCCGAGCAGGTCTTTCAGCCAGTCGGCGACCACTTCCTCGATGATGGCTGATGATGGCGAACAGGCATAGGCGGCGGCGTTCTGGTCCCAGGCCGAAGTCAGCCAGTCTGCCGCGATCGAGGCCGGTATTCCACCGCCGATGACCCAGCCAAAGAAGCGGCCACCGGCAGTGTTCAGGAGGCCATCGCGAGCGTCCTCGGCGAGTTCGTTGATAACCTGCAGCGGTGGCAGGCCTTCGTCCGTCAGGTCTTTTTGCAGTCTTTTTCGCAACGTTTCCGGATCGGACTCGCCACTGACATCGTGGTGATCAAATGATTCGATATATTCGGCAGCGATCTCCGCGGCCCGTTTAAGTTCTGGGTTCACTTGGCAGTCTCCATGATGCAGGCAGTGATTATTGCCCACTATGGATCCATTGACCACTAGCTCACTGGTGGTCTCTGTTTGCAGTCATTTCAATTTCACGAAGGCCTGGGATATGCTGGTCCCATGTTATGCCCGAATGACAAAGAAAGGATGCACCAGGCCGCGGTCCCGTCCCACTACGGCGAAAAAGTGATCATTGATCAGTGTGGAAGTTGCGGTGGCCTGTGGTTTGATGCCTTCGAATTGTACAAGGTCGATAAGGACGCCGTTGAACGCATTGATAACGTGGATGCGGACAAATTGCGGCTACCGTCTGAACTCAGCGGGCCTTCCCTGGTTTGTCCGCGCGACCGGACGCCCCTGTTTCGATTTGAGGATTCCCGTTTTCCCGTGAGCATCGTTTTAATGCGTTGTCCGAAATGCCAGGGGTTCTGGCTGAACAGGGGCCAGTTCAGTCAATTCCACGAGGCCCGGGAGAAGTTGAAAAGTGCCGGCAGGAAAACGACGCAGGATGACAAGCTGGATGCTGACGTCAGGCAACTGCTGGCGTCGCACCGGGACGGGTATAAAAATGATGTGCTGGCTAAAGCCGGGAGTTTCCTGTCTACACCGGTAGGCGGGGGCAACTTTCTGTCCGGGGAGGCCCCCTCCGGATTTGTTGACAAGGGTAGCGTTATCAATCCGGTCCTGAATGTGTTGATTACGCTCTTGCGCCTGTTCATTTTGAGGTAAGGCGGTGAGTTGGCGGGGCGAGGGGTCAAGGCCGGGTGCCCGCACTCACAACGCCCGGCACCCCTATCCACAATCCGGCTTGTGCAGGGTATCCTTAAACTTGGTTAGTACAGGGAGTTGACCATGAGACAATTT
Source organism: Lysobacterales bacterium (assembly GCA_013042835.1). Taxonomy (GTDB): domain Bacteria; phylum Pseudomonadota; class Gammaproteobacteria; order Xanthomonadales; family SZUA-36; genus SZUA-36. Next base: position 1,651 of record JABDPJ010000207.1, read on the forward strand.
ATTTTGGCATTGGCACTGGCACTGGTCTCAGCAACAGCGGCAGCTGAATTCACCTGTCCGGATAAAACCAGCGCCGCTTGCCTTGATCCCGGTGATTTAGTCTGTCCCGCGACATCCAGGTGCGTGGATGTCGGCGCCACCTGTTTTGAAGACTATCCATGTCAGACGGGTGAAGGTTTCGTTTGCGCTTCCAGCTACGATGAGGCTATGGCGGGCGCGCAGGCAACCAGCGCTCAATACGACAAACTGGCTGCTGAGAACGTGGCCTTGCGAGAAGAACGGCTGCAAAAAAGAAACTGCGTCATCAACGCCCAGTCACTGAAAGCAGCGATTGCCTGTGTAAGGTAGTCGGGAAAGCGGGCTTTTCTTCTAGGACAAGTGGAAAGACCGCGACTGCTCAAGGGCTAGCAGGTATTCCTTGCGCCACAGGCCACCGCCGTAACCGGTCAACTCTCCATGGGCGCCGACGACGCGGTGGCAGGGCACGACAATGGCGATGCGGTTGTCGCCGTTGGCCCGGCCCACGGCCCTGACGGCCTCCGGCTGGCCGATTCGCTTGGCGATGCCGGCATAGCTGCGGGTCTCGCCAAAGGGGATTTCCAGCAAGGCCCGCCAGACCGATTCCTGGAAGCCGGTGCCGCTTAAATGCACTGGGATGGCAAAGCTTTGCAGGTCGCCGTTGAAATAAGCATCCAGTTGCGACTTGATCGAAGGCATCAGGCGGTGGTCGCCGGGTAGAAACACCCGGCCAAGTTTCTCGCGCAGGCGCTTGAGTTGGGTATCGAGCATACGCCGCTCGGCAAACTCCAGCAGGCAAAGGCCCTGGTCAGACACACCCATGACCATCGAACCCAATGGCGTCGCCACGCGGTTGACCCAAATACTGCCCTCCCTGTCCACCGCGGTCGGCGGGTTGCCAAATACCTGAGTAAAGGCCTCCCGGTAGTCGCTTTCGGACTGGTAGCCCTGGTCGACAACGGCGTCATGCACAGGTGCGCCATGTTGCATCTGCCGCAGCGCCTGGCCGAGGCGCCTGAGACGGGTATAGGCATGGAACGTCATGCCGTGGTGTTTGATAAACCAGCGCCTTACGCCAGCGGGGTCCAGCTCCAGCTTTGTCAGGTCACTGTCGTGCCAGCGCCGGGCCGGGTCGGCTTCAACTTCAGCCATCAATGGTTTTAACCAGCCGGGATCCGATTCACCGATATTGAGTGGCTTGCAGGCAGGGCAGGGCCGGAAACCGGCGGCCAGGGCATCACGCGCGCTTGCATAGCTCCTCGCTCCGCCTCGCGCGGCCTCCTTGCAACCGGGCCGGCAGAAGGTTCCATTGCTAACGTCGGCGGTCAAAATGATTTCACCGGCAGCACCGACGGCCCCGGGGAATTCACCCTTTGTCGTTTTTGCAGGAGGTATCGCCATAATTGGAATTTAAGTGATTGCGTGGCGTTTTGCCACCTTGCCGCTGTTGCTGCGTTGATTTTAATTAACCCAAAACCGCGAAAACCAACGTGGTCAACAATCCGATAGCAGTTCGGGTTTCCAACTGGTAGCATTGCGCGATGGAAGAATCTCATGCACTGATTACCAACGATGCCGTTGTGCTTGGCCTGTTGCTGGCCCTGCTGGCTTTTGTATTTAGAACCTCCTCGAGCAGCCACCCGGGCCTGAAAAAATTCTATGGCATCGTACCGATGCTGTTGCTTTGCTATTTCCTGCCATCGCTACTCAACACGTTTAATATCGTCGATGGCGAACACTCGCAGCTTTACTATGTCGCCAGCCGGTATTTGCTCCCGGCCTGCCTGATATTGCTGACATTGAGTGTTGATTTGAGAGAAATTGCACGGCTTGGCTATAAGCCGGTGGTGATGTTTTTGACCGGTACGGTCGGCATTATTCTCGGCGGTCCGCTGGCTATTCTGCTGGTATCCACTTTTAACCCCGAACTGGTCGGTGGTGCGGGCCCCGAAGCGGTCTGGCGAGGCATGACTACCGTGGCGGGCAGCTGGATCGGTGGTGGTGCGAACCAGGCTGCCATGTACGAGGTGTTCAGCCCGACCAACACCCTGTTTGGAATCATGATCACGGTCGACATCCTGGTGGCCGAGGTCTGGATGGCTTTCCTGTTGATCGGTATCGGTAAAAAAGACCGTATCGACCGTTTCTTCAAAGCGGACTCTTCGTCGGTTGATCACCTGCAGAACAAGATGGAAGCGTTCAGCAAAAGCATTGCCAGGAACCCGACGACCTCTGACCTGATGGTTATGCTCGGGATCGCGTTTTCCGCCACAGCGCTGGCGCACTTGCTGGCGGACGGGATAGCACCGGCCATTAGCGAACACGCACCCTACCTGGCAAAATTCAGCCTGACATCGAAGTTTTTCTGGTTGATTGTTTTTGCCACGACTGCCGGTGTCATACTGTCATTCACCAAGGCACGCGAATATGAAGGTGCAGGCGCCTCCAAGATCGGCACTGTCTTTATCTTTATCCTGGTGGCAACCATCGGCATGAAAATGGATATCCGTTCGCTCGGTGATTACCCCGGGTTGTTCATGGTAGGTGCTATCTGGATGATTTTTCACATAATTTTACTGGTCATTGTCGGCAGGTTGATCAGGGCGCCATATTTCTTCCTGGCGGTCGGCAGTAAAGCCAATATCGGCGGCGCCGCATCTGCGCCGGTGCTGGCGGCGGCGTTCCATCCCGCGCTGGCGCCGGTGGGTGTGCTGCTGGCTGTGTTTGGGTACGTGCTGGGCACTTATGGCGCATGGCTGTGTGGTCTGCTGATGCAGTCAGTCGCGCCGTAAATATACTGCTCAATGGTTTAATATCAACGCGGTTTATAGGGTAAGCTAAGACTCGTAAATGTAATGAGAGAAAATACCGGATACAAGATTGATTTTAGGTAAGCAAAGACAGGAGCTGGTTTTTCGTGCCGCAAAGGGTACCCTGGGCCAGATTCTCAATCCGTTCAAACTGCCTGACTGGCTGCCTGAGCTAAAAAACAAAGACGTTTTGCGGGCGGATTTTATCGCCGGCCTGACAGTCGCTCTCGTATTAATCCCCCAATCAATGGCCTACGCTCAACTGGCCGGCCTGCCGCCTTACTATGGGCTTTACGCATCTTTGATACCCACCATGATTGCCGCATTCTTCGGTTCATCCCGGCAACTGGCGACCGGTCCCGTGGCGATGGTGTCATTGATGACCGCAGCGGCGCTCGAACCCCTGGCGACGGCAGGCGGCGAGGCGTTTATCGGTTACGCCTTTTTATTGTCGCTGATGGTCGGGCTATTCCAGTTGATGATGGGTATGTTCCGGCTCGGTGTATTGCTGAATTTTCTCTCCCACCCGGTGATTGCCGGCTTTGTTAATGCCGCAGCGATTATCATCGCGACGTCGCAGCTGGGGAAAATTTTCGGCGTCAGTGCTGAAAAAGGCGAATATCATTACGAGTTCGTATTCAATACCGCGACCGCAGTTGTTGAAAACATCCACTGGCCGACGCTGGGTATGGCGGCGCTGGCTTTCGGCACCATGCTGGTGGTTCGGCGTTACAATCCGAAGCTACCCGCCATTCTCTTCGCGGTCATCCTGACCACTGTATTGGCGTGGCTGACCGGCTATGAGAAACATACGACGATAAAGCTGGAGCAAATCGCCAGCCAGAATATCCGGACAGCCCTCTTGTATGATGCCCTCGAATCAAAATATATCGATCGGCTGACGGATAAATATATCGCCGCGCAAAAAAATTTCGGCGTCAAGGTCGAGGGTGCCGACGAAGACGTGACCTTGCTCTCTGAACGGCAGGATCTCGAGCAGATCAAATTTCAACTTGATCAGAAAAAAGAACAATCCGAGACCCACCATAAAGGGCTGTTCGATACGCCGCTGTACGCCACTGGCGAAGGTGAGCAGATGCGCTTTTTCACCGCCGAGGAAATCGCCAACAGCGAGGAGGAGATTGAAGGCAAGGTCAGAAGCCGGGCCTGGTACATAACCAACTACGAAAACAGCGTGGTCGAACTCCAGTCCGGCGGCAAGGTTATTGGTAAAGTCCCGGGCGGTTTACCCGGGTTCCGCCTGCCCACGTTTGAGTGGAGCGTTATCATGCACCTGATCGGAGCGATGATAACCATATCGCTGATCGGATTCATGGAAGCGATTTCCATCGCCAAGGCAATGGCGGCCAAGACCAGGCAGAGTTTAAACCCCGACCGTGAACTCATGGGCCAGGGCTTGAGCAATATAGCCGGCTCCATGTTCCAGGCCTACCCCGTGTCGGGATCATTTTCGCGCTCGGCGGTGAATATAAACACCGGGGCGGTGACCGGCTTTTCGTCGGTGATAACGGTTTTCCTCGTAGCCTTCGCCCTGCTGTTTTTGACCCCATTGCTGTACTACCTGCCACAGGCAACCCTGGCGGCGATTATCATCAAGGCGGTCGCCGGATTGATCAGCATGCGGCCGATGATCCATGCCTGGCGGGCCAACCGGCACGACGGTATCGTCGCTTTCGTGACCTTTGCGCTGACCCTGGCGCTGGCGCCGGACCTGGAGCTGGGCATTCTGTTCGGCATGTTGTTGTCACTGGTGCTGTTGCTGTTCCGTATCATGAAACCACGAGTCATGTTTCCGGGCCTGCCGGAAAAGCTCCTGCCACCAGAAGCCGTGGCCGGGGGCATGCTGGAAGACGGCAGGGTGATGAGGATGCGTTTTGAAGGTTCGCTGGTGTTCGCGAATGTGGCCTTTTTCGAGGAACAATTGCAGAAACTCCTTGCATCTTCACCCAAGTTGAAAGTTCTGATCATAGACGCTGTTTCAATCAACGAGATCGATGCCTCCGGTGACCAGATGCTGCGTGATTATTACCGGCGCCTGACGGAGACGGGTCTCGACGTGCTTTTTACCCGTGTGAGAAAACCTATTCAGAATATGTTTGAACGCTCGCATATGTACGAGGATGTGGGCAGGGATGTTTTTCACCGCAACCCGATCGACGTGTACCAGCATGCCTGGGATATCCTTGTCGCCAGGGATGCTCTGGAGGAGGAAAAAAGAGCCAGGGAAGAAGAGGAAAAAGCCAGGGAAGAAGAGGAAAAGGCCAGCGAAGAGGCGGAAAAGGCCAGTGAAGAAGAGCAGTCGGCTGAAGATGGCATCGAAGCAGCTGAAGAGGCTGACAAGCCGGTTGACAATACGCCTGAAGAATCCGGTAATAGCGGGCAGGAGCCCGGCGCTAAAGGCTAGTCCGTCAAGCCCTGACCCTGCAGCATTGGTCTGCAACGCAACGCTAACCTTAAATGTCGCTGGTGCAAAAACACCAGCCATTTCATCGAACAACACCAAACGAGGAAACCTCATGAGATCCTTTATTGCCTTTGTTGCTTTAGTGATAATTTCTCTGCCGACAGCGCAGGCCCAAGCCGAAGAACCGCGTGCGATCAGCCACGAAGACGTCTGGAAAATGAACCGCGTGGGATCACCCGTTGTTGGTCCACAAGGACAACTGGCGATCGTCAGTGTCAACGAACCTGCTTACGAAAAAGACGGTGATGTCAGTGATCTCTGGTTAATCCGGGTCGATGGCGAGGCCGCTCCGCGGCGCCTGACAGCGACCCGGGAAGGTGAGAGTGACGTGGCCTGGCGCCCCGATGGCGGTGCGATCGCATTCACTGCCAAGCGCGGCGACGACGAAGTTAAACAGATTTATGTTCTGGATATGGCCGGGCCGGGTGAAGCCGTGCGTGTTACCGATCTGTCCACCGGGTGTTCCAAGCCGGTCTGGAGCCCGGACGGAACAATGTTGGCCTTTGAGAGCCTGGTTTATCCCGGTGCGCAAGATGACGCGGCCAACAAGGCGGAGAAGGAGGCCCGCGAGGAACGCAAATATAACGTCTCGGCCTACGATATTTTCCCGATCAGGCAATGGGATCGCTGGCGTGATGACCGGGATGTTCACCTCTTTGTTCAGGAAGCGGTCGCGGGGGCCGCCGCAAAAAACCTGCTTGTCGGCAGCGAACTGGTGGAGGGGCCGGGTTATTCGGTAAGCCGACGCGTTCCGGCAGCACGCTGAACGCGGTCTGGGCCCCTGGCGGCGAGGCGCTGGTCTTCAATGCGACGACCAACCTCGATGAAGCGGCCCACGCGCGTGTCATGTTTCACTTGTATTCCATCCAGCTCGAAGGCGGCGAACCGTCGCAACTGACCGGGGGCGAGGACTGGAGTTGCACCGGGGCCAGGTTTTCGCATGATGGCAAGCGTATTTTTTGCACCTATAACCTCGAGAACGAACAGGTTTACAACCTTGACGGCATCGTGCGTTTTGACTGGAAACGCAAGGGGGCGCTGGGTAAACCCCGTATTGTCACGGTGGGATTTGACCGTTCGGTTGGCAGTTTCGAGATCAGCGAGGACGACAAGACCCTGTTCCTGACCGCTGCGGACGCTGGCCGTGTACGCATCTATTCGATGCCGGCGAAGGGTGGCGCTGTCGTGGCGCTTAATCCGGACAGCCGTGGCGTTTACGCCGGCTTGCAGGTGGCCGGGCAACAGCTGGTAGCCAAATGGGAGAATTCCGCCGTGCCTGCCGAGGTCGTGCGCATAGACCTCGACGGCGGGCATAAAGCCCTCACGCAGTTCAATACGGAAAAGGTAAAAGGTATCGATATTGAGCCATTCAGGGAGTTCTGGTTCGAGAACAGCCAGGGCCGCCAGGTTCACAGCTGGCTGGCGTTGCCGCCCGGATTTGATGACAGCAAACAATATCCGCTGGTGCTGCAAATCCACGGCGGGCCATTCAGTTCTTCGAGGGACGCCGGGCATGTACGCTGGAGCGCACATTTGCTGGCCGCCCCCGGCTACGTCGTGTTGATGACCGACTACACCGGCTCGGTAGGCTACGGCGAGGAGTTTTCACGCGCCATCGGCGGTGATCCGCTGAAAACACCCGGCCAGGATGTGCTGGAGGCCGCCGCGGTGGCGGTCGAGCGTTTTCCGTTTATCGACGGCAGCCGGCAGGCGGCAACCGGCGCCAGTTACGGTGGTCACCTGGTCAACTGGCTGCAGGGTACGACCACGCACTTCAAGGCCCTGGTGGGGCACGCCGGACTGGTCGACCTGGAGGGTCAGTACACATCCAGCGACACGATATTTAACCGTGAAATCATGAACGGCGGTCCGCCATGGGGTGACAGCGCGGTATGGCGCGAACAAAGCCCCTCCAGCTACGCCGACCGCTTTTCCACGCCCATTCTTCTAACCATCGGTGAGAAGGATTTTCGCGTTCCGGTAAACCAGACCATAGCCGCCTGGAGTTATGTGCAGCGCAACCAGGTGCCGGGCCGTTTGCTGGTATTTCACGATGCCAACCACTGGATAATGAAGGGCGAGGAAGCGCGTTACTTCTGGACCGAGGTTCACGATTGGCTGGCGAAATACCTGGGCGATTGAGTCAGCTCCCAGGTACGGTTTCATCCTCGTTGACGCGGGGCGCCATGGCAATGCCGGTGAACCCATAAAGCAATGCAAAAATAAAACCGGTGTAGCACATGATGGCCCAGGGCGCGTAGGCGAGCGTGTCCACGCCCAGCGTGCCGGCCATGAATACGCCGGCGATGCTCCACGGCACCAGCGGTACGATCACCGTGCCGCTGTCCTCGGTCGTGCGGGACAGGTTCTTGGCAGCGAGGTTGAATTTCCTGTAGGCAGGTGCAAACAGTTCACCGGGAATCAGGATCGACAGGAAGGAACTGCCCGTCATCAGAGCCACCGCCATGCTGGAGGCAACGGTCGAGGCGACGATTCTGCCGACGGTGTTGGCGACTTTCAGCAGGTGTTCCAACAGCACATCGAGCATGCCGGCTTTTTGCACGATACCGCCAAACGCGAAAGCGCAAAATGCGATCAGGGTCACGTGCATCATGGAAACCATGCCGCCCCGCGTCAGCAGTTTGTCGACGATGACGTCCCCGGTTGCCGCCTCGAAACCAGTCACCATTGACTTGACCGCGGTCGCCATGTCCATGTGCTGGACAAAGATGGCCAGCAAGACTGCCACGGCGGCCGAAAACAACATGCCCGGGATGACCGGTTTTTTGCGCATGGCGAAATACAGGGTGATGCAGAGTGGAATCAGCAGCAACCAGCTGAATTCAAAGCCATCGACCAGGACCTGCTGGATGTTTTCAGCCCGCTCCATGGTTGCGGCCTGGTCCTCGCCGGACGTCCAGCCCATTAAGAAATATACGAGTAGGCCGATCAGCCATGCGGGCGTGGTGGTCCAGAGCATATGCCGGATGTGATCGAACAGGTTGCTGCCGGCCGCGATTGGCGCGAGGTTGGTGGTATCTGAAAACGGTGACAGTTTATCGCCGAAATAGGCGCCGCCCACGATGGCGCCCGCCGCCTGC
>JABDPJ010000219.1 GCA_013042835.1 Lysobacterales bacterium
GCAGCGGCTGCCACGCGCAGTCGGTGGACCAGGCGGTGCTCGGCGTGCTGGATATCGTGTACCCGCTAACGGATATCGAAAAGACCATACGCCGCAATACGTTCACCATCATCGGGCTGTCGCTGGGTTTCGTGGTTCTGGCGGCATTCCTGGTCAGCCTGCTGGTGCAACGGGCGGTATACCATCCGCTCAGTGATCTGAAGGACGGGGCCGCCCGCGTGGCGGAGGGAGACCTGGACCATGACATTCCGGTTCGCAGTGTTGACGAGCTCGGCCAGTTGGCCGAATCCTTCAACAGCATGACCGTCGCCCTGCGCAAGTCGCGGGCCGAGCTGCAGGACTGGGGCAATACCCTGGAGCAGAAAGTGCGGGATGCCACGCGTGAACTTCACATTGCACAGGCTGAGGCTGCGAGAAGCGAAAAACTGGCATCGGTCGGCTTGCTGGCGGCTGGAATCGCGCACGAACTCAACAATCCGCTGACGGGGGTGCTGACCTTTTCCCATCTCGTGCGGAAACAACTGCCTGACGGCAGCCCGGAAGCCGAGGACCTGGACCTGGTGATACAGGAAACCAAACGATGCGCAACCATCATCCGGCGGCTGCTCGACTTCGCGCGCGAAAAAACTCCGGAGAAGAAATTTTCCGACCTGAACGCACTGGTCGAGGAAACGGTCCAGCTGATCGGTCAGTCTGCCCAGATCGCGGACATCGAAATCCAGCTGGAACTCGATGATGACCTGCCGACTGTCTGGATTGACGAAGACCTGATTCGACAGGTCATCATGAACGTGCTGGTCAATGCCCAGCATGCCATCGAGGGCGGCGGTACAATTGCCGTTCGGACCGGGGTGTCTGCCGAAAAGGCAGCCGCCGATGGCGACTCGGCATTGGTTCAGATGGCCAGGATCGTGGTCGAGGACAGCGGCTGCGGGATAGCGGAAGAAAACCTGCAGAAGATTTTCGATCCGTTCTTCACGACAAAAGGTGTCGGCAAGGGGACCGGGCTCGGCCTTTCGGTCAGCCACGGAACCATCGTGGCCCATGGCGGACGCATTGACGTTGAGAGCACCGTGGGTGAAGGCACGAAATTCAGTATTTACCTGCCGTTGAATGGCAAAGCAGATGAAGGAAAGGGTGTATGAAAGGCCGGATTCTTCTCGTTGACGACGAAGAGATCGTACTGAGAAGCTGTCAGCGAATACTCGCCGGCGACGATTACGAAATCGATACCGCCCGCGACGGCCTGGAAGCACTGGGGCTCATCAACCGCAATCACTACGACATGCTGATCCTGGACATCAAGATGCCGAAAATGGACGGCATCGAAGTATTGCGGCGGGTGAAGGAGGCCAAGCCCGACATCGACGTGATCATGATCACCGGCCTCCACGACATCGAAACGGCCGTCAAGGCCATGAAACTCGGTGCGCTGGACTACCTGCCCAAGCCATTCGAACCGGAGGACCTGCTGATGCTCGTGGCGCGGACGTTCGACCGCCGGGCATCCCTGCGAGGCGATATCGGAAAGGACAGCGAAGACAGCCCCCAATACGAATTCGAAAACATCATCGGTTCAAGCTCGCCGATGCAATCCGTGTTTCGATTGATCGCACGGTGTGCCCCAACCAACAGCACCGTCATGCTCCGTGGCGAGAGCGGCACCGGCAAGGAACTGATCGCGCGCGCCATCCACTTCAACAGCCTGCGCAAGGACAAGCCGTTCGTTCCGGTGGACTGCACGTCGCTGAGCGAGAATCTGCTGGAAAGCGAATTGTTTGGACACGTCAAAGGCTCGTTCACTGGCGCGATCAGCAACAAGCGCGGGCTGTTCGAAACCGCTGACGGCGGCACGCTGTTCCTGGACGAGATCGGCAACATTTCATTGACCACGCAGGCCAAGCTGCTGCGCTTCATCGAAGAGCGCGAGTTCAAGGCAGTAGGCGACACGCGCACGCAGACGGTCGATATCCGCCTGGTCACGGCCACCAACAAGGACCTCGAAGCCATGGTCGCCGACGGCAATTTCCGTGACGACCTTTATTACCGGTTCAATATCTTCCCCATTGAAATTCCACCCCTGCGGGACCGCCGCGACGACATTCCCGCGCTATCTTTGCATTTTCTGAACAAGTTCAACGAGGACATGCAGCACAAGTCGCGCGAGTTTTCACCGGGCGCCATGAACCTGCTGATGAACCATGACTGGCCGGGCAATGTTCGGGAGCTGGAAAACGTGATCCAGCGGGCGGTCATCCTGGCCAGCGGCGACATCATCCGCCAGGGGCATCTCGTCAATATCATCGACATGATGCCGCACGTGGACCTGGACGTGCCCCGGACCAGTGACGAGCTCAAACAGTACAAAAAGGTCGCCCGTCAAAAATCCGTGGAAAATGTAGAAAAGCATTTCGTGCTCAGCGCGCTGAAGCGCAACCGCTGGAACGTTACGCGTGCCGCTGAGGAGACCGGCATGCAGCGCAGCAATTTCCAGGCGCTGATGGCCAAGTACGATATTCGCATTCGCGGTATCGAGCCGGACGACCAAAAAGAAGGCCCCGGCTGAACCGGGGCCTTTGAGTTTACCCGGGCAGATCAGCTCGGGATCAAACGTGCGGCTCCTCGTAGCCCGTGAACATCTCCTTGAAGTGTGAAGACGGTTTCGAACCCAGGAAGCCCATATAGGCGTGGATGATGATGAAGAACACGAACAGGATGAACATGAAAACGTGGATGGTGTTGACCACCCGGATTCCGCCCGCCATCTCGATCAGGCCGGCGAAGCGCTGAACGTCCCACATCATCAGGCCGCTCAGAAAGGTGACCGGCGCCGAAATGAACATGACAAACTGGTAGGTCAGCTTCTGCATGGGATTGAACTTGTCGTGCGGGTGAACCCGGTGCGGCCTTTCCGCACCGGTAAAGATTCCCCATGCGTAGTACTGGACCTGGCGAAAATACCGGTCGAAGAAGTCCTTGGCATCCAGGTCCGGGTGGTAGTTGGTTACCTTGTCGGAAGCCATGTAGTAGAAAAGCCAGAGGAACCAGTTGGCGATGACCCCGAAGCCGACCCAGTTGTGGAGCTTGACCGCCGCTTCGAACGACATCAGGCCGAACAGGTCAACGTAGCGGATCTGGAAGCCCGTGACGATGAGCAGCAGGAAGCCCAGGGCGTTCAGCCAGTGCCAGATGCGGACTGGCAGGGGGTGAAGATACACCTTGTTGATCTGCACCTGGTGACTCGGATGATGGATGGTTTGAGCAGTCATCTTACTGATCCTTTTCCTTTTTACGGATGATTTTACCCAGTGCGATGTGGCCGACTGGAATAGCGAGTGCCCCGAAAATCGCCAGCGCGAGTACGCCGTCCAGCAGTTTGATGCGGGTTCCGCCGGGGGCGTAGAAGCCACCAACGGAATCGACGGAGATGGGTGAGCTCAGCACCTTGCTTTCGGCACTGACCCGCTGCTTGCGCCCGTCGGGCTTGCTGATGGAAACGGTGACGTTCTGGAATGCCTTTGCGTTACCCTCGTGGCAGTTCTCGCACGAGCGCACGGCGCTTCCCCGTGGTGCGATCCGATGGGCGTCCACGCCGCTGGTGACTTCCATCCGGCCCCTCAATACCACGTCGGCTCCGTCGCCGTCGCGGCTGGCTCGCCGCACGAGTTTCCAGAGCTCGACCGGGTCCAGGCCATCGCCCTCGGCGTCGATCGCGGCTACATGCTCACGTACCGACTGGTGCTTATCGCCGCGACCCATCGGGACCTGTTCGAGCCGATCGTAAAGCTGCAGGTCGACACGCCGCTCAGCCATCGGCGAGTGGCAGGCAGGGCAGGATATCGAATCCAGGTGCATGCCCGCATTGGGCAGCCACTGTTCGTGGGCCAGGCTGGCTCCCTCATGGCATTCGAGGCAGGTATTTTTCAGGTGATCACTCGCGGCCACTGCGGAAACACTGTGGGCCTGGTGGCAGTCGGCGCAGATCGGCGCCTGCACGTGGCTTTCACGGATCACGTTGCCGTTGGTCACGGCCAGTCCGTGGACGCTCTGGGAATATGCCTCGTAGATGCTCTCGTGGCAGGTCTTGCACGGCTCGCCGGTGACCGGTTCGTAAGCCGCCATGGACTGCACCGCATGGGCGTTGTGACAATCAGAGCAGAGCGGAGCTCCGGCGTCGCCCTCGTGCGCGAGTGAGGCGTGGATGCTGTCTTCGTAATCCGTGAACCTGGCCTCGTGGCAGTGACGGCAGTTTTCGTTCTGAGCCTGGGAATACGCTCGCGCGCTGGCAATCGGCTCCCGTGAGGGGTGCTTGGCCTTGCCGATATCGCGGTGGCAGCCGGTGCAGCCGATCACGCTGTGAGCCGAGCCCTCAAACTCGCCCACCTCGACCCGAAGGGACATGCGCTCGCCGTCCTCGAGCTTTTTCTTCAGGTTCTTGGTATGGCACTTGAGGCATTTCACATCGGGATTGGCCACTTCTTCGTGCTGTTCAGCCAGGCCTGCTGCCGGTGCTGCCGCCAGCAGGGCGGCAGCGAGCATCAGGCTTCCCAGGGTGAGGCGGGCTTTCATTTCGGTTTCCTCCAGTTCCTCTCCGCGTCAGCTGGCGGAGCGCCTCTTGCGCAAAGCCTCGAGGGCAAAGCGGGCGAACATGTAGAAGCCGACGGCCGGCAGGGCAATGACGTACCCAAGGGCAATGAACGGCGCAGCCAGGAACAGGGCGATGTTTTTCGCAACGCGCCCGGCTTTGGCCAGTCCGCTCGAAGTTTCGGGAACGGCTGATGGTGCCGCGGGCTCGTTCGCTGCCTGTACCTCGAGAACGGGCTTCTCCAGGGCTTTGTGCGTGATGTTCTCGATCAGTTCCGGGGTAAGTGGCTTGCGTACGAAGCCGCTGACGCCCAGCACAGAGGCCTGCGCCTCGTTCTCGGTCGTCCCATATCCGGTGATCACGACCACCGGGGTCAAGGGATATTTGTCCCGAATCCGGCGGGCGACCTCGATGCCGTCCATTCCGGGCATCTTGATATCCGTGAATACCACGTCGTAATCGTGATTTTCAATGTCCTTCAGACCTTCTTCGCCGCTCAGGGCGGTATCGACTTCGTAACCCCGGTCTGAGAGAACTCTGTCGATGCTGCGGCTCACGACCGCGTCATCGTCGATGACAAGTACTTGGGGCTTGGCTTTCATGATGTGTCTCCTCGCCTCTTTCAATGAGTGACTGGTGACCTGCGGCGGCCAGTGTGTTCCGGGTGTTCGGACCCGCGATCCGGATGGGCGCTGTGCAGCGTCCAACGTTTCTGGATCATGGCGTCGTTGGCCGCCTTGACGACGTCGTCGGGTCCAACCGGCTTGACGATGTAGTTGAAGGCGCCGAGCCGAACCGCCTCCTTGGCGGACTCGATGGTCGGGTACCCCGTTATCACCACGACTTCGCATTCCGGCCACCGGTCCTTGATGGTCTTCAGGACGTCCATTCCGTTAAGTCCGGGCATGCGCAGATCGAGGAGAACGACATCGAAGGGGTGCTCTTCCATGACCCGAATGGCTTCATACCCGTTCTCAGCGGCCCGAGCACGACAACCGGTCTGCTCCAGGCTTCTGAGGTGGGCGCGCCTTACGACTTCCTCGTCGTCAACGATCAGTATGTTGGATGTCTGGTTCATCTGATCACCTCGTATGGGTTCCACGAGGAATGATGCAATCTCCGTGCCAAGAAGTGCCTTTCCGGGCAGTTTGGAGTTAATCCGCTATTTTTCAGATGGTTGCGAAATATAACGCGCCGCTGCTTGTGCGTTTCCTTTGTCCGCCCGGTGCCTCCAGGTATTTTTTTTCTGTACAAGTGGACGCCTTCTCATGAATATTTTCAATATAAACAGTGGGATAGAGTAGCTTCCCCCATGTATAGAAAATTCATACACGCTCCGCCCCAGGAGGCGAATGCGACAAGCAATTGAAAACTAAAAAGAAAAGACCCCGCCGGAGCGGGGTCTGGAGAAGCTGGTATTCCCGGGCCGAGCCGAGAATTACTCCATAGTGGGGGTGCCTTCGTGGCAGTTCTCGCAGTTGACTGCCTGCCCGTCGACGCCCTCGGGATGTGGAATCTCGGTAATCATGTCGTGGCAATCGATGCAGGACCACATTTCATGGTCCTCGACAGTAAAGCTTCCGTCTTCATTGTGAATCCGGGGCATATCAGGATTGTCCGGAGCAGCTCGGGGTTCATCGGCATGACACTCCAAACAGGTCTCGTTGTCGCTCAGGTCCTCTGCGAGCAGAGGCGATCCCATGCCCAGAAGAGAGATCAGGGTGGCTACGGACAGGGCCGTCAGGAGTTTTCTTGCTGTGGTCATGGCTTTTCCTCGTCGAAATCCGCGCAGGCGGGTTTACACAGAATAGATGGTCATTTATGAATCAATTCTGATCTGGATCATCTTTTATGAAAAGGGTGGTTTGTATAGTCTGACTGCGCAAATGTGATTTTTCTCCATTCGATATTGTACTATCGGCTGGCCGTCGCCCGCGTCGGCATAAAAAGGAAACGAAATGACTCTGGCGATACGGCCTCTCATCACCTCATTCTTTTACGTTTTATTCATTGTTGCGGGCCTTTCAATTCCCCTGCCCGCGGCATCGCAGGAAATCGATCCGAAGTTAAGCAGCGACCGCTGCCTGCGCTGCCACGGCCGCAGCAACTTTACGCGTGAGGGGCCGGACGGCGCCGAACGAAACCTCAGCGTCAGCGCCGACGACTTCCACGGCAGTGTGCACGGCGATAGAGAATGCGTTGAATGCCACCAGGACATCGTCAAGACACCGCATCGCAAGGGTATCGATCGCAAAGTGGGTTGCGTGCAGTGCCATCTCGACGAGTGGGAGCAGGTCCAGACCGGTGATGCCGGGCAGGCATACGGTTCGTTGGAAAACGTCGTCGATCACATTGAAAGCTATATGAATTCGGCGCATGCCCGGCCGCGACTGGACGACCAGTCACGCACCAACGCAACCTGCCATGACTGCCATGGCTCCCATTACATTCAGCCGCTGGACCGCGAGGGCCGATCAGATAACTACATGAGCATGTCGCAGGTCTGCGGAGAGTGCCATTCAAAGGTCCTGACGCTGTACCAGGATTCCGTCCATGGCAAGGAAGTTGCAAAAGGCAATCAGAGCGCAGCCGTCTGCAGCGATTGTCACACCCGCCACGGCGTCGACACGCCCGGTACGGACGACGAGCGCGTGCGTGTGACCGAGAGCTGCGGCAACTGTCACCAGGACAGCCTGAAGACCTACCTGGGCACCTACCACGGGAAGATTACCCGGCTCGGTTACGGCGAGACCGCGAAGTGCTACGACTGCCACGGAGCCCATGAGATTCAGCGGGTCGAGGATCCGGTGTCGAAGATGCACGTCGACAATCGCCTGGAAACCTGCCAGACCTGTCACGAGGGCGCCAGTGCCGGCTTCGTTACTTTTCAGCCCCACGGCGATGCCCACGACCGGGAAAATTTTCCCGAGATGTGGTTTGCCCAGACTTTCATGATCGGCCTGCTGCTCGGCACCTTCGCCTTTTTCTGGCTGCACTCGGCCCTGTGGTTTTACCGTGAATGGAAGGATCGGAAGGAAGGCAAGAACCGGCCGCACGTGCTGACCGAGGCCTTGCCCGAGGGCAAAACCCATTTCCGGCGTTTCAACCGCTGGTGGCGTGCCGCCCATCTGACCGGCGCGCTTTCTATCATGACCCTGACCCTGACCGGCATCACGGTGCTTTACGCGGAAAGCTTCTGGGCGCCGACCATCATGAGGCTGCTGGGCGGCCCGGATACGGCCGGCTACATTCACCGCGTGGGCGCCATCGGCTTTATGGGCGTGTTCTTCATTCACCTGATTTATTTCGCTATCCGGATTGGCAAGAACTGGCGCACCTTCGACTGGTTCGGCCCCACCTCCCTGGTGCCGAGCTGGCAGGACCTGAAGGACGCCACGGCCATGTTCCGCTGGTTCTTCGGACTGGCGCCAAGGCCCGACCTCGACCGATTCACCTACTGGGAGAAATTCGACTACTGGGCGCCGTTCTGGGGTATGACGATTATCGGGATCAGCGGACTGGTCATGTGGTTCCCGATCAAGTTTGCCTCCTTCCTGCCTGGCTGGGCGTTCAACGTTGCGCAGATCGTGCACGGTGAGGAGGCGTTCCTGGCCGCGGTTTTCCTGTTCACGGTCCACTTCTTCAACAACCACTTCAGGCCGGACAAATTCCCGCAGGATACGACCATGTTCACCGGACGAGTTCCGCTGGAGATCTACAAGCACGAGCATCGGCGGGAATACGAACGTCTCCTGGCATCGGGTGAACTCGAGAAGTACCTGGTGGACGCGCCGACCGAGCCCCAGGCGAAGAGCGCCAGCTTACTCGGTGCGAGTCTGATCACGTTCGGCCTGTTCTTGCTGACACTGGTGATCACGGGCTTCCTCGGGCTATAGCACCGGGGATCGCCCAGGGCGCTATAATGAGGCCATGATCCGAAACGTCTCAAGCATCATTGCGTTGCTGCTGCTGGCGTCATGCGGCGCCGAGACGGGGCCTGAATCGCCGGTTGCGGACCTGGGTGCGGGCCGGGCCATTGCCGAAGACCGCTGTTCCGGTTGCCACGGCCTGGACGGCAGGGGTAAAACTTCCGAAATACCGAACCTGGCGGCGCAGCCGGCGGAATACCTTGTCGAGGCCATGCAGGCCTACCGGGAAGACCGCCGTCATCACTCGGCCCTGCAGGAGTTGATCTCTGGCTTCAGCGAGGCGGATGTCCGGAACATCGCGGCGCATTTTGCCGCGCTGCCTCCGCTGCCGCCCGCACCCGATCCGCCCGCCGAGGGCATCGCCTACCGGGAAGGTGCTGAAATCGCAAAAGCCTGTTTCAGCTGTCACGGTGAAAACGGCTTCAGCACCGAGCCCGGCATTCCCAACCTGGCGGGCCAGCAGCCGATTTACCTGATGGTGTCGACCCAGGAATACGCCAGTGGTGCTCGCGGTCACGAGGTGAAGGAGGAGATGCTGGCCGGCCTGGAACAAATCGACCTGGAGAAAATGGCGCTGTTTTTCGCTGCGCAGCTCCCGCCTCGTCGGGAGCCCCCGCCGTTCGGGAATCCGGCCGTCGGTGAACCGCTGACAGCCTCCTGCGGCGGGTGCCACGGCGCCCGCGGCGTCAGCCACGATCCGGTGATTCCCAGCCTGGCTGGCCAGGAACCGAACTACCTGGTGTCCGCGATTCGCGCCTACCGCGACCACGAAAGAAGTCACGAGGACATGATCACCAACCGCAGTGATGAGGACATCGAGAACATCGCCGCTTACTATTCGGTGCAGCA
>JABDPJ010000231.1 GCA_013042835.1 Lysobacterales bacterium
TATTTGGGGAGTCTGGCCTGGCTGGTGCAAACCTGAAGGTAGAGAGGGTTTACGGACTGGTTCGAAAAACCGGTTTCGCGATGCTCATTGCCCTGCCTATCCTATTGAACCTGTTCTGGTGGATGAGCCACAGCAACAACAAGACGGTCGCGGCCGAACTGGATGTCACCGTCGATACAGTAGAGGAGCAGGTCAAAAAGGTATCGCCGCAAAACACGTCGATATTATCGGTGCTGCCCCTGCTCAACGAGGCGCGCGAGTTACCGCTGGGTTACGCCGAACGTGAAGAGTCACCGTCATTAAGCCATCGGTTTGGCCTCCACCAGGGCAAACGCCTTGGCGATAACGGCACTGTCCCGGCTTATCAGCGGCTACTTGAAAACGCCTTCCTGCCCCGTCTCATGGTGCGCATGGAGCAGGTGCTGAAAGAGAGCATGAATGATCCGGACCGCGCCTACCAGGTCCTGAAAGCGTACCTGATGATCGGTAATCCGGAAGTTATGGATACCGACTTCGTGGCCGAGTGGGTTCGCAACGATTGGGAGGCAACCCTGACGCGCGTGATGAGCGTGGAACAGATGGAGCAGCTTGACGGGCACCTTGACGCACTGCTTGAGTTGGAGCCCGTCACCCCGCCCTTCGATCTTGACGGTAACCTGGTCATGACCGCGCGGGACATGTTATCCAGAACCACCCTGGGAGAACGCATTTACGCAGTTATCAAGTCTGAACATCTGCATGAGGGCAAGGCATTTACAATTCCCTCAGCAGCCGGACAAGACGGCGCAAGGGTCTTTATCCGCTCAAGCGGACTGCCGATTAACCAGGGTGTGCCGGCCTTTTTCTCACCTGAGGGTTACCACCAGATGTACCTGCCGGCCGAGACCCGCATGATCACAGAAATGGAAGATGAATCATGGATATTCGCGACCGAGGCCAGCGATGCGGAACAAACTTCGCAGGCTAACCTTACTAATTCGATCCGGCGCCTTTATTTTGAGGATTACACCAACCATTGGGTTGAGTTTCTCGAAGACGTTCGCATTCGCCCATTCAGCAGCATGGCGCAGGCGGCGGATATCCTGCAGATATTGACCAGCGATGACTCACCCTTGCGCATGTTGTTGGTGAACGTGGCGAATTCCACCCGCCTCGCACCCGAGCAGGTCCTCAGTGGTGAAGAGGATGACGGTACCTCTTTGCGCGAGCGCATTGATTCGATTTTTTCCCGCAGGTCAGAGCAGGGTCAGATGTTGCTGGATCCGGCATTGGTAGACCGCAGTTTTGCCAGCCTGCATAGACTCACCGATGCCCGTGAAAACGGGCCGTCACCGCTGGATGGTCTGCTCGGTGACCTGCAGGAGCTTTACCTGTATATCGACCAGTTGGCGCGCAGTTCAAGCGATGAGCTTTTGGGCGGCCTGGAAAGCCAGGCGGGAACAGCCATCACCCGCGTCAGGTTGAGGGGTGAACGCTCGCCTGCCCCGGTCAGCGAGTGGGTCATGCTGGTCGTAACCGACAGCAACAACCTGGTGGCCGGTGGCGCTGAAGCCACCATCAAGGCAGCCTGGGCGACAGATGTCGTACCCTTCTGCCGCCAGGCGCTGAATGGGCGCTACCCGTTTGACAACGGCTCTCAAAGGGAGGTACAGATTCGGGATTTTGGCGCCTTCTTCATGCCGGGCGGTACGCTGGACAAGTTCTTCGACCACTACCTGGCGGATATTGTCGACACCACGTCAGGCAGTTGGAAGCTGAAACCGAAGGTCGCCGGGAACATCAATATTTCCAACGCCTCGATCAGGAATATACAACGGGCCAAAACCATTCAAAGCGCGTTCTTTGCGGCTGGCGGCGCGAACCCGACCATCTCGTTTGAACTGCGTCCGGTTCGAATGGACCCGATCACCACGAACTTCATGCTGAACGTAAATGGCCAGATCACCAACTACAGCCACGGCCCGCTGTTCAACCAGTCATTTGTATGGCCGGGTGACGCCGGACTGAGCCAGGTCCAGATCCAGTTCAATCCGCCATCAGCTACCGGCCGCTCGGGGGTAACACTGGATGGACCATGGGCATTTTTCCGCCTGTTGGACGATTCCGGCATGGAGCCGTCATCGACGCCAGAGAAGTTTCAGACCAGGTTTCAACTGGACGACCGCTGGGCTGAATATGAGATTCGCGCAAACAGTGCGTTTAATCCATTCAACCTGCCGGAACTGCGCGCCTTCCGGTGCCCGGGTCAGTTATGAGCGAGGTGAATTCCCTGATCGATCTCGGTTTTTATGGCAAATTGCCAACCTACGGCGATTTCATCCAGAAGCGTCTGCCCACGGATTTTATCAATCCGTGGCATGAATGGCTGCAGACGGGCATGATGGCCTGTCGTGAGAAAGACCCGGACGGCTGGATGACCTATTACCTGAATTGCCCGGCGTGGAATTTTGTCCTCGCGCGCGGAATCTGTGGGGATCAGGCGGTCGCCGGTGTCACCATCCCCAGTGTTGACCGTGTTGGCCGCTACTTCAACTTCACCATGGCGTCAATCTTACCTGCTGATGTCGAGCCTGCAGTGTTTGCCGGTGTGCACAGGAACTGGTTTGAAGGTCTTGAGAACCTGGCGCTATCCGCGCTCGAGGAAGAACTGGATCAGGATGGGATCGAAGCGCTGATCAACAGTTCGGCCGCCGAGCTAAGCTGGAACCCGTTACCCGGCATGACGTTTGATACCGGAGGCACGATTGCGAGGGTGAAGTCGGGTGAACCCGCCAGTGTGCAGGACATGCTGCCGGAGTTGCTACACAATTTGATTGCCAGGGAACAGTCCCCATATGCGCTATGGTGGCACAAGGGTTCTTCTCAGGTTAGCGCTCAACTTGTCAGCTGCGCCGGAATGCCGGACGGGGAAACCTACCTTGGGATGATGATGGATGAAGACCTGGTCGTGGCCCCGGAAATCACAGAACACGCGCCTGAAGTTGATTATATGGATGAAATCCTCTCGGACTTAACGGATTAATGATATGACATTCAAGTCTTCTGCAGTCACTCATGTCGGCATGGTGCGCAAAGTCAACCAGGATTCTTA
>JABDPJ010000232.1 GCA_013042835.1 Lysobacterales bacterium
GCAGACTAATCCCTGTTAAAGAACGTTCCGCTTGTTATTCGGCGGGCTTCTGCTATAGTGCGCTTCGCTTTGGCGCACATCGGTCTGTGCCAATCACTCCCCACCTGCACTTTCGCAGGCTGCGGAAACCAACCAAGATCCAGCCCGGACCGACCCATGTTGTGAATGATTCACGACCTTTGGGCAGGGCGATCCCGGAGTAAATTCAATACATGTTATTTTCAGAACTTGGCCTATCGGCCGAACTGCTGCGCGCGACAGAAAAAGAAGGTTACCAACAGGCAACCCCGATCCAGCAGCAAGCTATACCCCATATTCTCGACGGCCACGATCTGCTGGCCGGAGCACAGACAGGCACCGGTAAAACCGCGGGCTTCACTCTGCCACTGTTACAACGTCTGCAGGAAACCAGTCAAAGTGGACGGCAACCCGTTCGCGCGCTGATCCTGGTTCCAACACGTGAACTGGCCGCCCAGGTGGGCGAAAGCGTCAGTAAATACGGGCGTTACCTGCCGTTCACCTCGACGGTTATTTTCGGTGGTGTCAGCATTAACCCGCAGATCACCAAACTGCGCCGTGGCGTGGACATAGTCATCGCCACCCCGGGCCGGCTATTGGACCACATGGAGCGGGGCACAATCCGTCTCGACGGTGTCGAGACGCTGGTGCTGGATGAAGCCGACCGCATGCTCGACATGGGATTTATTCGCGACATTCGCAAAGTCCTCAAGAGTATGCCATCGCAACGGCAGAACCTGCTGTTTTCAGCAACATTTTCAAACGAGATCAAGAAGCTGGCCAACGAACTGCTGGACGCACCAATGGAAATCCAGGTGGCCCGTCAAAACACAACGGCCGAGCAGATCTCGCAACTGGTTCACCCGGTGGACCGCAAGCGTAAACGCGAACTGTTGTCACATATGATCGGTGCCGGAGACTGGCGCCAGGTGCTGGTGTTCACTCGCACCAAGCACCTTGCTAACCGGCTCAGCCAGCAATTGGAACGCGATGGCCTCTCCGCCGCCGCAATCCATGGCAACAAATCACAGGGTGCCCGCACGCGGGCGCTGGCCGACTTCAAAAATGGTGATATCCGCGTCCTGGTGGCGACTGATATCGCCGCCCGCGGCCTCGATATTGACCAGCTTCCGCACGTGGTGAATTTTGAACTGCCCAACGTGCCGGAGGATTATGTCCACCGCATCGGCCGTACCGGCCGCGCGGGCCTGGCAGGTGAAGCTGTTTCGCTGGTCTGCGTTGACGAGAAGAAACTACTGGCGGATATCGAGCAGCTTCTCAAGTGCCGGATCGAAAAGGTCGTGGTGCCGGGTTATGAACCGGATGAAAGCATCAAGGCCGAGCCTATCAAAAACGGCCGCAATTCAGCCGGTCATCGTGGCGGCCGCAATAATGGACGCCGCGCTTCAACGGTGAAAGGCCGCGGCAGCAGGAATGCGCCAGCTGCAGGCCGTCGCGCCAGGAACCGCAGTCAACAGTCACGCCGCGCCGCATAAGCGTATTCCGCTGATAGTGCTGTAAACGCAAAAGCCCGCTTTGAGATCGCTCTCAAGGCGGGCTTTTTTGTTGGCAACAAGGCTCGCTTACGGGTGGGCGCCTCCGTCGTCATCTTTCTTCTTGTCTTTTTTCTTGCCGAAGATTCCATCCAGCAAAGCCTTGGCCGGGTCGGATTTTTCTTCTTCACCTGCTTGCTGATCGCCGGCATCGGCATCATCTTTTCCACCCAGCAAACCGCCGATGAGTTCATCTTTCTTGCGGTTGATCAGCTCTTTTTGCGAACCGGCGATGGCGGCGACGACGTCCACGCTAATACTGGGCTCATAAAGGTTGCCTGAAAGCCTGATTGGAATCGGAACGCCGCTGAGTTGGCCCATACCCGCCTGTTCGCCGGTCAGCACAGGTTTCAGGACATAATCGATCGATTCGCTGACCAGGTCCAGTTTGCCTGCGCCGGTCGCACGCAGCAATGGCGAAGTCATGCTGAGGTCATCACTGCTCAGGACTCCCTGGTCGAACTTGCCACTCATCATCAACTCGGCAAACTCCGTTTTCTGGCTGTCATCCGCGGTTTCGACCACTTCGTCCTGCTTACCCAACGCCATTTTCACAGCTCCGATAGTGTCAGCCACATCGATGCCGACTAATGCGCCATCGAGCATGCTCATGGCCAGGTCACCGGAAAGCGCTTTGAGGACTGTGCCGGAGTTGGTCAAATCGGTACGGATGTTCAGCGAAACATCCCCTGCGCCCTGCAGGCGTGCGGTACCGGCCAGATCCTCCAACAGGCTCTGAGACTGCACACCGGTCAATCCAAGATCCGCGCTCAGCATGGGGCGCTCGCCACGGGCATCAATCCTGATATCTCCCTCGTGCTTGCCGCCATAGAACAGGGCGTTGACCGGGTAGAACCGGATGCCATTACCATCGCTGCTCATTTTCAGGCTGACGTCTGTCGCTGTCAGGCCGGCAACCACCAACTCTCCAATCCTGAAATCGCCACCGCCCGTGAAACCCCGAAACAGCTCGACGGAGAGGTCCTCCTCCCCCGTGCCTCCTGCACCGGTTGCATCGCTGCCCCCGGAATCCGTCGGCGGCAGGTAGTCATCGACGTTCAAACGGTCCACCTCGAAATCAAAGGCAAGCTTCGGCGTGTCGAAGCCATCAATTTTCAGGTTGCCGTTAAACGTGGATTGATCGAATTTCACGATCAGGTCGCGCATATTTGTGCTGTTCATCGAACCTGCAAAACTCATGTCCGCCTGCAGTTGCGTGAGTGCCGCGTCATTGGCCGTCACCGGCACTTCCATACCCAGTGCTTTCAGCAATGATTTCGGATTGAATTCAGCCAGCGTCAGCCGGCCCGCGAATTCTGGTGAACCGGAAATAGATGTGACATCGAGGCCGCCGCTCACGGAAAGGTCGTGCAACTGCAAAACAAAATCTGCCAGGGTTGCTGTATCGCTGGCCAGGTCGATATTCGCGTTGGCCCGGGTGTCCATATTCAGCGCAAGTGCTTCGGCGCCTGACCCACTGGTACCGTCGAAGGAAATCTCCAGCCCTTCAATCCCGTAGCGATCGCCGTTTGCCTCGGACTGCACCCGGCCGCCGAACGTGACGTCACCGGCCAGTTGCTGCGCCTGCAGATTCACCGAAAACCCGCCTTGCAGGTCAAACGGCCGGCCAAGTTCGATATTCGATGCCTGAAGCCCGAACTCCTTTAGTTCAGTTTTTTCGCCGGCGTCGTCGAAAATGACGTTGGCATTACTGATCTGAATCCCGGAAACAGTGAAACTGCCGGCTCCGCGACCGCTGTCAGACGGCGCCGGTTCTGTCTCCGGCCGGGCAGCGGTGAGGTCTTCCCAGTTACTTTGACCGTTCGCATTCCGGCGCAGGTTGATGAGCACATCGCTCAGTTTCACCTCGCCGATCTCCATTTTCCGCTGGAACAATGGCATCAGCTTCACAGACATACCCGCTTCGCCGATGTCGAGCATCGGCTGGTCACCGAAACCGCTACGGTTACCCAGGCTGACATCCGTCAGTTGCAGGCCAATGGACGGGAACACTGTCCACTGGATATCTCCGCCAATGGTTAACTCGCGGCCCGTTTCATCGAGAACCGCGGTACTGATTTCCTGCTTGTAGTCATTGGGGTCTATCACCATGGGCAACACGACCGCGGCGATCACCACCAGGACAACCACCACACCAACCACTGCCAGCAGCCACTTCAAGAATTTATTCATCAGATCCGACCTCCATTAAAAGATGCCTTTCGCATAGCTAATTTTAGTTTAACGGCGCATGAAAAGTAGCTGAAAACAGCTAAACCGACGCGCATGTTTACAACAGTTAACATGCACTGTGACGGGTTAGGTAATGATACTCCGCGAAAGAATGGCGCCAGTCGTCGCCGGCCGCCTGTGTTTGCCATCACCAGGCGATAGGATTCCGTGCGTGGATTAACTGCCTTGACTTAACTGCAACAAAGAACCAGTTGGATGCCGAGGGTAACGATAGACGCTTCGCCGCTGATACCTGGCGACTCCATCACACCCACCGAGATTTCCTGTTCGTGAACACGCGGGTCCTCACCCGGCCTGGGGCAATCCAGCACCAGGTCGATATCGGTCTTGCCGACGTCATTCCTGAACAGATCGACCTCGGTGGCTTCCAGCGTCAACTTGACTTTGATCTGGTTGTTGTAATCACCCGCGGGTATTTCCACCGACGCCGGCGGCCCGGGCGGCG
This sequence comes from Lysobacterales bacterium, assembly GCA_013042835.1. GTDB lineage: Bacteria > Pseudomonadota > Gammaproteobacteria > Xanthomonadales > SZUA-36 > SZUA-36. The sequence continues at coordinate 4,270 of JABDPJ010000232.1, forward strand.
CCTGGGTGGTACCGCTGGGCAGGGAATGCTTGGGAACCTTGATGGTGCCTTTACCCTGTAAACCCTGGTTGAATACCTTCGCCTCAATCCAGTAACGCCAGTCTTCACCGATAGGCCCCTCATGGTTTTCATACAAAACCGAAAACTTGACTTTGCCTTCCATTTTCAATTCCTTACCATTGCAACCACACCCTGCCGGCCAGTTGCAGGCCGGAATTGGTGGTTTAACCCAACCGATTGAGTCACCATATTACACAATATAGCATTGGTTTAGTGACAATGGATGGCACTCTCAAGGCTAAAACAGATAAATTGCCCCGACTATGGAAAAAGACATCACCCGGAAAGTCATCCAACAGGTGCTAACGACCACGCCACCGGGTCTTTCAGGGGCCGATGCCGCGCGGATCGCTGCCCGGCACTTCGGCATCAGGGCACAGGCACGGCCATTGGTGAGCGAAAGGGACCAGAACTTCCGGCTGGATGCGAAAGACGGCAATCGCTATGTGTTGAAAATTTCCAATGCAGCCGAGCGCAAGGAGGTCATCGAGTTTCATAACCAGGCCCTGCAGCACGTCGCGCTAAAGGATGCGTCTTTACCCCTGCCAAGGGTGGTTCCCGACCTGGGCGGGCAACTTGATTGCCGTTTCACCAGGGACGGTAGAACGCACTTCGTTCGGGTATACAGTTGGCTGGAAGGTGCACAGCTGGACGGTTCGGAAGTCGGGGTGCAATTGGCTGCTGATATGGGCCGGTTACTGGCAAGGCTGGGCCTGGCACTGAGCGATTTTGATCATCCGGGTTCCAATCCGCCCTTGCTTTGGGACATGAAAAGAGCCGCCGGGCTGCGCGAACTGTTGCCTTGTATCGAGGAGCCGGGCCTGCTGAAGGTGATCACCGCAACGCTTGACCATTTTGAGACGCAAGTCCTGCCAGCACTCGAGTCGCTGCGCAAACAGGTCATTCACAACGACATGAATCCCGGAAATGTGTTGGTTGAAAAAGGTGACCCAAACCGGATTAGCGGACTCATTGACTTTGGTGACCTGGTCAGGTCACCGTTGATTATCGACCTGGCCGTGGCGGTGGCCTACCAACTGGATAACGGTCGGGACCCGCTGGCTGGCGCTCTGCCATTGATCGCGGGCTACCATTCGATTTGTCCGTTGCAGCGCATCGAAATGGAGTTGCTTACCGACCTGGTCAGGACCCGGCTGATAACCAGCCTTTTGATCGCCTCTTACCGGGTCAGGCTGTTTCCGGAAAATCGCGATTACCTGATGATCAGTTTCAACTCGGCAAGGGATTTCCTCATCGCGCTTGAAGGCTTGAGCGCAGGCGAGGCATTGCGGCGTATACAAGATGCCTGTCGGCACGGTGAAATGGAATATGAGTGATCGAAAGCCAACAAATTCCGGCCTGCCCGACACCCTGCTTGGGCGTCGTAAGCGCCTGCTGGGCAGCGCCTATCGCCTGTTTTACGATCAGCCGGTACATATTGTGCGCGGCGAAGGCGTCTGGCTTTTCGATGCCGACGGCAAGCGGTACCTTGATGTATACAACAATGTGCCGCACGTTGGCCATTGCCACCCACAGGTGGTCGAGGCTGTCTGCAAACAGTTACAAACGCTGAATACCCATACGCGCTACCTGCATGAAACGGTGCTCGATTATGCCGCAAGGCTGACCGCCAAATTCCCCGCCGGTCTTGATATCGCCATGTTTGCCTGTACCGGCACCGAGGCCAATGAACTTGCCTTGAGGCTCGCCCGCGCCAGGACCGGTGCCAGCGGCATGATCGTCACCGAGAACGCCTATCACGGTACCTCGTGGGCGATAGCACAGATAACAACCACCTATGGAACCAGCGAGAAGCGCGCTGACAATATCGTCACGGTGCCTTCACCGGACAGCTACCGGGGCCCGTTTGCGGGTGACACCCACGCTGCGGACAAGTATGCCGCCTGCCTGGAAAATGCCATTGAAGAGCTGGCCCGGCACGGTCACCGCCCCGCAGCGTTTATTGTTGACACCATTTTTGCCAATGAAGGCATACCCGCTGTTCCGCCGGGTTATCTGGCGAAAGCCGTTAAAACCGTCCGCGATGCCGGCGGCTTGTTCGTCGCCGATGAAGTCCAGCCCGGCTTTGGCCGGCTGGGCAGCCACTTCTGGGGTTTTGAAAAACACGGCGTAACACCGGACATCGCCACCATGGGCAAACCCATGGGTAACGGCTACCCGGTCTCGGCGGTCGTCACTTCCAGCGAGGTCGTCAACGCATTCCAGCAACACTCGCACTATTTCAACACCTTCGCCGGCACGCCCGTCGCCTGCGCGGCGGCCTCGGCCGTACTCGATGTTATTGAAGCGCAGGGGTTACAGGCGCACGCGCTGGAAACCGGCAGGTATTTAAAGGATGGTTTAAAGGAGTTAGCCGCAAATCAGCCCATGATCGGAGACATTAGGGGCAGCGGCATGTTTATTGGCATCGAGCTCGTGAAAGATCGCGCCAGCCGTGAACCGGCCGTCTTCGAGACCGAAAAGGCAATCAACCTGCTGCGGGAAAACGGTGTTTTGATCGGCTCAACCGGCCAATTCGACAATGTGCTGAAAATTCGGCCACCGGTGGTGTTTACAAGGCAGAACGCGGATTTGCTGCTGGAGAAGCTCAGCACAGCCCTGACCGCAGCGGGGGTGGAATCTGGCTGAATCGTTGCAGGAGCGAGCCCCCTCAGTAATCCTGAACACCATAGCTTTTGAACTTTTCCAGCACCACGGCCATTTCATCATCACTTAAAACGTCCGCATCACCGATTGCCAGTATGCGGCTGTATACGGTTGCGAGGTGTTCGACCTCAATCGCGAGGGCCAAAACGCCCGGCAAATCCTTTTCGAAACAGGTCATACCGTGGTGGGCCATCAGGCAGGCTTTGCGCCCTTCGAGCGCCTTGAGGACATGCGCTGACAATCTTGGCGTGCCAAAAGTGGCGTAATCGGCGCAGCGGATATCCTTGCCGCCGGCAATGGCCACCATGTAATGAAATGCCGGAATACCTTTGCCCAGGCAGGCCAGCGTTGTGCAGTTGACCGGATGGGCGTGCAGTATCGCTTTGGCATCGGCATGCTGCCGGTAAATATCGGCATGGAAGCGCCACTCGCTTGAGGGTTTACGCTGCCCTTTACTTTTACCTTCGAAATTCACCTCGACGATGTCATCCACATCCAGGCCGGCATAGTCCATGCCCGATGGCGTTATCAGGAAACCGTCGTCGAGGCGCACGCTCAGGTTGCCCGAGGTGCCCTGGTTCAAACCGCAGGCGTTCATGGCAACGGCCGTTTCTATCAATTTATGTCGCAGCGAATCTCTCATGGCGGCTACTCCATTTCCTCCGGGTAAAGGCCCAGCAGTCCCTCTTCACTTGCCTTGCACACGCCCCGCTCGGTAAAAAGGCCTGTTACCAGCCTGGCTGGTGTGACGTCAAAGGCATAGTTGCAGGCACTGACGCCATCGGGGGTGATCTGCACGCTGTCGACCCGGCCCTCCGAATTCTTGCCGGCTACATGCGTCACCTCTTCCGCGTCGCGTTGCTCAATGGGTATGCCATTGACGCCATCAGTCATCTGCCAGTCGATCGTTGGCCCGGGTAAGGCAACATAAAACGGTACCTCATTATCGCAGGCCGCCAGCGCCTTCAGGTAGGTGCCAATCTTGTTGCAGACATCACCGTTACGTGCCGTGCGGTCGGTACCGGTGATACACACGTCCACCAGCCCGTGCTGCATGAGGTGTCCGCCGGCATTATCGACAATCACATCGTGCGGAATACCGTGAGACTTCAGTTCCCATGCCGTGAGTGCCGCGCCCTGGTTGCGCGGCCTGGTTTCATCCACCCAGACATGTACCGGAATGCCGTCGTCAAAGGCCTGGTAGATGACGGATAATGCCGTTCCCCAGTCGACGGTAGCCAGCCAGCCCGCGTTGCAATGGGTGAGAATGTGAAAAGTCTCGCTGCCGGTGGGTTTCTGCTGCCAGAGGTTCCTGATCACGTCCAATGCATGACGGCCGATAGCATGGTTGATGGCAACATCCTCATCACAAATTTTCGCAGCCAGCGCGTAGGCCATGGCAACCCTCTGCTCGCCGGGAACAGTTGTTAACACCTGTTGCATCCTGGCCAGCGCCCAGCGCAAATTGACAGCGGTGGGCCGGGTCGCGAGCAGGGTTTCGGCGGCGTTCACCAGGTTTTCATCACTGGAATCTTCACGCATAGCAAGGGCCAGCCCGTAGGCGGCTGTCGCACCGATCAGCGGCGCACCGCGGACCCGCATGACGCTGATCGCTTCGGCGGCATCCTGCATGCTGCCCAGTGACTTGACCATGAACTCATGCGGCAGGCGTGTCTGATCAATAATATCCACTGCCCAGCCGTTTTCATTCAGCCAGATCGAGCGGTAAGGGATGCCATCAACTTTCATCGAAAACCCAATTTTTTAACGTAATACGAATCGTAGCACCCGGGGAAGTTTTTCACATCGCCAATAACAACGCCGGCCCGGCACCAGAGATCAGGACTCACAAAAGGCTCCGGGCACCTGTTGCAATTATTGAATGAAAATTTCCGGACAATTTCATATAAATTTATTGCCAATGTTGGTAACCTGCACACTCGCACCGGTCGCACGTACCTTGCTTGTCCCCCAAGCTCGAAATTGTTAAGAATGACTCACCCAAGTACATGGCGCGGCCGGTGCGAACCACTTAAACTCCCTGCAGTAGTTACCGGGTAGTGAATCAGAATGAGCTTGGTTTCACATTTGCAATGCATTCGCTGCGGCGCTGAGTACGCCGCCGGCACCGTTATGAATCTCTGCCCTGTCGACGACAGCCCGGTCGAGATTGTCATGGACCTGGAACGGTTGGCGACGGAGCAACCCGGACTCTCCTGGTATCACCCTGAACGCAACGATATGTGGCGCTTCGGCGGACTGCTGCCGCTGGATATCAACAACCCGGATGATCAGCCGCACATCTTCAACCTGGGCGAGGGTCACACGCCGCTGTTAAATTACAACGACCACCCGCTGGCGCAACAAGCGGGTTTCACGCTGGCCGTGAAGGATGAGGGCAAGGCGCATCCCGGTTTTGGCGCCAACCCCACGCAAAGCTTCAAGGACCGCGGTATGGCGATGACCATCTCCATGGCGCACCAGGCCGGCATCCGCAAACTGGCTGTCCCGACCCAGGGCAATGCCGGTGATTCCATGTGCGAATACGCTTACGCCGCCGGCATGGAGGCCATCGTCGCCATGCCGGACAATACCCCTATGCCGATTCTCGGCAGGGTCGCTGCACTGGCCGCGCAGTCGGACCGTTTCAAGCTGGAACTGGTCACCGGCACCATCCGCGAAGCCGGTATGCTGCTGAAGGAGACCTGGCTCAAAAAGGGTTATTTCAGCGTCGCCACTTTCCAGGAACCGGGCTGGCGTATCGATGGCAAAAAAACCCTCGGCCTCGAACTCGCAGAGCCAAAGCAAACAGAAGACCCGTGGAGCCTGCCGGACGTCGTAATCTACCCGACCGGCGGCGGAACCGGCGTGCTTGGAATGTGGAAAGCATGGAATGAACTGGAAGCGCTGGGCCTGATCGACCATTTCCGCCCCCGCATGATTTGCGTGCAAAGCGAAAGCACGACGCCACTGGTCAATGCGTTTGAACAGGGGACTACCGAGGTCGCCCCGGTCGATCCCGGCGAAACGCTGGCCTATGGCGTCAATGTGCCGGGCGGGGTAGGCCATTTCAAGGTTCTGGATATCGTCCGTCAGTCCGGCGGGGCCGCGGTCGCCGTCAGTGAACATGATATGGACGCGGCACTCTCACGCGTCTGGAAAGACAAGCGCTGGTGGGTATGCCCCGAGGGCGCCGCCTGCCTGGCCGCAATCCCCCGCCTGCTGGAAGACGGCTGGATCAAACCCGGCAACAAGGTGGTGGCGTTCAATACCGGTTCACTGGAAAAATACCTGCCGGACCTGCGACATTTGCTGTGATAATGCGCAGATGAGCGAATTTTCGTCCTCTGCCGGCATACTTTTGCGCTTGCTCCGCTACGCGCGCGGGTACCGCCGGCGGATCTGGCTGGCGTCATTATGCTCGGTATTAAACAAGCTCTTCGATGTCATGCCGGAAATCCTCATCGGCATGGCGATCGACGTTGTGGTTCGCCAGGAAGGCTCTTTCCTGGCCGATTTCGGCATCAGCGAACCGTTCAACCAGATGCTGTTCCTGGGCGCGATCACAATCCTGGTATGGGCCTTTGAGTCGCTTTTCCAATTTTTCCTGCAGGTCTTGTGGCGCAATCTTTCACAGAGCCTGCAACACGATTTGAGGCTGGATGCCTACGGCCATGTCCAGGACCTCGACATGGCATGGTTTGAAGACACCTCCACCGGCCACCTGGTGGCCATATTGAACGACGATGTCAACCAACTCGAACGCTTCCTGGACGGCGGCGCCAACGCGCTGATCCAGGTGGCAACGTCCGTCATTGCCGTGGGCGCGGTATTCTTCTATATCTCACCGCAAATAGCCCTGATGGCGTTCACGCCCGTGCCCGTGATCATCCTTGGCGCATTCTGGTTCCAGCGCAGGGCACAGCCCCTGTACGCTGACGTGCGGGAGAAAGTCGGTGTTCTGAGCACCCGGCTGGCCAACAATATCGCCGGAATCGCCACCATCAAGAGCTTTACCCGCGAGCAACACGAACTCGACCAGCTGGAGAAGGAAAGCAGCGCCTATGTCAACGCCAACCGCGGCGCCATTCGTGTCAGCTCGGCTTTTATTCCGATTATCCGCATGGCGATACTGGTGGGTTTTGTTGCCACCCTGATCTATGGCGGCAAGCTGACGCTGGACGGGCAGCTGAACGCCGGGGCTTACAGCGTCCTGGTATTCCTGACGCAGCGATTGTTGTGGCCCCTGACGCGACTGGCCGAAACCGTCGACCTGTTCGAGCGCGCCATGGCGTCAACGCGCCGCATCCTCAACCTGATTGAAATACCGGTACAAACCCGCAGCGGCTCGACCGCATTGCCCGTTGACAATGTCAGGGGCGGCCTGCACTTTGCCGGTGTCAGCTTTGCCTACGCAAGCGGGACCGAGGTGCTGAGCGATATCGATTTATCCGTCGCACCGGGTGAGACCGTCGCCGTGGTCGGCCAGACAGGCTCCGGTAAAAGCACGCTGATGAAGTTGCTGCTGCGTTTTTATTCACCCTCCGCCGGCCGTATCCTGCTGGACGGCACGGACCTGGCCAAACTCAAAATCCCGGACCTCAGGGCGGCCTTTGGGCTGGTCAGCCAGGACGTCTTCCTGTTTCACGGGACGGTGGCCGATAATATTGCCTACGGCCGTCCGGGCGCAAAACAGGAGGATATCGAAATAGCGGCCAAGGCTGCCGA
>JABDPJ010000235.1 GCA_013042835.1 Lysobacterales bacterium
GCGTGGTTCCGTGTCCTGCGCGAAAGAATCAGTCGCCCGGTAAAGACAAAGTACTGCCAACAATGATAGGTATGCCGTTTTAGTGATTGCGGACATGCCGTCGATATTTCCCAAAGGGAGTAATCGCAAATGTTATGCGTGGCAAGGCCTGAATACAAGCGCTTACAACAACATAACCTTGCTGCTATTCAATGGGTTTTCCGTTGTCGTCCATGTCGTGAAATGAGGGCACATCAGTACTGCGGATATGTTCGAAAATCAGTTCGGTTTCAATATGGGAAACCTCCTCCCTGGCGGTGAAGGCCGTCATGGCCAGTTCACGCAGGTGGTCCGAGTTCCGTGCCCAGACATGGACCAGGAAGTCAATGGGGCCGGCGACATGATACAGCTGCACCACTTCCGGTAAACCAAGTGCGTGTTGACGGAAAGCGTCGACATCGGGCTTAAAGTGACGGATCAGCCTTACCGCGATCATGGCCTGGATGCCTACACCAAGGCTCGATGGTTCTATCTCGGCATGAAACCCGCTGATCACACCCGAGTTCTGCAACATGCGTATCCTGACCAGGCATGTCGAAGCCGCCAATCCAACCTTCTTTGCTATCTCCTTATTCGATATCCGAGCATTATTTCGCAATAAGGTCAAAATTTCGTAGTCGATTCGATCAAGTGTCTTTTTCATGGAATAAAACCGTATAAAATTCGTTGTTATAATAATACCAAGAACTATATTCTATAATACCAGCTCGTAACAGAATATATAGCAATCCTGGAAACAGCAAACTGCTACCCGACTGAGGCTGATTCCGAACACCGAGCACAGGAGGCGCCACCGGCGGCAATGATATGAAACACCGAAACCCTGTAGAAACCCTTGCCAGTGCCCGTCATGAATTCGGTGAACACGGCGGCGTCAACATGTCGGTGGAAGCCAGCACGACTTTTACCGTCATGCACTCGAGTACCATGCCTGATATTTTTGGTGGCAAAAAAGGGCCGGAGAAAGGTGGTTGTTATCTTTATGGCCGTCATTTCAACCCCACCGTATATACCCTTGGCAAGCAACTCGCGGCATTGGAAGGGACCGAGGCGGCTTATTGCACCGCCAGCGGAATGTCGGCGATCTCGGCAACCCTGTTGCAGCTATGTGACGCGAACGACCACATTGTATCTTCCAATACCGTCTACGGCGGCACCTATGCGCTCATGCATGATCTGCTGCCTCCGAAAACGGGTATCAGCACAACACTCGTCGACATCACCGACCTCGATGCCGTGGAGGCTGCCATCACTGACCGCACTCGCGTGATCTATACCGAGAGCGTCGCCAACCCGACACTGCGCGTCGCGGACATTCCGCGACTGAGCGCCATCGCCCGGCGGCACGGCATAAAACTGGTCGTCGACAACACCTTCAGCCCGTTGGTCCTGAGCCCGATAAAGCTCGGTGCCGATATTGTCGTGCACAGCATGACGAAGTTCATTAACGGCGCTTCAGACTATATTGCCGGTGCGATTTGCGCGGACGCCGCTTTCATCCAGGAGATGATGGATTTGCACACGGGTATGCTAATGATCCTGGGGCCAACCATGGACCCGCAGGTGGCATTCAATATCAACCTCCGCATACCACATTTGCCGTTACGCATGACCGAGCACAGCAAGCGCACCCAATTGTTCGCCGAAAGATTGCAGGACCTCGGAATGACGGTTTCCTACCCGGGGTTAGCGGCTCATCCGGATCATGAACTGATGAGTGAGTTGCATTGCCCTGACTACGGCTACGGCGGCATTCTCACCCTCGACATGGGCACGGTGGAAAAAGCCAATGAGCTGCTCGACCTGCTGCAAAACGAATATCAGTTCGGTTACGTGGCGGTTAGCCTGGGCTATTTCGACACCTTGATGTCCTGCTCCGGCAGCAGCACCTCCAGCGAGATGACCGATGAGGACAAGGCCGCTGCGGCTATTTCACAGGGCCTGGTGCGCTTATCCATCGGCTACACCGGGACTATCGAACAACGCTGGAATCAAATGGAAGAAGCCTTGAGACGTGTCGGCGCGATCTCTCGTAAATAAAACCAGCCGGCAAGTGCCATTGAAGCCGCGCGGCCGGCACTGTTGCCCCTACCAGGGTAGCCGCTCACCTTCAGCGTGCCAGAAGCTGCCGCTGTCGGCCGCGCGTAAATTATCCATGCGCTGAATCAAGCCGCTTGCAGAATGCTCAACCGCGACACCCCGTCCGCCGGTCATGTCCGTGGCCACCATGCCCGGGTGCAACAGGGCCACACTGACACCTACTTCCTGCAGGTCACGCGCCAGGCTCATACCCGCCATGTTGACGGCGGCTTTTGACATGCGATAGCCGTAATAGCCGCCCGAGGTATTGTCCTCGATCGACCCCATACGGCTGGTGATAATGCCGACCTTGGCGCCCTTGGGCAGGTTTGGTAACAGGGCGCTGGTGAGACGTAAGGGCCCCAGTGAATTGACCCTGAACTGCCGCTCCATGGCGTCGAAGTCCAGGCTGTCGAGCGATTCAACCGAGAGAATCCCGGCGTTGTTGATCAGCCAGTCCAGCTTAAAATCGCCCAACTGCGCCTGTAACAGGCCGGTAGACTTTGCCGAGCTGACATCGATACCCTCGATGACGCGCAGGTTCAAGGCCTGTAAGGCACTGTTGCTGCTGCGGCAGACCGCGATGACTTCATCGCCGCGCGCGACCAGTTGCCGGCATAATTCCAATCCGATGCCGCGATTTGCACCAGTGACCAGGACTTTGTTCATAGGATTGCTTCCCTGTGTTGATCGGTGTTGTCGAAGAGCTGAGCGGGCTGCCAGTATGCAGTGGTCAGATTTTCCTTCACGCTGATATACTACTCCACCATCTCACGGGCAGTAAAACAGATATGAACTCAAGATTTAAATCGAATAACCTGGTGGCTATCCTGATTGCTGTGATCCTGTTTGCCACAGGTTTTGCGCTGTATTTCATTCACCGGCAATCAGAATCCAAACAGGAGCAGGACAAAGCACCAACCGCATTTATCAGTGAGAGCCTGATGCCTGTTGAACGCCTGCGAGCCCGGGAGTTCCCCGGTGAGTTGATATGAGTAAATCGCGGGCCGCGTTAAACCACCTCTGGCCGACTATCCTGCTGCTGGCGGTAATTGCCATACTGGTGCTGGCTGCCTGGTATCCGCCGCCTTTTCTTCAATTTGAAGAAAGCGGCAAATCTTCACTGCTGTTGATCCTCACAGCCGCGCTGGCCGGCCCTGCCCTGACCTGGGTTGTCTGGGCCAACAACAAGCGGGGCCTGAAGATGGATTTGAGCGTCATCGTGCTCATACAGTTGCTCGCAATCGGGTGGGGGACACTATCCCTTTACGAGAACAGGCCATACTTCATGGTCTACACGGTGGACAGGTTCGAAGTGTTTTCAAAACGGGATGTCGATGTCAGTAACATTCCGAACCCGAAGTTCCTCGACAAACCGCTCACCAACCCCGTTCTGCTGTTTGCCAACATGCCAAAGGACAAGCGTGTTTTTCAGAAGTTTCTGCAGGAAGTTATGTTCGAAGGTAAGCCAGACCTGCAGTTCAGGCCCGAATTCTGGAGTATTTACAGCGAAAAACAACACCTCGTCGCACGAGCTTCCAGACCGCTGGATACACTCCGCAGCGCGCGTCCAGGCTCTGCAAAGGCGATTGACACCCTGGTCAACAGAAACGGCGGGGACATCCGGCAACTGGCCTTCGTGCCGGGCATGATGCGCGCGGGGCATTTCGCCGCCATCCTTGATGCTGACAGCGGCGAATTGGTTGGCAAGCTCAACATCGACCCCTGGCTGGATTAACGGCGCCAATACAGGCCACGGCGGCGGTTTCGGACAGGTTTCGCGCCGCTTACAACATCACATCAAGCCGCCTGGTTGTCGGCGATATATTGCCTGACCAACTCCTCGAGAATGTCCAGTGGCACCGATCCATTGGTCAGTATGACGTTATGGAATTCCCGCATGTCAAAGCGGTCGCCCAGTTCGTTGCGGGCCAGTTCGCGCAACTCCAGCAACTTGGTCATACCCACCTTGTAGGCCAATGCCTGTCCGGGCATGACGAAATAGCGCTCAACCTCGGCCACCACATCACTATTGGCCATCCCGGTGTTGCGGATCATGTAATCGATGGCCTGCTCATGGCTCCAGCGCTTGTAGTGAATGCCGGTATCCACAACCAGGCGCACCGCGCGGAACAACTCGGCCTGAAGCCGGCCGATGTTGTCATAAGGATCATCCTGGAAACCCAATTCCCAGGCGAGGCGCTCAGCGTACAGTGCCCAGCCTTCCGAGTAGGCGACCGCCGGGATCAGGCGCCTGAAAAATGGCAACTCTTCCTGCTGCTGCTGAATCGCCAACTGGAAATGATGACCCGGGATGCCCTCGTGATAGGCCAGCGTGCGCATACTGTAGCGGGGCGTGGCCTTGATATCGTAAAGGTTGGCGTAAAACACACCCTCACGTGATCCATCCATTGCCGGCATCTGGTAGTAAGCGCCGGGAGAGGTTTTTTCCTTGAACTCCGGAACCCTGTCCACCTCGAGGCCAGCCTTGGGCGTCACATCGAAGTAAGGCTCCAGGCCTGCTGAAATCTCGTCAATGATTGCCCGGTAATCCGCCAGTATCTGTTCACGGCCTTCGACACTGTCCGAGTAGTAGAACTGCGGGTCTTCAGCCAGTTCTGAAATGGCTGAGTGAAAACCCTGCGACACATCCCAGCCCTCTGTTTCCAGAATCTCGAGAATTTCAGCCTGGATGCGCTCGACTTCGGACAGGCCAAAATCGTGCAGGTAATCCGGAGAATAATCGGTGGTCGTAAACAGTCGCATGGCCAGGCGGTAGAAATTATCACCATCCGGCAACGCCCATACGCCATGGTTCTCGCTAACCTTGCTGTCCAGCGTTACGAAATAGTCAATTAAAGTCCCGTAAGCGGGGTAGACGGTATTTTCTATCTGCTCGCGGGCCTCAAGCGCAATTCTCTGCTGTTCGGACTGCGGTAAATCCGCCTCTTTCATCTTGTCGGTCAGCGCAACCATCAGGATGCCTTCCTCGGCCGGCGTGGCAACGAAAGCACGCATTTCTTCGAGCACCTTGGTAACCACGAACTGCGGCGGCAAAATACCGAGATTTTCCCGGTGGCGAAGGCCGTCCAGCACCTGGTCAAACTTGCGGCCGACCTGGGATAATCGGGAGACATAGTCCTCTGCGTCCCTTACGCTGTGCACCTGGTGGGTAGACTCCATGAATGAAGGAAAACCGTTCTGTACCCCAAACAACTGGTTGACGGGATAATTGTGAAAACGGTATTGCTCCACGTCCATCAGGCTGTCCATCAAGTTCAGCGCAATACGCTTGGACATGATGTCCTTCTCAGCCAGGTCTTCATCGGCATAGCTCAACAGAACCTGCCTGCTTTCTTTCATGTGGTTGAACAGGCGGTCGCCGGCAGCCATACTTTCGTCATCCAGTTCGGCGTTGTGCCCCTTGACGCCAAACTGTTCAAGCACATGGATTGAACTGAGCATTTCCGGGCTTTCCAGCGCAACCTGTAAAAAAGCACGGGCGAAGAAGATGTTGATATTAACCGGCTTGAAGTACCAGCTATGGGCAAGGAAAGCCCCACCGAGTAACAACACGACGGCAAAAGCGATTCCAAACCACTTCAAGATTTTTTTAAAAAGACGCATGACTACCTCTGCTCCTGGAATTCTGTACGGAATTATGCGCAGATGAGGGCACCAGGGCGCAAGAACGGAAATGACCGGGGTATCTCAGTCTCCCGGCCACCGCTCAAAACCACCGCCAACATCTGCCAGCCTTCGAATCAAGCAGTTGAATTTTAACACCAGCACGGGCCTGAGCGATGGTGTTATCTTCCGGTGCGACGTTGTTTTTTGCCCGGCGCGAAGCGCGCATAATAAATCCGCACTGCCAATAGGAAGGCCAGTATGGCTGCATAGATGGCGGCATCAAGGGTATCCAGCTTTTCCTGCCAGTAAAAGTGCCATACGCCGGCAATCGCAATGACATAAACGAGGCGATGCAGGCTTTGCCAACGTCTGCCGAGACGCCGCATCATGCCTTTCGTGGAGGTAACAGCAAGCGGGATCAACAACAGCAAACCAAGCATTCCGAGAGTGATATAGGGACGTTTGACAATGTCTTCGACGATCGCGGCCACATTCAACCCCTGGTCGAGAATTGCGTAACAAAGAAAATGCAGCATCGTATAGAAAAACGCGAAAAGACCCAGCATCCGCCTGAAACTGATCAACCAAACCCAACCAGTCCAGCGTCTTAGCGGTGTGACCGTCAACGTGATCAACAAGAACTTCAGTCCCCACCGCCCTAACTCATGCAGCAATTTCTCGATCGGGTTCGCGCCCAGGCTCAAACCTGCCACCGCAAATGCCTGCAGCACCAACACTACCAGTGGTAACAGGCAGAGCACAAACACCACTGGCTTGGTCCAGCGGTAAAAGGCCTTCGAACCGGCCCTCATCTGTCAATAATTCTTGCGCAAATCCAGGCCGGTATACAAAGAAGCGACCTGGTCTGCGTACCCGTTGAACATCAGTGTGGGTTTCTTG
>JABDPJ010000238.1 GCA_013042835.1 Lysobacterales bacterium
ATCTGCAGCAGAGGGACCCGCAGGTGCTGGTGCTGGCGCCCACGCGAGAACTGGCAATCCAGGTTTCCGAAGCGTTTCAGAAATACGCCCACCACATGCAAGGCTTCCACGTGCTGCCCATCTACGGTGGCCAGGATTACAGCGTTCAAATCCGCGCCCTGCAGCGCGGCATTCACGTGGCGGTAGGTACTCCCGGCCGCGTCATGGACCATATTCGCCGGGGCACGCTGGTACTCGATAAGCTGACCGCCCTGGTGCTGGACGAAGGCGATGAAATGCTGCGCATGGGATTTATAGAAGACGTGGAGTGGATTCTCGAACAAACCCCGAAAGACCGGCAAATCGCACTGTTTTCAGCCACCATGCCCTACCAGGTTCGCCGCCTGGCCATCCGCTACCTGCATGATCCCGCTGAAATCACCATCAAGGTCAAGACCACCACCGCCGAGACCATACGCCAGCGCTACTGGCCGGTACGCGGGTTTCACAAACTCGACGCCCTGACCCGCATCCTGGAAGCCGAGCCTTTTGACGCCATGCTGATCTTCGTGCGCACCAAGCTGGCAACCGTTGATCTATCTGAAAAACTCGAAGCCCGCGGATACGCCTCGGCGCCGCTCAACGGTGATATTCAGCAAAAACAGCGGGAACGAACCATTGACCGGCTCAAGCAAGGCAAGCTGGATATCGTAGTCGCTACCGATGTCGCCGCCCGCGGGCTTGATGTCGAACGCGTCTCGCACGTGGTGAACTACGATATTCCGACGGATACTGAAGCCTATGTCCACCGCATCGGCCGCACCGGACGGGCCGGCCGCGAAGGTGATGCCATCCTGTTCGTCACACCGCGCGAAAAGCGCATGCTGTACGCTATTGAAAACGCAACCCGCAAGAAGATCGAGATGATGGATTTGCCGTCCACCGATGTCATTAACAACCGGCGCATCGAAAAATTCAAGCAGGGAATCACCCATTCGCTGGCGAGTGAAAACCTCGGCCTTTTTACCAGGATGATAGAGGAGTATCAGCGGGATAATGACGTACCGGCGTTGCAGATCGCCGCTGCCCTTGCGCAGATGACGCAAGGCGACGCACCTTTCCTGCTGCAACACGAACCCCGGCACAAAGCAGACAAGGGCTGGGCCAGGGACATCAAGTCCCCGCGTGGTAAAAAAGCAAAAACAGCCGGAAAATCGAAAGACGGGCCACCGCCTGAGGGCATGGAGCGGTTCCGTATATCGGTTGGCCATGACCACGGTGTACTGCCCGGCAACATCGTCGGTGCAATTGCCAACGAGGCGGAAATCGAAGGCCGTTATATCGGCCGCATCAACATCCATGACGACTATAGCCTCATCGACCTGCCTGTCGGCATGCCCAGGGAAACCTTCAAGGCCCTTAGAAAGGTTTGGGTAGCGGGCCAGCGCCTGGAGATTGAACGCCTTGACGAAAAGCACAAAAGCAGGCAAAAAAGCCGCAAGAAAAAGGGCCAGCATGCCAAAAGAAAAAACCGGAAAAAGTAGGCGCGTGTTTTAAGGCAATGCCAGTCAAGGTAAAAATCCTTCCCAGCGGACGCGAGTTCGTTTCAGAGGGCCGCTCAAACCTGCTGGAGGCCGGCCTGCGTTCCGGCCTGGCGCTTGGTTATGGCTGCAGCAACGGCAATTGCGGCGAGTGCCTTGCCAGGGTCCTATCCGGCCAGGTAGAGAACACACGGTATCATGACTTCCGGATAAGTGATGAACAACGGGCCAGCGGCCATGTATTGATGTGCGCCACCACGCCGGTGACCAACGTGGTGATCGAGGCGAATGAGGCCAGTGACAGCCATGACATCCCCTTTCAGCAGATCAGCGCCAGGGTAAGAGGCCTGGATTTCGTCAATGACGACGTTGCACTGCTGCACCTGAAAACGCCGCGCACCAAACGCCTGCGGTTTCTCGCCGGCCAACGTGTCCGACTGGGAGGTAACGGCATGCCCACTGCCAGTCACCCGGTCGGCAGTTGCCCCTGCGATGATATGAACCTGCATTTCCAGGTGGCGCGCAATCCGGCTGATGATTTCTCTGCATACGTCTTCGACGCTCTCAAGAAGGGCGACCCTGTCGATATCATTGGGCCGACGGGGGATTTTGTCCTCGATGAAAGCCCGACCCGCCCAGTTGTTTTCATAGCCTGGTATACGGGTTTTGCCCCGGTAAAAAGCCTGATCGAACATGCCATATCACTGGATACCACTGCGGCCATGCACCTGTTGTGGTTTACACCACCCGGTGCAGATCATTACATGGACAACCTGTGCAGGTCGTGGCGGGACGCCCTGGACAACTTTCATTATGTGCCTGTAAATGCGGGCAGCCTGGCTGAGCCGGACCTTGGCGCCGACTCAATCGCAACGTTAATGAACATCGGCGAAAAGCAGCTCGCAGATCATGATTTTTATATCGCCGGTGGCGAGTCGATAGCGGCTGCGTGCAAAACAGCGCTGAATGGTGCACGCGTACCTTTAAACCAGGTTAGTCTGGATACCGGTACAAGCGAGGGAGTTTAGAAAAAGAAACGCTCTAAAACAAACGGGCGCCGTTGTAACCGGCACCCGTTTGGATGAACCTTGAAACCAAGCTCAGAGTGCAACAACCTTGGTTGCGCATGGGCCTTTCTGGCCTTCTCCGACTTCGTATTCAACCTGCTGACCGTCGTTCAGTGTCGCATAACCGTCAGTCTGAATTTCCGAATGGTGAACAAACAAATCCTTGCCACCGTCTTCTGGTGTGATGAATCCATATCCCTTCCCCGCATCAAACCATTTTACTGTACCTGTACTCATAACCTTCTTTCCTCAATAAATTAAATAATTGGTCTAGCTTTGCATTCTGCATTTTTACAGAAATCTTTACAGACACGGCGAGCCATCGAGGCATCCGCGTGCCGGTTTTTAGTCGTGATTAACTGAATTGGTGGGGGTCAACCCTCAAAATTTATAGAATTCCCTGTTCAGATAATAGGCCACAGCCACGTTCTCTTTATCGCTCCATTTTGTCTTGGCTGTAATACTGCACAACCTGACCTGGTTCTTGAGCTTTGCCAGGCTTTCAACCTTGCGATCTTCTCTGGTATACATTTCAGTACCATGACAACTTGTACATTTTTCCTCGTATAACGCTTTGTCTATCGGGTACCCGTGTGACTTCGCTTCCACGTTTGGTGACAGCGCGAACATTCCGGCGCCCATCAAGACTATGCCAATCACTTGATATGCTTTCATTTCGCCCCTCCTTCTGGCGGCTAATGTCAACGATTACAGTCCGCTTGGCTACGGTAACAGTGTGAGTGTAGCACGGTTAGCGGTTCTGAACCGGTCTAACCCGGTAAAATCATCACGACGAGGATAGCGAATCCTGCTGTTCCATGACAATTTCGGTAATTTTCGTCCTGATACTCTGATAGCTTTGCGCCAATACTGCGATGCGGTTATAGCGCTGTAAAGTCATGCCATCGGCCGTAATTGCGGCAATAACCTGTTCTTCCGGTTTGTCCTCACGGGTCAACCTGTCGACTTCAACCCAGGCGCTGGCAAAAACCTTCAACTCATCGATATCGGGTACATCCCGTGGTGGCTCACCGCCGTTTGAGGCAATAGCCACGAATTCCTTGTCGAAATACCCGTCATCCGACATACCGTCCAGGATATTGCGAATCCCCACGGCACTCTCGGCCTTCAGGCTGCGCCAGATCTTATGCCTGCCGTAACCGGCCGACCCGCCTATCTGGCCGCTTTTTCCACCGAGCCGCAAGGCATCCAGGTCGCCGTTACGCGCACAAGTAACGTGATGGAAATGGGTTCCCACCGGTACTTCCATCCAGCACAAGAGCTTGTCCCTGTCTTCTTTCTTGCTGCTGCGGGGCTCGTTCATGGCATGACGAACCAGCCGCAAACGGGTTTCCTTGCGGAGGGTCAGCTTTTCTCCGGTCACCGTCAACCTGTCCAGCTCCAGCACATCACCTTCTTCGATCGCCGCGTCATCCTGGTTGCCGGTTTCGGGCGGCGGCTCAATCGCTGCGCCGGTCACGCAGTACAGCAATAGCATTATTGGTAGCAGTTTCAACATGAAAAATCCTTTGTTCTCGAACCTGTACATTAATTGTGATCAGGCGGGACCCGCTTGTCTACCCTACGAGGCGGGGAGCACGTGTTCATAGACCGCCATGAAATGGCAGAAACTGCCCAGCAGGACGAACAAATGGAAGATTGCGTGGTTGAATGTGATCTTCTTGATGCTGTAAATAACCGCACCGGCCGTGTACGAGATTCCACCGGCAAAAAGCCAAGCCAGGCCCTCAGTGGAAAGGTTGCTGATCAGTGGTTTCAGGGCGAAGACAATGATCCATCCCATAACGACATACATCAGCGTGGAAAGGACGCCAAACCTGCCGGTAAAAAATAGTTTCAACGTAACACCGGCAATGGCCATACCCCAGGAAATACCAAAAATCGTCCAACCCAGCGGACCATTCAGGGTGACGAGTGTGAACGGCGTGTAGGTGCCGGCAATCAGGATATAGATGGTTGCATGGTCCAGAACTCTCCAGCGGCTTCTTTTCTGCAGGTCTTTTTCGCTGTGATAGAGAGTGGAAGCGGCATACAGGGATATCAGGCTGGCGCCAAAAATGGCCGCACCCACGATATGCCAGGCATTACCGTACACGCTGGCACGAACGACCATCAGAACCAGGGCGACAATACTGAGGACCAGCCCGAAAGCATGCGACACCACATTGGTTCTTTCTTCAAGAGGCGAGTAGTGCTGTGTTCTGTCCATGGACGGCCTGGAGGTTAACGTGGTTTCGTGGCGTGAAGGCGATTCAGATTCAACGGCCTATTTTACGGGCGCGAACATTGCGGCCCTTGACTCTGCCATTGGCCAGGTGGTCAAGCGCCTGCCTGATGGCCGCTCGTTCCACTGCGACATAGCTGGACATGTCAAAAATGTCGATTTTACCGATCTGCGATCCGGACAGGCCGGCATCACCGGTCAACGCACCCAGCAGGTCCCCGGGGCGCATTTTGTGCTTCCGGCCGGCATCGAACTGCATCGTCACCATCGGCGACTGCAGTGAATAATCCGGGTCGCGGTCCAGTGAGGCGTAGACATCGCACACACAGGGTTTTTGCAGGTACTGCTCTATTGCGTTGACCCGGTGCACTTCCGAGGCGGTAAAAATGCTCAGGGCTATTCCCTGTTCCCCCGCCCGCCCGGTGCGGCCAATGCGGTGGACGTATATCTCCGGATCGCGCGGTAATTCATAGTTGATCACCGCCTGCAAAGACTTGATATCGAGACCGCGCGCGGCCACGTCGGTCGCAACCAGGACCGCACAACTGTTGTTGGCAAACTGCACCAGCACCTCGTCGCGCTCCCGCTGCTCGAGGTCGCCATGTATGGCCAGGGCCTCGATCCGGCGGTCAAGCAGGAACCGCGCCACCTCATCGCATTGGGCCTTCGTGTGGCAAAACACCAGCGTGGATTCGGGTTTGTAGTGCTCAAACAGGGCCAGCAGGGTGTTGTTACGCTCGTGTTTCCTGACCTCGTAGAAGAGTTGCTCTATGACACCAGGCTTATGTTCAGCATCAACTTTAACCGTCACGGGCTTACGCAGGATAGAGCGGCTCATCTTCCTGATGGCGTTGGGATAAGTGGCCGAAAACATCAATGTCTGGCGGTTTTTCGGAG
>JABDPJ010000247.1 GCA_013042835.1 Lysobacterales bacterium
GAACTCCTGCTCGCCAATCTCGAGGCTTCTTGCGTGCATCGGCGCCGGCCCATAGGTTGAGAAAGAGGTACCCATCTGCGCAACATTGACGCGCCGGTTGACCGAAACCGGTCCCGGGTCACCCGCCAAGTCGCGCGCCGGGTCGCCGGAAAGCTTCAGTTGCAGGTCCATGACTTCGAGTTCGAGCCCGCGTGCCGTGGCGCGCAGCTCGCCTTCGGTGCCGGATCGCAACAATGTCTGCTTGATGGCGCCCAGTTCGGTCAGCAGCGCCTTCATGGCCGCATTGGCGCCGCTGCCCTCACGGATCAGCCTGTCCAGGCGCAGGCTGAAAGCCACGACCTCGGCCGGGTCGGCGCTAGCCAGGCTGTTTTGACGCATCATGTTGACCTTGATTCCGGTCTGTTGTCCGGTTTCCTTGAGCACACCGTTGACGCGTGTCGCCAGGCTGACCGTGTAGTCACCGGGTGCGGCCAGCGGGCCGTTGAAGACGATGTAATTATCCTGCGGCTGGTCGGTCCATGGGCTCGAATCCGGGTAACGCAGGTCCCATGCCACGCGGTGGAAACCGGCCTTGGCCGGGCCTTCAAGTTTGCGCACGACATTGCCGTTGCTGTCGCGAATAGCCAGCAAGACAGCGGGATCTTCTTCCACTTTCTCAGCGCGCAGGGCGTCCCAGCCGGGGTAGGGCGTATCACCGGCCTGTTTTTCAATCTTCTTTTCCTTCTCACGCCGTTGCTCCTTCGCTGTCAGGAGCGATTCCGGCAGGTAGTAGGTGATTACCGCTCCGAATGGCGGGTTGTCGGCCACGAAATAGCTATCTCCCTGGGATGACTTGCTGCCGGTGCGGAATTCGCCCAGCGGCATGCGCTGCACGTACCAGAGCGCGTCGCGCACCGGAAACAGCATGGTTTCGGATCTGAGCTTTGCAGGGGTCAGGTCGCGCAACGGGGTGTAGTCATCCAGCACGTAGAAGCTGCGGCCAAAGGTTGCGCCCACCAGGTCGTTTTCGCGTTTTTGAATGGCCAGGTCGCGGAATGCGATGGTTGGCGCACCGCCGGACAGTTTGGTCCATGTGTCGCCACCAACGGTGAAAAACACACCGAATTCAGTGGCTGCGAACAGCAGGTCTGGGTTGACGTGATCCTGCACCAGGCGCCAGGCGACATGTCGTTCCGGCAAGCCCTGTGAGATGCTTTTCCAGCTCTTGCCGCGATTGGTGCTTTTCAGTATGTACGGGGTGAAATCACCGGATTTGTGATCGTCCACGACCACGTAGACCGTATCTGCATCGTGCAGGTCGGCCTTGATGTCATTGACAAAGAAGCCCTCCGGTACATCCGGCAGGCGGTCTATCGCGCGCCATTTGCCGCCGCCGTCCTCGCTGACCTGGATGCGGCCGTCATCGGTGCCGGCATACAGCAGCCCCTCGACGATTGGGGATTCTGACAGGGATGTGATGGTGCCGTACTGCGACATGGCCATAAGGTCCCAGGCGGAATCGTAGCTCCAGACGCGGCCCATCATGGGCAGCTGCATGCGGTCACGGCCGTGGCTGAGGTCGCCACTGATGGCTTGCCAGCTGTCACCACGGTTGTCGCTGCGCCAGACCCGCTGGCTGGCGAAGTACAGGCGTTTGGAATCGTGTGGGCTGATCAGGATGGGAGCATCCCAGTTGAAGCGATCCGATTCCTCGTCTGCTTCGGGTTGAGGCTGGATGTAGACGATTTCGCCGGTTTTGCGGTCGAACCGCACCAGGTTACCTTCCTGCCACTCTGAATAGACGATGTCGGGATTGGTAGGATCGGCGGCCGGTTGATGGCCATCGGCAAAAACCGTTACGAACCAGTCACTGTTGCGTATGCCGTGGACGTTGTCCGTGCGCGACGGCCCGCCCTGGGTGTTGTTGTCCTGGGTGCCGCCGTAGATGTTGTAGAACGGCTCGTCGTAATCAACGGTCACCTTGTAGAACTGGGTGATCGGCATGTTTGCGAAAAACCTCCAGTGTGCCGCTTCATCGAAAGATTCATAGACACCGCCATCGGTGCCCACCATCAGGTAGTCGGGATTCTGCGGATCGAAAACAACGGCATGGTAGTCACCGTGCACAGACCGGTTCCTGACCGCCTGCATGGTCTTGCCGCCATCCACGGTTTTGTACAGCGTTGGCGCGACCTGGTAGAGCGTGTCGACATCGTGCGGGCTGGCGAAAATCTCCAGGTAATAGTGCGGTCCGGTGCCGCTGTAAACCTCGTCACTGCGTTTCTCCCAGCTCTCGCCAGCATCGGTCGAGCGCCACAGTCCACCAGTGCGTTGTGCAAGCTCGATGGTGGCGTAGATTACACTGGAATCTGCCGGTGAGATGCTCAGGCCGATCTTGCCCTTGTCTTCGGTGGGGATTCCCTTGGTAAGTTCACGCCAGCTCTTGCCGCCGTCAGTGGATTTGTGAATGCCTGACTCGGGCCCGCCATCCATTAACGCGGCCACATTTCTGAAACGCTGATGCAGCGAGGCATAGATGGTATCCGGGTTGCCGGGGTCCAGGTGCACCTCGTTGGCGCCGGTGTACTCACCGGCTGACAGGATCAGGTCCCAGCTCTTGCCGCCATCGGTTGTTTTATATAAACCGCGCTCGCCACCGGCCGACCAGAGCGGCCCCTGCGCGGCGACATACACCACGTTGGAGTCGCGCGGATCGACCGCGATCATGCCGATGTGCTGAGAGTCTTTCAGACCCATGTTGGTCCATGATTTGCCGCCGTCCAGGCTTTTGTAGATGCCGTCACCGTAGCCGACGTGCCGCCCGCTGACATTCTCTCCGGTACCCACCCAGACGGTCTCGGGATTATTGGGGTCGATGGTGATGCAGCCGATGGAGTAGGAGGCTTCCGAGTCAAAAACCGGGGTCCAGGTGGTGCCGCGGTTGTCTGTTTTCCAGACCCCGCCACTGCCCACGCCGACGTACCATGTGCTGCGGTCCGCATGGCTCACCGCTATGTCAGCGATGCGTCCGGCGGTCATCGCCGGTCCGATGCTGCGCCATGCGAGCCCCTTCAGGGTGGTTTCATTCAAACCGGGTTCGGGTTTCTTATCTTCTTGTGCGACTGCAAAAGAGGCCGAAAATAATATTAATAATAACAATGTAATATGACGTAAACTTAACATGATTTCTCCGGTTAGAAGCTATAGCACAGTGGCAGATTATTAATGGCTCAGGTAACCCCGAGCGCGTACTTTATATCATCATTGGGATTTTGGCTAAAAATATTCCGGGGCGTTGCAGCCGGCCGGGCCAGCGGGGCCTTCGTCGCCAATGATGGGGCATCACCCGGAACATGCCCGGATGGTGGACCCAGTTACGGCGTTTCGGTTTCCATGATGGTATAGCTGGTTTTGATGCTGGCAAGCGCGGCCATCTGGGCGGATGCGGAACAGTACTTGGACATGGCCAGTTCGATGGCGCGCTGCACGCGGTTCTCCTTGATGTCGATGCCTTTCACGACAAAATGCATTTCGATATCCGTAAAATAGCGCGGCAGTTCTTCGCGCCGTTGACCACCGATCTCGACCCAGGCATCGATGACTTTCTGGCGGCTTTTCCTGAGAATCATCACCAGGTCTATGCAAGCGCAGCCACCGGTACCGAGTAACAATAACTCCATCGGTGACAGCCCGGTTTTCCTGTCGCTGTCCATGACAACACTGTGGTTGCTGCCGCTCGTGCCGATAAACCTCAAATCCCCGGCCCATTTAACCCGGTGGTTGCGCTCCATATTGAATCTCCAGTATCCGTACCTGTTGCCCTCAACAGGTTATTGTGCCAATCAGTCCGTGAAAAGTCCGCGTGACAGGCAGAGAATCTGCTACCATTTTGCAGGAACCATTCAGCAAACTGCGATAATACCAATTTCGCAGCCGGTTGATCAGAAATAAAACGGGAGAGAAGCAGTGGAGGAAAGGGCTCAGGTTGAAGCGGCCATTCTGAAATTTTTTGAGGCGCTGAATATCGACGACGCCAGTGGCGTGCCGCTGGCTGAGGATGTCCATTATCACGGCATGTTCTCACCTGAGCCCGTGCGTGGGGAAATGGATGTACGCGACCATATCCAGCAAATTGCCCCGTTCATGTTCAACGAGAAGTACAGCAAGATGATTGTAGAGGGCGGGTCAGTCGCAGTGACGGCCGAGTTTGACTCGGTTAACGGCCTGCACAATGAGGGTGCATTTTTCTTCGAGGTTGAAGACGGCAATATCACCATGGTGAAGGCGGTCTTTGATACCCGGCGGATGTTCGAAGGAAAAAGCAGTTAACACATCCGGCAAACCGGTTGGGGCCGTCCAAAGGGGCCGGGTGGCTGATGCTGTTTGATCTGCATTCCCACACCACGTTCTCGGATGGTGTCCTGACCCCGTGCGAGCTCGTGTCTCGTGCCGTGGGAAATGGCGTGGATGTGCTTGCCATCACCGATCACGACACGCTGGATGCTTACCGCGATACGCCTTTGCAACAGGATAATATCAGGCTGGTCACCGGTATCGAGCTCTCCACGCAATGGGAGAACACCGGCATCCACGTGCTGGGGCTGAACATTGACCTCGATAGCGACTCGATCATCGCCGCGGCAAAGAGTCAATCGGAGGCCCGCTTGCGGCGAGCCAGGCGCATCGGTGAAAACCTGCACAAGAAAGGCGTTGACGGCGCCTTTGACGGTGCCCTGAAGCTTTCCAATGGAACCTATATAGGCCGCCCGCATTTTGCACAGTACCTTGTCAATATCGGCAAGGTCGATTCCATCAGCGCCGCTTTCAGAAAATACATGGGCGACGGCAAGGCTGGCGACGTTAAACAACAGTGGGCTGCGCTGCCAAAAATCATTGCCTGGATCAGGAATGCCAACGGCATCGCTGTGCTTGCCCACCCCTTGAAGTACAAGTTGACCCGCACCAGGCTGAAACGCTTGCTGGACGACTTTATCGATGCCGGCGGGCAGGGCATGGAAGTGGTTTCCGGCCAGCAATTGCCCCAGCAAACCAACGACATGGCGCAGCTGTGCGAGCAAAGGAAGCTGCTGGCGTCCTGTGGTTCGGACTTCCATATGCCGGGCAGGCATTGGGCGGAACTCGGCAGGTTTGCACCATTGCCGGGCAACGTGACACCGGTTTGGGAGCACTTTTAGGCGACCCTGTTCCAGTCCGGCATTTGGGCTTATCATGTAGGCACTACCGGCTCTATCCGCAATCCAGCAACGGAGAATACCATGACGCTTTGTCCACTCGCGCTTACCGCAGGTTGTAAGAAATGCCCCATTTTCTCGCTGTGCCCGGTCAAGGGCCTGATAGGTGACCACGAGCCCACTGAAAAACCGGCGCCGAAAAAAGACAAGTCCTGAAAAGCGGACAACGGCTGCCTTCATGCCGGGGATAGTTCTGTTCAACAAGCCGTTCCGTGTGATGTCCCAGTTTCGGGCATCCGGGGACAAGATGACCTTGAGCCACTATTTCGATGATCCCGGCTTACGGGTGGCAGGGCGGCTTGACTACGATTCAGAAGGCCTGTTGTTGCTCAGCGATGATGGGCGGTTGGTGCAAAAAATCACCCACCCCCGCTTCAAGTTGCCAAAAACGTACTGGGCGCAGCTTGATGGTGAGCCCACGCAGGCAGCGCTCGATCAGCTGCGCGAAGGAGTGATTCTGAAAGACGGCAAAACCCGGCCTGCGAAGGCGAAACTGATCGAGGAACCTGCCGGACTGTGGCAACGCGATCCGCCCATTCGCTACCGCGCCAACATTCCGACCCGCTGGCTCGAACTGACGATTACCGAGGGCCGCAACCGCCAGGTGCGGCGCATGACCGCGGCGGTTGGCTTTCCCACTTTGCGCCTGGTCCGGTTCAGCGTGGGTGAATGGTCCCTGGGTAATCTCCAGCCGGGTGAGTGGTCCAAAGCCTGAACATCTGCAAGAACGCGTAACAGCTTCAACATCCCGAAGGTATCAGGTCCCGCAGAATGTTTGCGTGACAACCTGCTCGGGACGCGGCGGCAGCGCGTAACGCGCCAGTTCCTCATCGAACTCGAAGGGCCGGGCGAGTATATCCAGCAAGGTGTGAAAGGGTTCGAAATCCCCATGTCTTTCAGCGGCAAAGATAGCCTCTTCGACCAGGTGGTTGCGCGGGATAAAAGCCGGGTTGGCCGCGTACATGGACGCCTGGCGCTCGCTCGATGCCAGTGAATCGCTGGCCAGTCTCTGCTGCCAGCGCTCAAGCCAGGGTGTGAAAGTGGCCGGCAGCTCGAAAAGGCCGCCAACTTCGCTGTGCGGGGCTGTTTCAGGATCTGCCAGGTCGGCCAGGCGCCGGAAGGTCAGCGTAAAGTCGCTTTGCCCGTCCTGCATCAGGCCGAACAGGTCCTGGATGAGAACCGCATCGCCATCCTGTGGATCTGTGAGTCCGAGTTTGCCGCGCATCCTGTCCAGGTAGGCAGACTGGTATATCCCCGGGAAAGCATCGATGGCCGCCTGGCCCGATGCCAGGGCTTGGTCCGGATCGTCATCGAGAAACGGCAGCAATGATTGTGTCAGCACGCTCAGGTTCCAGTGGGCGATATGGGGCTGGTTCTGATAGGCGTAGCGGCCGCCGTGGTCGATGGAGCTGAATACCTTGCCGGCGTCGAATTCATCCATGAAAGCACAGGGCCCGTAGTCGATGGTCTCGCCCGAGAGCAGCATGTTGTCGGTATTCATGACGCCGTGAATAAAGCCCAGCGACTGCCATTGGGCGACCAGGCGGGCCTGGCGCGCGATGATCCTGTCGAGCATGTTGCGCACCGGTGCGAAGTCTTGCATGGCATCCGGGTAGTGACGGCGCATGACGTGATCGATGAGGATTTCAAGGGCCTCGCCATCCTGCCGGGAGGCAAAATACTGCACGGTGCCGATGCGGATATGGCTCTGTGCCACGCGCACCAGCACGGCGCC
>JABDPJ010000248.1 GCA_013042835.1 Lysobacterales bacterium
GAACTCACCCGTGATTCACAAATTTGCCGGGAGCAAATTTGCATGACGAGCAAAGCGAGGAACCCGCAGGTCGAGGCGCAAGGACGCGCCGAGTAAATCTCGCCACCTCAGCCAAGCCATAGATCAAAGCCGCTTTTAGCCCCCTTTCCCGACATCAAGTACATCCGCGATTTCATTCAAAACCGTGGGATCTTCGATGGTTGCCGGCGTTTTGTACTGTTTGCCGTCGGCAATGTTACGCATGGTGCCCCTGAGGATTTTGCCCGAGCGGGTCTTCGGCAGGCGCGGCACGATGTGGATATCCCTGGGCGTGGCGATGGGTCCAACCTGCGTGCGCACCACCTGTACAAGGCTTTTCTTCAATTCCTCCACGTTCACATTGGAGCCACTGTTGAGCACAACAAAACCCAGCGGCATCTCACCCTTGAGTTTGTCATAGACACCGATCACGGCGCACTCCGCTACGTCTGCGTTGGATGCGAGTGCTTCTTCGAGCGCGCCGGTTGAAAGGCGGTGACCTGCAACGTTGATCACGTCATCAATCCGGCTCATCACCCACAGGTAGCCCTCTTCGTCCATGACACCAGCGTCGCCAGTCAGGTAATAGCCCTCAAAACGGGTCAGGTAGGCTTCCCGGAAACGCTGTTGATTGCCCCACAGGGTGCTCAAATTGCCCGGAGGCAGGGGAAGTTTGACCATGATGTAGCCCGACTGCCCTCTCTGTACCTCGTTACCGTCGTCATCGAGTACCCGGATGTCATAACCGGGAACTGCTAAGGTGGGCGAGCCCGCTTTAACCGGCATCAGTTCGATGCCTGTTGGATTAGCCGCCATCGGCCAGCCGCTTTCGGTCTGCCACCAATGATCTATGACTGGCACTTTGAGCTGTTCTTCAGCCCAATTCAGGGTATCCGGATCGCAACGCTCACCGGCCAGGAAAAGTGCCCTGAGGCTGCTGATGTCATGCTCTTTCAATAACGATCCCGCCGAATCTTCCCGGCGAATCGCGCGGAAAGCCGTCGGCGCAGTGAAAAGGCAGTTGACCTTGTGCTGCGCGATGACCCGCCAGAATGCGCCGGCATCCGGCGTACCGACTGGTTTTCCTTCGTACAGGATGGTTGTGCAACCATGCAGCAAAGGTGCATAGACGATGTAAGAATGCCCCACGACCCAGCCAATATCGGAGGCCGCCCAGTACACATCACCTGGCTTGACGTTGTAAATATTCTGCATGGTCCATTTAAGCGCCACGGCGTGTCCGCCGTTGGGGCGCACCACGCCCTTGGGTTCACCCGTCGTACCCGATGTGTACAAGATATAGAGCGGGTCGGTCGCACTGACCGGAACACAGTCCACCGCGTGCGCCTGCGTCACTGCGTCTTCCCAGTCCACAGCTGACGGATGCGGGTTTTCCAACGGCAACTGGGGCCGGGAAACGAGGATTCTCGGCAAATCCGGAACGCCGGCTAACTCCAGCGCTTCATCCAGCAATGGCAGGTACGGAATGACTTTTTTACCTTCGATACCACAGCTGGCGCTGATCACGAGTTTCGGACTGGCGTCGACCACTCTTGTCGCCAGTTCCTTGGCCGCGAAACCACCGAAAACCACGGAATGGATCGCACCGATCCGCGCGCAGGCCAGCATGGCAATGGCCGCCTGCGGAATCATGGGCATGTAAATAATCACGCGGTCGCCTTTGTCGACCCCATGATTTTGTAAGGCGTTGGCAAAAACCGCCACTTCGTCCCTGAGCTGTGCATAACTGTACGTCTTGACCTGGCCGGTGACCGGACTGTCATAAATCAGCGCCGCCTGTTCCGCCCTGCCCTCATCGCAGTGCCGGTCCAGTGCGTTATAACAGGTATTGATCTCACCACCGGCAAACCATTCGTAAAAAGGCGCAGCCGATTCGTCGAGCACCTTGTCCCATGGTTTGCTCCATTCCAGTTGACTGGCAGCATCAGCCCAGAACTCATCGGGGTTTTCCAGCGAGCGACGATAAATTGACAGGTAGTCCATGGTCAGTCCTTCCTTTGTAGTTTCAGCAGTTATTCTAAGCACCGGGTTTAAGAGAAATGTATTCTACTTTAGTGAGGGTTCCTTAAAAATACTTCATATGCGGTTGCAGCCTGATGGAATTGCCGGTGTCCATTTTGGCCGCAATTGCCAGCATCAATTCCGCCGTTGCAAAAGCGTCGATCAAGGCATTATGCGCCGTGTATCTCGGCAGGTTATAGCGGGCGCGAAGTGTGGCCAGTTGCAAATCCCCCTGCCGCATTGGCAGGTCACGGCGTTTCCGCATCATCAGTTCCATATGCATCGTATCCAGCATCGCGAACGGCGGCGTCAAGCCAGCCCAGGCAAGGCATGCCTGTTTCAGGAAGGCCACGTCCAGGCCGGCATGATGGAACAGCCAGACACGGCCGCGGGCGGCCTTGAATAACGCCTTCAAACCGGATTTCAGCGGCACACCGGAAGCGACTTCACTATCGGTCAACTCGTGAATGGCGGCGCTGTGGCCGACCGATTGGTCTGCATTGACCAATATGTGACGGTTGGCTCCAAAACGTATTCGGCCATGGTCGATTTTTGTCCACCCAATCGCAATGATCTTGTTCTGTTTCGGATCGAGGCCGGTCAACTCCAGGTCAACCGCGATCAAGGGCGTATTGGCAAGCTTGTCTATCTGTACGCCGGGGCAATCTTCAATATACGACTTGAGACTGCCCTGCCCGCAGTTTCGGGCCAGGGTCCGGCACCGTCTGCGCAGGCGCCATTGCCGGAACATCAGTGTACCTGGTACCTCAGTTCCAATGCGCTCTGCGCTTCCTGGACCAACATGAATGCGGCCTTCAAATTACGCCGCATGAGCGGTGAAAGCTGCTCGGGTGGTACGAAGTTGGTCGGCTTTTCACCAGCCATCATCTGCTCTGACTGGTGACAGATGCGAATCCGGTTTATCAGGATCAGGGCGTCACGCAAACTGCTGGCGTCTTTCTTGTTCATCACACCGGCTGCAATCGCTTTCTCTATTCGCCTGAACGTATTGGCTTCGCTGATGCCCGCTTCGAGCGCGCGGATTCTGACCAGGTCTGTGATCGGGACGATACCCCGGTGTTTCAGGTTCAAACCCTCACTTTGCGAACCGTCATCTTCCTGTACAAAGCGCCGGAAGAACCCCAGGGGAGGCCGGTGGCTCAGGGCATTGGCCGCCATGAACCGCCGGAAAATGCGGTCGTTTTTGGCCCGTCGAATGGCGTGCTCCTGCAAGCTGTCAACCAGCGAACATTCACCATGAACACAACGTATGTCAAAAAATATACTGCTGTGCATTACTGACTTTGGATCCGGTTCATTGATCCATTTGTCGAAGTAACGCTTCCACCTCGGCAGCGACACCCGCCATTTCACGTTCAGCGCCATCACCTCACCGGGGCAATAAACATACCCGAGCTGATCCAGGCCATCACACACGATGCCGGACATCCTCGAAAACCAGCGGGCCTCGTCTTCTTCGGCGTCCCGGTCAAGAATCAGCCCGTTGTCCTGATCGGTTCTCGCCGTTTGCTCCTCGCGGGCCTGCGAGCCGAAAACCACCCAGGCAAACGGCATTGGCGCCGGGCCCAGTTCCTGCTCTGCGATCTGGATCAGGCGTACGGTGAAAGCATCGGTAATATGCGTGACCATCCGCCCGATCTGACCTACACCGCGACCCAGGTGCACCATGCGTTCAAACAGCGAAGGCAAACGTTGGCTGAGTTCCACCAGCTCCTCGATGGAATTCTTCTTGTGAATATCACGCACGAGCCTCAGTGGATGCTCCGACTGGGCCCGCAGTATATCCCCGGCAGTGACCAGTCCGAGCGGCTTTTTCCCGTCAACGATGGGCAGGTGATGATAGTTTTCGCGCAGCATCATCAACAGGGCGGTATCCACATCAGCATCTGCCGGAATACTCATCGGGTTTTCTGTCATGACCGTCCTGATCGGCAAGCTGGATTCAAGGCCCTCCACGAGCACACGTTGCCGCAAATCCTTATCGGTAACGATTCCACAGAGTACGCCGTCTTCAACCACCAGGATGCTGGAAACATTCTCGCTGCTCATCATCTGTGCTGCGCTGCGAATGCTCACATCACTGTTGACCAACACCGGTTTACGGGTCAAAAGGTCACGCACCTGCGTAACCGTATGTTTTGCCTTGGTCGCGGCTTTCAGACGGGACTTGAGATGACTGCTGAAATATTCACCAACGACAGGAAACTTTTCACGAACCTGCTTAAAATCTTCATCGCTCATCCGCCACAGCAGACAATCCTCTTCGGCTTCGGCAAAATATTCTTTCAGTTCACCGTGAAAGTAGATGTCGTGACCAAACAGTTCACCCTCGGAACGTTTATCGAGGAACTTGTGATCCTTGTCCAGCAAGCGGGCAGCACCCTTGCGAATAATAGCCAGACCGGGCGGTGGCCGGGACGCAAAAATGGCTTTGCCCTGGGGATAGTAAACCGCATCCAGTTTGCGTGCGCACCACTGCAGGTCCACGGTATCCAGAGCGTTGAAGGGTTGTACGGTGTGCAGGAATTCCGCTGCAAAACTGACGTCGTTGAAATTATTGTTCATGGAGTGCATTTTAAGACTTATGCCGATAAAAAAAAGGGCCAGCATAAATGCTGACCCTTTTCTGGAGAGCGGTCTGTATTAATGCTCAG
Source organism: Lysobacterales bacterium (assembly GCA_013042835.1). Classification (GTDB taxonomy): domain Bacteria; phylum Pseudomonadota; class Gammaproteobacteria; order Xanthomonadales; family SZUA-36; genus SZUA-36. The sequence continues at coordinate 4,716 of JABDPJ010000248.1, forward strand.
CCGCGGCTTTACCTGCACCCATCGGTACGCGGATATCTTCCACGAGATGCTGAATATGCTCAGGTGGGGGCGGTGTGACTTTTGAAACCAAGTACGCGGCGACAAAATTCAACAGCGCACCAACCGCGCCAAACGCTTCCGGAGAAATTCCCATGAACCAGTTATCCGGCGTATTGGCGGCCATCTCCGTACCCGGAATAAAGAACCAGCCTTTAAACCAGAATATGTAAAGCAACGTTGACAACAAGCCGGTCAGCATGCCCACGATGGCGCCGATGTTGTCCATATTCTTGTTGAAAATACCCATCATCAGGGCCGGGAATATGGACGATGCGGCCAGGCCGAATGCCAGCGCCACCACCTGGGCCGCAAACCCGGGTGGATTCATACCGAGATAACCCGCAACGAGAATGGCGGCTGCCATCGCGAGACGGCTCGCCAGCAACTCTTTCTTCTCCGAAATGTCAGGCGCAATCATGCCCTTGATTACATCGTGGGAAATGGCCGTTGATATCGCCAGCAACAGGCCTGCAGCGGTGGATAGCGCAGCGGCCAGGCCACCGGCGGCCACCAGCGCGATCACCCAGTTGGGTAACTGGGCAATTTCCGGATTGGCCAGGACCATGATGTCACGATCCACTTTGACCATCTCATTACCCTGCCAACCGAAGCTGGCAGCCTTGGCGGCAAACTCCTCGTTC
>JABDPJ010000252.1 GCA_013042835.1 Lysobacterales bacterium
GCGTGGCTGCGCGAAGGGCCAAGCGGGCACTGCAACGGGCGCTTAGCCGGCAGCAGCGTATCGAGCGAAAGCAGTTCCTGCAAAAGGAGCTCGATCGTTTAACTGGCCTGACCGGCGTGCGTGTCAACAGCCTTCACCCCCTGGACAAACCCTGAGCGGACACTGACCGATGGAAGCAGCGGCAAACGCAAAGCGCATCCCCAGCACCGCGACTGAGCGTGGCTCGCCCGGCTACAGGCGCACGCTGCTTTCATTGGTCGAGTCGCGTGGTTTCAACGCGTTCATCATTGCAGTCATTGTCGTCAACGCAGTAACGCTTGGCCTCGAGACCTCGCAACGCGCTCTCGCCGCTGCGGGTCCGCTACTGTACGCGCTCGACCGGGCGGCAATGATCATTTTTACGATTGAAATCGCACTGCGAATCGCCGCTCACCGAACAAGCTTTTTCCGCGGCGGGTGGAATTTGTTCGATTTTTTTATAGTGGCGATTTCATGGATTCCTGCCGCCGGAGCCTTCTCGGTATTGCGCGCCATGCGTATACTGCGGGTGCTGCGGTTGTTGTCGGTGGTGCCGCAAATGCGCAAGATCATTGGCGCGCTACTAAGTGCCCTGCCGGGAATGGGTTCAATCATCGCCGTTTTGTTGCTCGTTTTTTACGTGTCTGCAGTGATGGCGACACAGATTTTTGGCAACCAGTTCCCCCAGTGGTTTGGCAGTGTCGGAGCCTCCATGTTCAGCCTGTTCCAGATCATGACGCTGGAAAGCTGGTCGATGGGCATAGTCCGCCCCGTCATGGAGGTATACCCGCACGCATGGGCATTCTTCGTGCCGTTCCTGGTCATCACCAGCTTCACCGTTCTGAACCTGTTCATCGCGCTGATGGTTAACTCCATGCAAACCATCCATGCGGAAGACCGGCAGTTCGCAATGCAAACCGAGGAAATGGCCCATGAGGACCGCCTGCGCCTGATGGAATCCATCGAGGCCATGCGCACGGACCTGCTGGCATTGCAGCAACAACTTGATCGTCGCCAGTAAACCCGGGGATCGGCGCAACGGGCCGGCCTGCGACCCGGACGGAACTGTAAATCCCCGAAGCTGGAAAGCTGTCCACCGACCGGCGAAGAGCGCCGGTGATCATGCAAGGGGCGCCAACCTGTCCATCAACCGCATTTAACGGCCAACCGAAATTCCATTACACTGCCTCAAAGCTGAGTGCTATCGAAGCAGCCTGCGGCTGTCGTTTCGAACAGCTATGCAACACACTCTTTTTCTATTACTGGTAATCTTCATCCGGAAAACGTGGACACAGGAAAAGACAATCTCGGAAAACGACGCTGGCCGGTATGGGTTGCTTTGGTCCTGCTCGTGGGCCTGGCAATTGCCTGGTGGCTGAGGGACCCGGCTCATCCTGTTCAGGATAATCCACAGGGTGCCGATCAGGATGAATTGACAGTTATTGAAGAACAGTACAATGAGGTTCCGGATAGCGCTCCGGCGCAGGCGCCCGTGGCTGAAGAACCGACAGCCAGCGAGGCACTCGAGCGGTTCAAGCAACGCACCCGCTACCCCGCCACGACCCGCAAAATCGCCGCGGACTCGCATGATCTGCTTAACCCCGGCGCCAGGTACGAACAAAAACACAAGCTACCGGGCAATAAAGACAACCCGAACCTGGACTGGGAGGTGCTGTTCACCGCTGATCGATATTTTGTTCGTGGTAAAGAACCGTTACTCGTATCGCTGCAACTCTGGCACCAGGGCGAACGGGTTTTACCCGCAAACGTTTCCATGCGGGCGGAAACCGTTGCTGCAAACGGTGCAACCGGGGCCGTGCGCCTGGTTACCCAGGTGGACGGCAGTGCAAGGACGGCGGTATTCACGCCCAATGACCAGTGGCCGGAATACGTTGGCGCGGTGCGCGTCACCACCGAATTTTCGGCAGAGGACCTGGACAAACAGCTCGGCTCACTGGATTTTTTCTTTACCGCTGCAAACAGAATTCCCGCAGTATTCACCGGCAGGGTCTTCGACCGGGTCGATAACGGTGATCTGCTCTTCGATGTCGAAGTGGATGTCAAAACTCCCGGCGCATACCGAATCGATGGTAGTTTGTTCGACAATTCGGGGCGACCTTTTGGCTGGGCCCGTTTTGACGGGCAGTTAACCAGGGGAAGCAGCTTTATAAGCCTGCGTTATTACGGCTTGCTATTCCATGATGCACAGGTTGCCGGCCCTTATATTCTGAAGAACCTGTATGGCGCACGTTTGCGTCCGAGCGACACACCAAACAAAGAAGATATGCCCGAATTCACGGGCGATTACACAACCGCATCGGCTTATGAGTTAAACAGCTTCCGGACAGACATCAATAACAGTCCGCGCAGGCAAAAAATGATCGAGATGTATGAAGACGCGATACGCCGGGGCGTCAAACTCACCAATCCGGCCTATACTGATAACGAATAAATAAATTTCCCTGTTCACAGGGAAGAGAGATCACCATTAGGGAGGGAGTAACAATGAAACGTAACTGCTTGTACGGCAGGGTATGGGTACCAGTACTATTCACAGTTTTCGTCATGGCAGCGGGCAGCCTGTTTTCAGTTTCCGCTTATGCCGGCGTGATCGGCGGTGGCGACCTTGGCCGTTGCGAACGCCTGGCCAGTGAGTCAACCACCACCTGCACGGGCAAGGGCAAAAAGAGGGTCTGCATCACCGAGGAGACCTATTGCGGTGGCGCCGGCAATGACGGTTCCTGCTCCTGTGAAGCCGGTTGTGAAGCCAGTGGCAACTGTTGTGCGGACTACGAACCGGTATGCGCTGCCGAGTTTCAGTGCGCACCGGACAGCGGCCAGATCGCATTTCTGCATGTCGGCGGAATGTGCTCCTCCAAGTGGGACTATGCCGGCAACCCGGATCGCCTGGCGGATGTTTCCGCGATCACCAATGCTACCGCGATTGACGTCAAGGCCGTCCAGACGGACGCCATGGGCACCGAGGTAGCTGCCAAAACGCTGGGCAGGTATCTCGATGCCTGCTGCACCGATTCCAACAGCTGCATCGTCTACAACTACTCCAACGGCGACAACGTGGTCGGTTTTGCTCTGGACCAGCTCGCTACCGTCGAAGAGGTCTGCACGGGCAAGGGCAAGAAGCGCGTTTGTGAACAGGACCTGGCCTGGAACATCCTCGAGGTGCGCACTTCCGCCGGCAATGGTGGCGGCAGCGAATTGTCCAACTGGGGTTCATTGGCCAATCTGTTCGCCTGTGACCTGGCCTCGGAAATCGGTCCCAGCCAGGTGCGCAACCTCTATGACCATAACAACACGCGCGGCGTGCCCGTCTATCACATGGGTGGTTTCCTGGATCAGACCTCCGGCAGCGATGATGTCACGCTGGACGCAGCCTGGTGGTTCCTCCCCTGGCACAACGACGGCGCCGTCGGCTACCACTCATCGGGCGCCCGCAATACCGCCGTGGAGTGGTGCGGGGACGGCAATAACCTGTCCTGGGACTGGAACTATTTCGGCAATTGGTGCACGGACGAAGACCTGTGCAGCAGCAATTACGGCACCCTGTTCCAGGGTCACAGCATCGCCTACTGCGGCATGTACATGGAAAACGTCGATCACTATGACGCCAAGATGTCGTTTATCCAGTACATGGGGCAATAGGGCCGGCACATACGGGTTCATGAGGCTGCGGCAATGGCCGCAGCCGCTATCCCTGTCGCTGCTTAACTTTCAGAGCGCCGGATATCCGCAATCAATGCCAACGCCTGCCATTCTTCGGTAGGCAAGCGCACATCGCCACCTTCTTCGCCATAGGTTTGCCGCAGGCGCTCAGCGAGTTCCCTGTTGAAGTTGAAAACACCTATGCCGTGCATGGTCCAGCTGCGGAAGATCCGCTCTTCAGCGCAGGTGAAACTGATCAACTGCACCCGGTCGTGCCTGGGATCCTTGACGATGGTGTAATACAGTTCGTTCACTTTTTCGAAAGAACCCTCGAGGACCTGCAGGAAGTAGCTCTTTGTGGCCAGCAAAACGCCTGAAACATCGAGTTCTGAATTACCTTCCTGGCTGGAACCAATGATGGAATTAACCAATCCCCAGTCGGCAGGGGTTTTAGAACGGCTTTTGTAAATCAGTCGATACATTGCGGGATCCTGTTTGAGCGGCTTGCAAAAAATACTAACTCAATTGTTCTAAAGTAACCATTCTTCTCGCGATTTGAACTCATCCTGAAAGCCGGGGTCGGCTTTTGTCAGAGCCACTCCATACGTCCAGGTAAAACTATTTTGACCACACACGGCAACACGCGAAAGGAAGCGTTACAAAAATTGAATCAACCCGGATCAGCCTTCCTCAGAACGGCGGCGCCGGCATTTCAAATGACGCCTGTGCCGAACGCCCCAATTGCGCAGCCTTTTTCTCCTTGAGGTACATGGCCTGTTTCAGCCCGCGATCACGCACGGCATGGCTGGCGACACTTGCCGGCGTGCCGCGGTAAATACGCTTGCCGAACTTGCGGATGACATCCCAGTCTATTTCCACACCCAAACCGGGGGCCTCTGGTATGTTTATGCGCCCGTCCCCGTCCCTGGGAAAACCGCCCTTGATGAAGCGCGCCCAAACCTCCGGTGTCCAGTGGCCTTCAAGCGGGTACTCGATCAGGCTGCGCTCTTGCTGGGGCAGCAGCCCTACCAGGTGCAGTGACAGCGCGAAGCCCAGGCCGGTCGTCCATGTGTGCGGGCAAAACCTGACCATGCCGCCTTCGCCTGCGGCCTGGTGGTTGCGTCGCTGAATTTCCTGGACCAGCCAATAGACGACGGAAACACCGCCGGCATAAGTCCCGCCTGCCATGACCGCATCGGGTTGGTAAACATCCAGGCTGCCCATTTCCAGCATGGCCCTGAAGTCCCGCCAGGACGAATTCAACTCGCCGCCGGCGATCGGCGTTGTGGTCGATTTCCTCAGTTCCGCAAGGCCTTCGAAGTTGCCCCGGTTGAGGGGCTCCTCCAGCCACTTCAGGTTAAAAACCTCGACACCCTGCGCGAATTTCGCAGCCAGGTCGATATCCCACCTGGGCGTTTCATCCAGCAGGTCGACCGGCCAGCCCTGGTTGGCATCGACCATCAGGTTGACTTGGCTGCCAACAGCTTCGCGTGCCGCACCGACAAAATCGGTCATCTCGTCGATGGCTATGCCCTTGACGCGTATTTTTATGCCACGGTAACCGTCCTCCGCCGCCCGCCCTGCAACCTCGGCTATGCGGGACTGGTCATGCCCGTGTGTCGAACCGGTTGACAGATAGGGGTATACGTAGCCGCCGGTTCCGCCGAGAACTTGCCACAACGGCTCGCCCCTGATCTTACCGACCAGGTCCCAGAACGCCGCATCGATCCAACCGTTGCGCATGCCGATGTAGGAAAACTCCTGGATTCGCTGGTTAACTAGCTTGATATCCAGGGGGTTGATTCCCATCAGGTAATTGCCCAGCAGCGGACCTAGCCCCTTACGTTCAGAACCCATCGCGGGAATCGCGGCAATACCCTCCTGGCCAGCATCGGTAGCCAGCTTCAACAGGTAAAAGCGCATCTCGGACTGGCGAAAACCCGGAATCCAGCTGGGGTTGAAATAATTTGGCTGGGCGAAGAAACCCGGCTTGTTTTCCTGCAGGGGAATTTTTACCGAATACAGCTCAATGCGATTGATCTTCACCGCGCAATCCTTGTTGATACCCCACTTCAGGCCTTTAACACCTTCTCCAGTTTCACCTGGTCGACTGCGAAATTGCGAATCCCCTCGGCCAGTTTCTCGGTCGCCATCGCGTCCTGGTTGTGGTCCCATCGAAAACCGTCCTCGCTGACCTTGATCCTGCCATCATC
>JABDPJ010000258.1 GCA_013042835.1 Lysobacterales bacterium
GTCTCCCCTGTAACCGATAATAATACCCCCAGAACAACTATGAATGTCTTCATCTCTCTAGTCCTTTAGATTGATTTTAGAAGGAACGATAGCATATTTTATTACCAGCTCGCTAATTTCCAGCACAGACCGAATTTGTATATCCCTGTTACGTTCTTGATTTTACAGATAACCGGAATTGAAACTGTGAGCCAGTTCACACCCGCAAAAAAAAGCGGCGGTCATGACGACCGCCGCTTTTCAAGGTCTTAACGAACAGGCTTTAACTGCGCTTGATAAATACCCTTCTTTGCGCAGGCATGGCGGCCATGCCAAAGCCGAGCAGCAACAGGATCATCAGGCCCATTGCCCACTGGCCCAGTGTCGGGATCGGGATCGGATCCTTGATCACAACAACACCATCGGCCTTGCTGATCGTGACGCTTTCGCCGGCAACATCAACGATGGTGACGGTAAAGAACTCATCACCTTCGACCTTGTCATCCGGAATAATTGGAATCGTGATGGTCCTGGTATCGGAAGTATCGCCATCCAGCCAAACCTCTTCGCCGAAAGCGGAGGTATAGTCGTTGTCACCGTTCTCGTCTTCCGCTGTGCCGTCGAAGGTCTGCCAGAATACAGAGGCACTGGTGTTATTGTCATTGGACCTTGTCACCGTGACAGTGGCTTGCTGGTCTATTTCAAACACGGTTACGTCGCTGATGCTAAAGGAACCGCCGCCATCGTTATCAAAGATAGTGACAGCAGCCGTGCCATTCGCGATGGTAGCCCCACCAGTCGGTGCGCTGAGTTCAACGGTGAAAGACTCTTCCAATTCGACTTCCGCGTCATCGACGATGGTGACCGGAATGATCTTGGCCGATGAATCGCCATCGGCCCAGTCCAGGGTTCCCGTCGTGTACAGGTAATCATCGGTCAGCGGATCGGCCGGATTTGCGCCTGTTGCCGTACCGGAGACGGTCACGTAAGTCACTGAAACAGCGCCGTTGCTGCCATTGTCGCGGGTGACCGAGACATTGATGACACCGTCACCTTCGTTGACATTGGTCGGGATAACGCTGAAATCACCCGGGTCATTGCTATCGTCATCTGCAATCGTTACGGTTACAGATGTTGCCGAAACCGTCGGATCACCTTCAGTTCCGGTCTCGGAATCTGCCACGAACTGGACGGTGAATGACTCGGAAGGCTCCGGAACAGCATCATCCGTAATGGTTACCGGAATGATCTGGTTACCACCGACTCCGTCAGCCCAGCTGAGGGTTCCGGAAGCGGCCACAAAATCGTCCGGAGATGTAGCTGTACCCGCCACGGTCTCCCAGTCAATCGTGACGTCACCATCTGTGCCGCCGGTGCGGGTGACGACGATACCAGCTATGCCGGTGCCCTCACCTACCAGTATTGATGTCGGGCTGAACGCCAGGTTACCCGGAGTAGGTTCCTGAACCTCGCCTTCTTCCACGTTAACGGTAGCCTGGGCCGCGACGATAGTGCAGTTTACGCAACTGCTCAGATCTACGGTAAAGCTCTCAGGTCCGGTGTCATCCGCATCAGCCAGAATTGGAATCACGATCGGCATGGTGCCCAATTCCGCAGCGCCCCAGTTGAGTGTGCCGCTGGTGAGGGTGTAATCATCACCGTCCGTAGCGCTGCCGTCGGTTGTAATGTAGTCAACCGCAACAGCCTCATCATCCACGTTGGCCCTTTCAACAAAAACGGTTACAGATCCACCATCTTCGCTGACCGTGTAAACCGTGGGATTAAAGGTAACGGTGGGGTCAGCGATGATGTTAACAACACCACTGTCTATACCAAGTTGCTCCGTCCCAACCGCTGTAATGACAACACTGAAGTTCTCTTCTGGCTCACCGGCTTCATCATCATTGATAACGATATCGATGGTCTTGTCCGCCTTGTCATCCGCAGCCCAATCCAGGGTGGTTGCCGCTGGTATTTCTTCATAGTCGCCGGCGGCAGCACCAACATGCAATGCGCTGCCATCGACGGAAGTGATGTTGACCGAGGCAGCAGCCAGGGTATCTACCGGCGTAATGCGACTCACGGTAATTGTCACCAGTCCGGTGCTTTCCATCACCGGGTTCGGACTTATGCTCGTGATAGAGAAGGTTCCTTCATCAGGCGCATCATCGTCTTCAATCGTAGCTACTGATGTTCCACCGCCGGCCAGGGTTACCAAGTCTAAGGATTCACTCAGCTGCGCGGAAAAAGTCTCGTTACCTTCAGGGTCATTGTCTCCAAGGACGTTGACCACCAAATCCACAGGGTCTCCGTTAACCGGCAAATCAAAATCAGCTCCGGCTGCAGTGTAATCCAACCCCGCGGTGGCGGTGCCGTCCACCGTTGCCCAGGAGATGGACATCGGAGTTTCGAGTGTGCCACCTGAGTACGTTACTGTAAAAGTAACAGGAACGTCAGGATCTCCCGTGTCGCCTTCGGGCACGGGATCAGGCACAGGCGCTGAAATCGCGATGGTGACCGGGTCACTCGGGTTAATGGTTATCGTCTGCACCGAAGGTGTGAGCAATGCGGCGCCGCCGGTAATGCTGCCCTCGACCAGTGTAACCGTGAACTGCTCGGCAGCCGGTTCCCACAATGCATCGTCTACGAGCGTGATGGTAATGTCTTTAGGATCCGAGTCACCTTCAGCCCAGGTCAGGGTTGTCGCTGTCGGGGTGGTATCCGTGTAGTCTGATCCGGAGGTGGCGCCGACGTTCTCAATCAGGTAATCGATCGTCACTTCGCTGGAACTGCCGTTGATACGCTCAACTTGCAGCACCAGGGCATCACCCTCGTCACCATTTTGGGAGCTTTGCGTAAAGCGCAATTGCCCGGGTTCGTCGTTATCGGCATTGACGCCGTTGACTGGCCCGCCAGCCAGGTTGTCGTATTTTGTATCTGCTTCAGTGGTGGTTACAACGGTGACCTGGAAGGGGATGTTTCCGTCCTGAACTGCCGGGTCATCGTCCTGCCCGGTGATCGTCACTTCCTGGCCGGTGTTCCAGTTCCCGCTCGTGAAAGTCAACTCCAATGAGGCCACATCACCCGAGCCACCGCTGCTTATCAACGCCTCGGCTACGGGGCTGACTGCCAGGTCGACGGTAACGTTTGCGGTTGGTTCGGTTGCCAATTCAACCCAGAAGCTGTCTGTATCACCACTCTCAGACGTTGCCTTTTGAGTAAGGACAATAGCGTCTGAACCGTTCCAATCATTATCGGTCACGACCAGTGCCGCGGTATCGTTATCACTGATTGTGAATACCTGTGATTTGGGATCTTTCAGAAAGCTTGAGTTACCGCTCAGTGTCAGCGTGAAGCCTTCAAGATCCTCGTCGATCATGTCGTCGACCGGATCAATTGTGATAACGCAAGTGAAAAATACCGTGCCACCGCCTACGGTACCGCCACCGCCGCCACCACCACCGGCGAATGGGCCGAGGGAAAGATCATAACTATCATCACCAGTGGAGCTTGCGGCAAACGTGATCGAGTCAGTTCCGGCTCCGTCCTCTTCACAACTGGCTGGAAACGTCAGGGTAAAATCATCCGTATGGTCCGCATCGCCCGTGATGGCCAGGGAAACGGTCCTGCCTGTATCCTCAGTTGCGATTTCAGCGCTGATCAAAAACGTCGCCGTGTCGGAAGGCTCAGCCGCTGTCTGGTCACCCTCCACGGTTATGACTTTGTAGAAAGCACTGGCAGCCACACTGAATGCCATTAGGGGGATAGCGAGCAATAAATTTCTGAACAATTTGGAACACATAGCGATGTCCTCCTGACAAGGATTCTCGGGGATAGTCGACTTGTTTAACTATAGTTAAGCCACAGGATAAATCAGTGCGTCTTGCAGCGTCAATTTAAATATCATTTTCGCCCTTGAAAATTATACATTACTGGCATGTTTATCAAGTAGCTTGCAGCAATTTAATGACAATCATCTTTTACAAAAAAAGTTCGGCCTGTAACGAGGCCGAACTTTTAAAACTACATCCGCTGAAATCCCGGATATTCCGAAAATCGGGATGTACTAAAAACGGTATACGCCAGAAACGGATACGGTGTCCTGGTTCTTGGAGAAATCAGCACCAAAATCCATCTGGAAGTGCTCGAAAAAGAAACCGAAACCAACGGACCAGTGTGTCTGGCTATCCTGCGCAGGGAAGAATGCTGCGTTAGCGAGTTGCTCAGCGTCGGAAGCGTCCGTCGGGCCGTAATATGTCAACGCATGGTCCGGATCGTGCCAAACGCCAGCACGCAGGGCAATCGGCTTGTTCTTCATGACGTATTCAGCGCCAAAATGAATCTCGGTACCGTTGTCGATAGACATCTCGTCAACGATCTCCTGGCCATTGGCGCTGGCCGGATCACTGAAAGCCCAGAAAACCGGCGAAGCCAGGTCGGAATAGTTGACCCGCATTACGTCGAGGTTCAGGGTCAGGTTGTCATTGGGCTGGAAGGAGAAACCAATACCATATACATCCGGTACTTCGAAATCGAAATTCCGGGTGAAGTTGATTTCCGGAAATTCAAAAGCATCCTGGCTATGTTCAGTGCTGAAATCCGGAGTGGCGCGGTATACCAGGCCGATAGAGAAACGGTCAGTGGCGTTGAACAACGCACCGATTGACCAACCCCAGCTGTTGTCCCTGCCCCTTTGCAGCTGCTCATTGACAGGGTCGCTGGGACCCAAACCATAGCGGAGCGTGCTCGCATCCAGTTTGTAATCAAAATATGAAAAACTGGCGCCAAGTGAGAAGCGTTCATTAACCCGCAAAGCCGTTGAAAAACCGTAGTTCACAATATTGACATCGACATTGTTGTCGGTCGAAAACGCCGTAAATCCAGTGTCTGCCAGGGGGATTTCGTCGGTCTCAAAACTGGACTTGAAGTCCATGAATTCCTGGCGAAATGCGGCGAACACCCATTTTTCGCCTGGGTAAACAAATGAAAGGTAAGACAGGTTGTTAGCATTATCGCTGGCCCTGTCCCTGGTTACGCCGGGGTAAGACCCACCAGAGGTATAAGGCGTGTCATAGCTGTTAAAGCGCACCTCGGCGGAAATTTCAGGGCTGAACAGGTTCGTCAAGCCGGCCGGGTTGGCAAATGCGGCCGTAGCATCGTCTGCGCGACCCAAAAATGCGCCACCCATGGCCAGTGAACGGGCGCCCGGTGGAGAAAAGTTAAACTGTAAACCCGACATACTTTCGTTATTCGGTAATTCCCCTGCGAGTGCCATGCCGGGAGCGGTCAAAGCCGCTGCCAGAACACATGTGCTCTTGATTAACTTCATTATTTACTCCTGATTTGTATGTGCATGCCAATTGTTAATATATATGCATGTCAAAGTATAGCCGAAAAATTGCACAGCGGAATGCAACCATGCCAATTTTCTGCATCAAAAAAAATAAATTACGTTTTTACTAGCCCGTTTGCTGGAACAGTGCCAGAAAACGCGGCGAAAATGCCGCGATATACGGTGAGAACCTGCTGTTGATTTGCTTGATTGCCCGAATGTCGCTCTGTACCTGGCGCAGCGTTGAAGATTGTTGCTCGCCGGAACGGACATAAAGCTTGTGGTTGGCGGCGGCCCTGAACAGCAGGGCCTGGATTTTAGCCCGTTCCTTGTCAAAACTGTCGGGATTGGCCTGGCTGGCAACGGCCTCGTAGTCACCGGAAAAGTATGCCTCGGCAATACGTTTGAGGCCTGCAGGCGGCTTCCGGTCAGCAATGCTCTGCTGCTCGGCCTGCCAGTCCTGTATCGAAAGGTTGTAACGCCTGAGCACGTTATCGATAATCTGCGTCTGTTCCTTCAGATTGAGGGCAGATGCTGTTGCACCCAGGTTATCGCCGACGCTGATCTGGCGTTGCAAATCGGCCAGCAGCGATTCCATCCTTGCATTGCCACCGTCGTATTTTTGCGCGGCCCTGGCGCGGCGCATGGCATCTTGCAGACCACGGCCCGCTTCTTCACGCGCCAGGCGCTGGGCTTCCGCGCTTTGCGATTCGAGAGCCTGTACCTGGGCCCGCGCCAGATTTTCTGAGTCGCTGAGAGAGCTTACACCGCGTTTGGCCTCGTTGATAATGGCCTCGATGGCATCCGGATCGGCGTCTGTTACAGCCGTCCCCAGGCGCTGTCGAAGGTTTTGTGCAAGTTCACGGCCCTGGCTCAATTTCGGCTGCCAGTTGGACGCCCACTCCGGTTGTAGCAGCCTTTCACTCTGCAAGCCCGCAAAACTGTTGGCGGCGCCTTCCAGCGTGTCGATTTCCGATGTGGCCTCGGCTGCGATGCGGCTGACATCGACGGCTTCGACAACGTCAACTTTGCAAGTCGCCATGTTCGCCTGCATGGAACCGAATTCGTTTTGCCCCTGCACCACGCCAATTTGCATCGCCTGGTTCCAGGCCGCCATGGCGGATTCGCAATCATTCAGCTGGAAGTAAGCTTCGCCCAGGAAGTAATGCGGCAAATAGGAATCGTAACGCATGCCGTACAACTTGACGCGTGCCGCTGATTCCGGGTTGTCATTGATCGCATCTTTAAACTTTTCAATCGCCTTCTGGTAATCGCCATCCTCGAATGATTTCTTGGCCAGCGCGTAATTGCGTTTGAATTCGGCTTCCGCCACGGGCGCGAAGGCCAGTAGCGAGATCGCCAGTGAAAGGATAATTGTTAGCCTGTATCGCATCATGACTACCAACTGGACCTCTCGAAATAGGCATCGGCTGTCAATGAATCGAACCTGGCAGTTGCCACCGCTGTCTGCTGGGCGATGACGTTGACGGACAGATTTTGTGGCGTCCCGCCCTCACTGTCCCGGATGGAAACCGTATAACTGCCCGCCATCAGTTTCACCAGCATTGGCGTTGAGTTGCTGGCCGGTAATTGCTGAACATTGCCTTCAGCATCCCTGATCTCGGTGACTTCGCCCCAGGGCACGGCGTCGATCGCCAACTGGCCCATCATCGCAGCCAGGCGCCTGGCTTCCTCTGCCAGGCGATCGGCCTTGGCTTTTTCCAGGGCATTGCGGGAATTGAGCAGTTGCTGGTTGCCTTCGAAATGACTTAAAGCGCGGTCCAGCAGGACGACACCCGAATCTTCGCTGCCGCCGGCACTGACCTGCCGTGCCCGGCTGTTAACCGCATTGACAAAGTCACCTACCTGCTCGGCCGCGGTCAAGTTACCGGGGAACTGGGCTTCGATATCACTCATGGTTGCAGAGAAGCTGTCGATCGTATCCAGCGTGAGCGGCTGGCTGGCGATCAGGCGTCGGCCCGTTTCCAGCAGATCCTGCAATAACTCTTCTTTTTCCTGTTGGGCAATCGCGTTGTTCATTTCAGACTTCATGGCAGCAAAGCGCTCCTGGTCCGGAAACGCCTGCTGAGCGATTTCCAGCAGGTCCCGGGCGCCGCTGAAGTTCTCCAGCTTGGCTTGCTGGCTGGCTTCTTCAAACACCTGGTCAGGTAGTCGCGACAAGCCCCTGGCAGCTTGCAAGTTACCCGGGTCGAGTTCTTCGACGGCCTTGAAGGTATCGAGTGCGTTTTCACCCGGTGGCAGGAATTCACCGGAAAGAACCAGGCGCTGCGCCACCTGCAGTTTTTCCTGTATTTCCTGATCGCGGGCGCTCAGCTGACCTGTAGATTGCGTTTGGATCGACAGCAATTCGGCATTGTCCGGCGCCGCCAGCAACCCATTGCCCGCCAGCCTGAGCGCTTCAGCAAAGTCTTGCTGGCTTAAAGCCTCATTGGCCTGGGCTGTGAATTGTGCAGCAATTTGTGTCAGGCCATCGATTGCCGCCTGGTTGTCCGGCAGGCGGTTCAGTACTTCCGTATAACTATCCAGCGCGTTGTCGCCATCGGGTTCTATGAACTTGCCTTCGTCCAACTGCTGCTGCGCGACGCTTAGGAATTCCGCGACCTCTTCCTGTTCACGGATGCCTCTCAGCGCCGATGCGATACGAGTCTGCACATCGTTGACCCGCCTTGAATTGGGAAATAACGAGGCAACCTTGAGTGTCTCGTTGCCGGCCAACTCCAGGTCGCCGGTCAGGATGACCTGCTCAACCTCGTTCAGCAATCCTGTTAGTACCGAATCCAGGCCCTGGATGGCCGTGATATTCTGCGGGTCCAACTCGAGCACTTTTTGATAGGCAGCGTAGGCGTTGGTTTCCCCGGGCTCGACCAGCATCCCCTGCGCCAGGTAATTTGCCGCTACCTGCAATGCATCGGCAATATCGGCCTGGCGCTGTTGCTCAGCCAGCATGGTGGTCAATTCTTCATTGAGGGTAAGCAGGTTCTCGTATTCGGGATCTATCTCCAGGCCCTTCTGAATCTCTGCAACCGCTTCCTCAAATCTTTCTTCGTCTATGAGGTCCCTTGCATCGATCTCATAAAACTCGGCGACTTCACGCGCCCTATCCAGGGCCGGCCCGTAGTTTGGTGCAAGCGCGAGGGCCTTTCGCAGTTCGTAGACCGCGTTATCTTCCGCGGGGCTGTCGATCTGCAACTTGCCGAGGTTTGCATCGACCCGCCGGAGATAGTTCTCCACCCGTCGAAGATCCGCTTCTGACAGCCCGGATGTAGGCACATACCAAATGGTAAAGTAGAGCGTCGCCGCGATGACCAGGGCCAGCACCGGCAGGCCGAACATCAGGATCTTCTTCAACTTTCCGGAACCAGCCTTTGCGTGCTGGTCCGGCATCATGCGGGTCTGCTCGTAAGTTCCCGAGGTGCGCGGGTCTGTCTGACCGGTAAACTGGCCGGAGTGCCGTTGTGAAAACTGCCCTGAATGGCGATCCGAGTATTGATCCGAGTGCCTGCCGGACCTGAAATCCGAGGCGCTCAACTGGCTGGAATCATAAATCCTCGTTGCGCCTTCCAGTTCCGAGGCATATTCCTGGTCTGTCACCGACAGGTTCTGGACGGCTTTGCAGAATTCAAGGCAGCTCTGGAAACGGTCTTCCGGATCCTTGGCAAGCATCGCATCCATGACCGGCTGGATATCAGCCAGGTGCGGCGGCAACGGCGGCGGGATTTCCTCGCACTGCATGCGCGACAGGTCATATTGACTGTTGGCTACGAAGGGTAATCTACCCACCAGCAAACGGTAAAACATCAGTCCCAGCGCGTAGATATCCGAACGGTGGTCGACGTGCAGGCCGCGAATCTGCTCCGGGCTCATATATTGCAGGGTACCCAGTATGTGACCGGTCTGGGTCAGGCCCTGGTCATCATCGGTCTGCCGGGCAATACCAAAGTCGGTCAACAACGGGGTATTGATATCGCGCAACAGGATGTTGGATGGCTTCAAATCCCGGTGGACAATGTGCTTCATATGGGTGGCATGCAGCGCCAACCCGACTTTGGAACAGATCTGAATGGCCTGGTCGACCGTCAGTTCCTGCTTCTTCAGCCAATCTGTGAGTGTGCCGTTTTCGACATACTCCATGGCCATGTAAAGGTAGCCATCTGCTTCACCAATATCGATGATGCGGACAATGTTGTCGTGTGCCAGCTTCGCCAGCACCTTGCCCTCGGTAAAAAAGCGTTTCTTGAATTCATCACTTTCAGCGGATAGACGCTGGTGCAGGATCTTGATCGCGACTTTGCGCTCGAGCAGTACCTGCATGCCGAGATAAACCTTGGCCATACCGCCGGCACCGATCTCCTCGATCAGTTCGTAACCGGGTATGTTGATATCAAGCGACATTCATGAAACCATCAATTTCTCGTTATACAAGTACCAAGCAGGCCATCAGTAGCGGCCTGCCCGCTGCCTTTATTCTACGTTAGTTTTTACAGATTATTCGAGGTTGCAATTACATTTCAGAATTTTTTTTGACCATTGTTAGAAATGATCACTCACATCCAGGATTCAGCTGCTATCCTGAGTGTACAACACTGTAATTTAATTTTTTGATAAAAGGAAATGAATTATGCCAGGTGGGATGGGATTTGAGTTTAGTATGCCCGGTGGAAAGCAATCGCAACGCGTTGAAACATCTCCCTTCGTGATGATGGTGCTGGGTGATTTTGGCGGCAATGCGGGTAACCCGGCCGACAGTGATCCGTCCTGGTTGATGCAGGTGCCGGTCAGGAACGTTGATATCGACAACATCGACCAGCTGTGGAATGTCTTCAAACCAAAGCTGGAAATTGATATCGAAGGCACGCCGGTGACGCTGGAGCCAAGGGACCTCGATGAGTTCCACCCTGATCACCTGTTTCGCGATCAGCCGCTATTCGCTCAATTGCGCGGTTGGCGGCAACGCCTGTTGAATCCGGAGACCTCATCCGAGGCCCTCGCAGAAGTCATCGGTTCCGGTGCCGCTGCCGTCGCAGATAGCCCGGATGAGCCGGCAGCGGATGAGCCGACACCTGCAGATGACGGAGACCATATGTTCGAGCGCCTGCTGGGCGAAAAACGTTCCCAGCCGTCCCCGGCCGCCGCAGCGAGTTCACGGCTCGACAGCCTGTTGCAAAAGGTCGTCGGACCGCACGTGGTTCAGGAGCAGGACCCGAAGGTTGATACCGCGGTGGATGCGGTGGACAGGGCCATTGCAGAAAGCATGAGAAAAATCCTGCACAACCCGGATTTCCAGGCACTGGAAGGTGCGTGGCGTTCGCTGTATGAACTGGTCCAGGAATCCGAAATTGGTGAAGAACTGCAGCTCAAAGTCTGCAACGTCACCGTAAGGAGCCTGTTGAACGGCTTGCCGGCCTCGGCAGAAGCAATGGAGGAATGCGGGCTTTACCAATTACTCGTCGGCCGCTTTCGGCGCGCCGCCGATGATGACGGTTTTTCCGTCTTGTTATGCAATTACTTCTTTGGCGGCGGGGCCGATGACGTGGCCCTGCTGGCCACCTTGAGCACGCTGGCTGAAATGCATGATGCCGCGGTCATTGGCGCTGCCAGGAGCGAGCTGATAGGTAGTACCTCACTGGCCCAACAGCCCGCAGCCAGCGAATGGTCGAAGCAGGACAACCCGTTTTGGCGGCAACTGCGAGAAAGTCCCGCAGCGGGACGCATCGGGCTTGCCCTGCCCCGCATCCTCGGTCGCCTGCCCTATGGCCGGGATACCGATGAGGTGCAGAGTTTCGAGTTCGAAGAATTCGAATCACCGAGCCACGAAGAATTTTTGTGGCTGAACCCGGCCTTGAGCTGCGCCAGGCTGCTGGCACAGAGTTTTACCGAAAATGGCTGGCAGATGAGTCCGGATGACAACACCGACATCGGCGGCCTGCCCGCTTTCACCTATTCTGAAGACGGCGAAAAGAAAATGCTGCCATGCGCGGAACTGCTAATGCCGGAGCGCTCGGCAGAGGCCATATTGCAGCTGGGCATTATGCCGATCGTCAGTTTCCGCAACAGGGATATGGCCAGGTTG
>JABDPJ010000166.1 GCA_013042835.1 Lysobacterales bacterium
TGTCGATCAACTCACTGCTGGTGCATGCATCGCCCGGCGACCCCTGGTTCACCTGGGCCAGTTCGCTGACGCTGATCAATTTCTGGACGCTGTTCCTGATGAGCATCGGCTTTGCGCGCTGGACCGGTGCCGGCATGGTCAAATCGACCATTATCGCGATTACGCCATGGGTGCTTATCTTTGGTATATGGGCCCTGATGATCTGAAAGTTCCGCTCAACCTGATGGTTTGAAAAGGTCCACCCTATGAAAAAGATTCTGATATTCGCCGTGTTGGCAGCGTTGCTGATCGGCTTACCGATCCTCTCAAAGTTCACCGGTGGCAGTGATGCCGCGAAGGTGGAGGTCCAGCAGGTTGAGTTCAAGCTGATCAAGAGTTCAATCCTGGCCTCCGGAACCCTGGCTTACCGTGAACAGGTGCAATTGCGCTCCGAAGTCATTGGCCAGGTGACACGATTGCATGTCGAGGAGGCCGACCGTGTCAAGAAGGGTGATCCGGTCATTACACTGGATCCAAAGACTTACCAGGCCCAGGTGGAACAGGCAGAAGCCCGGGTGCGGATTCAGCAGATTGCTATCGAGCGTCAGAAACTGCTGATCAAGACGTTGACGGACCGTTTCGAACGCCAGCAGACGATGTTTTCCAAGCAACTCGTAGACGAGGACAGCTACGAAGCCGTGGAAAGCGAACTGGCGCTGGCCAAGGTCGACCTGCGTTCCCTGCAGGAGTCCCTGGCGCAATCGCGTGCCGCACTTGACCAAGCGCAAGAACTCCTGTCAAAAACCCGCATCCTGTCACCGATCGACGGCGTGGTTATCCAGGTCGATATCAAGGAAGGGGAGACGGTTATTGCCGGCACCATGAACATACCGGGCGCCACCATGATGATCATCGCCGATCCTTCCGAGACACTTACGGAAGTCCAGGTGGACGAGGCGGACATCGCCCAGGTGCGCGAGGGTCAGCGGGCAGATGTCTTTACCGCGGCATACCCTGATACGCCACTATCCGGCACTATTCAGTCGATAGCAACGACCGCGCGCAGGACGCAGGGACAGGCCAGTCTTTCGTTCCTGGTCAAGATTCTGCTGGATGAACAGGACACGTTCGTTATTCGCCCCGGTATGAGCGTTCGCGCCGATATCTACACACAAAGCAGCGAAGAGGCGCTGGCCGTGCCGGTTCAGGCGGTGCTTTACGATGAAAATTTCGGAGCTGACGATGAGGGCGGCGACAGTGACAAGGGCAGTAAAGAGCAGACCTATGTCTTCGTGATGGCAGACGGTAAAGCGGTTCGCAAGGACATTGAGACAGGCATCTCCAGCGACAGCGACCAGGAAATCAAGTCCGGGCTCGAGGAAGGCGAAACCGTCATCATCGGGCCATTCCGCACACTTCGGGACCTTGCCGATGGTGACGAGGTCGAGGAAATTGAAGACCAGGAAGATGAGCAGGACAATGGCGTAACCGTGGAAATCAGTGACTGATGAAAGAAGCTCCGGTTATCCAGTTGCAGGATGTCTACCGCACCTATGAGATGGGTGACCAGGTACTCCACGCACTGGGTGGTGTGAGCCTCGAGATCTCCCGCAATGAATACGTCGCCATCGTCGGCGCTTCAGGCTCGGGCAAGTCAACGATGATGAATATCATTGGTTGCCTGGACCGCATCACCCGCGGTGATTACCTGCTCAATGACATCAATGTCGGAGACATGAGCGAAGCAGAACTGGCCAGGGCGCGTAATCGTGAGATCGGCTTCATTTTCCAGAGCTTTAACCTGCTGTCGCGGGCTTCGGCGCTCAAGAACGTCATGCAACCGTTGGTTTACCGTGGTATTCCACGAGCAGAGAGAAAGCGTCTTGCCAGCGAGGCCCTGGCGCGGGTCGGCCTCGGGGACAGGTTGGATTCCCGGCCCAACCAGATGTCCGGCGGCCAGCGCCAGCGGGTCGCCATAGCGCGGGCGTTGATAGGTACCCCTGCCATATTGCTGGCCGATGAGCCGACCGGAAACCTGGACAGCAAAACCAGCCAGGAGATCATGGCCCTGATTGACGAACTGCACCAGCAGGGCCAAACCATCATCATGGTGACGCACGAGCCGGATATCGCTGCGCATTGTGAACGCGTCATACACCTGACCGACGGCCGGGTCGAATCGGACCGCCGCCAGCAAACGGTGGCAGCCTGATGTTCGCCTTGTTTGAAAGTTTCCGTTCGGCGCTCGAGTCGATCAGGGCACATGGATTCCGCTCGTTGTTGACTTCCCTCGGGATAATTATTGGCGTGACCTCGGTCATCGCTGTCGTGTCCATCGTCCAGGGCCTGTCCTACACCATCAATGCCCAGTTTGCCGGGCTTGGTGGCAACTCGCTGACTATCCGCTCATACACGCCGTTCAAAAAACAGCTGCAGGGGCGTCTCGCCAAGTTGCGGGACAGCGATATGCTTGCCATTGAACGGCGCATCGATGGAATCTCCCACATTACGCCGGTGTTGTTCACCCAGACGGGCTCACAGGGCGCCATCAGTTATCGCTCACAAACGGCATTTTCCCGCGTTATAGGCATCGGCCCGAGTTACCTGGATGTCAACAGTGTCTACCCACAGGAAGGGCGCTTTTTCACAGCGGATGACGATGCGCGCCGACGCCTCGTTTGCACAGTGGGAGTTGATGTCATTGAAGATCTCGAGATGCCGGATAATTCGGTCGGGGAGTATTTCAGGGTCGGCAATGAGTGGTGCAAGATCGTCGGCGTGATGGAAAAGCGCGGCGAGTTGCTGGGCTTTTCGCAGGACAATTTTGTCCTGTTGCCCTATGGCACGGCCAAACGCATCATGGGCGCCTCGCGGGATCTGGATATCCAAATCCAATTGTTGGTGGATGACATGAACCGCCAGGATGAGGTCAAGGAAAGGGTGCGCCGGGTATTGCGGCAGGAGCATGGCCTCAGGCCCGGTGAGCCGGATGATTTCAAAGTACAGACCGCCGAGCAATTGACCGAATCTTTCAATACGGTCATAAACATGGTCACCGCCGTGTCAGCGGGTATCGTTGGCATCTCGTTACTTGTCGGTGGTATTGGCATCATGAACATCATGCTGGTATCGGTGACCGAGAGAACCCGTGAAATCGGTATCCTCAAGGCCCTGGGCGCGACACGGCAGGACATCCTCCTGCAGTTCCTGATCGAAGCACTTGCGTTAACCATGATCGGCGGCCTGGTAGGTGTCGCCATTGGTTATGGTGTTGGGGCGATGGTGGCAGCACTGTTGCCTGGATTCCCGGCCGCACATGTTCCCATCTGGGCGGTCATGTTGAGTTTCGGCTTTTGCGCCGCAGTCGGTATTGTCTTCGGCATCGTGCCGGCGGCCAAGGCCGCGCAACTCAACCCGATAGACGCTTTGCGTTACGAATAATCTTCACCAGGCCTGGCCGACCTGAATATACCAATTGGTGCTTTCCGGGCCCCGGGCAATAGCTGGTTCGATGCTGCTGGCGTGCAGGGGGTGGCCAGTACCAGCATTAGTAAGTTGTAACGCGATATGAGAATTGGCCGGGGACAGGTTCATTACGGAACGTAAGGCTTCTTTCTTTGCCTGGTGTTTGTTAGGAGACGCATAGCGCACAACTGAAAGAGATCCCCGCTTGCGCGGGGATGACGTTGTGTGTCGTTGGCTCCGGACGGCATCAGGGCCAGTCTGGAATGCGTCCGGGTGTCCAGGGTGCGCCTTCAGCCTGCACGGCGGCTTCGAACTCAGCCAGGTCGGCGGCGATGGCTTTGAGTTCTACCAGGGCTTCGCTGAATTGCTGTTCGGCGATCTCGTAGGAAGCACGGTAATTACCGGTCGGCGCTGACTGGCTGTCCCAATGACCTCCCACGATTGAATTGATCCGGCTGGTCAGTGACATCGGTACCTTTTCCGCACGGCTGGAGATGGTGCTGTCACCGCTGAACTTGACCTTCAGGTCCTGCATGCGTGCGTTCAGGGCGCGCAGGGTCTGGGCCTGCTGCTCGCTCGAAGCCGGGGTGTCCAGCAGCGCCTTCATCAGGTGATCGATGCGGCCCTGGATTTCGCTCCGGGCCTTGTTGGCCCCCGAGATGGCGCGGTACAGATCATTGGATTGCATCTGGAAGTCCAGCAATTCCTGGCGGTCAGCGGTCACCAGGCCGCCTTCAAATAAGGGTTTGAGGGTAAACGGTTGTGGCGAAGCAATGTCCACTAACTCACCGCCGACGCGTTTCGACATGCTTACGCTGTAAGTGCCGGGTAAGGCCAGCGGGCCTTGCGGGGGGTTCATCCAGGGCGCCAGGTCGGTTTCCGGTTTGAGGTTGACGGGGTCGGGCGCCGGATAGCGCATGTTCCAGGCCACGCGGTGAAAGCCTTTGCCGGCAGGTGCGGCAATGCGCTGCATGACATTGCCGGACGCATCGCGGACGGTAAGCGTAATGGACGGCGCCTCTTCACGGTCTTCGCGACGCAGCTGGTCCCAGCTGGGGTAGGGGTTGTCTTCACCTTTCTTGGCGCGTTCCTTTTCGGCCTCGCGGCGCTTGTCTTTTATAGACTGCAGGTCTTCGGGCAGGTAGTAGGCAAATACCGCACCGTAGGGAGGGTTATCAGCGGTATAACGACCCACACCAAAATCGCCCTTGCCGCCCCAGCCACGCCGGCTGTCGGGCACATAGAGCCAGGCGTTGCGGACGCTGAACAGCGTGGGCTGCTTCAATTCGTTACCACTGGTACGCAGTGGTGAGTAGTCATCGAGAATGTAGACGCCGCGTCCGAACGTGCCCACGACAAGGTCTCCTTCGCGGCGTTGAATCTCAAGGTCACGCACAGCAATGGTCGGCAGGCTGGTCAGTTCGTTCCAGCTCTCGCCGCCATTGTTGCTGAAAAACACACCGAACTCCGTGCCTACGAACAAAAGGCTGGGGTCGACATGGTCCTCGATGATGGTATGTGCCGAACCACGATCAGGCAGGTTGTTGCTGATCAACGACCAGCTGCGGCCACGGTTCTCTGTCTTCAGGACGTAAGGTTTGTAATCACCGCGTTTATGGTTATCGATCACGGCATAGGCGATGTCGGCATCGTGGAATGAGGCAATAATGTCCTCGATGAGCGACATATCGGGCACGTCGCGGAATGAGTCCACCTTGGACCAGTTGCTGCCGCCGTCGCTGGTGACATGGATCAGGCCATCATCGGTGCCGGCATAGATCAGACCTTCCACCAAGGGGCTTTCGTCTACTGCGATCAGGGCTCCGTAGGTCGAGGTGGACACGTTCTTGGCGATGGAGTCCACGCTCCAGACGCGGCCCATGACTTCCAGTTTATTGCGGTCGATACCACGGCTCAGGTCACCGCTGACCGGCACCCAGCTTGCGCCGCGGTCATCGCTGCGGAACAGTCGTTCGGCACCGTAATAAAGCCGCTGGTTATCGTGCGGAGAGATGATCAGCGGCGCGTTCCAGTTCCAGTTGTAGTTATTTTCGTCCGCGCCCGGCATCGGCGTGATCTGCAGGCGTTCGCCGGTGACGCGGTCGAAGCGCCCGAGGCTGCCGTATTGGGCCTGGGCATAGATGATGTTGGCGTCAGTGGGATCGATCTGGGCCTTGAAGCCGTCACCGAACTGGGCGATTGACCAGTCCGCGTTGGTGATACCGTCGGTCTTGGTGTTGCGGCTTGGCCCGCACAGGGTGAAGTTATCCTGCGTGCCGGCGCAGACGTTGTAGAACGGCGCGTCATTGTCCGGTGTGGCGCGGTAGAACTGCGTAACCGGCAGGTTGCGCACATGCCGCCACAACTGCCCGCGGTCCCAGCTCTCGTAAACGCCGCCATCGCCACCGATGAACAGGTGTTCCGTGTTGTTCGGGTCAATCCAGAGTGCATGATCATCGACATGCCGGTTCTTGAAGGAGATCTTGTTCCAGCTCTTGCCCCCGTCCTCTGAAACATGTGTGAAGGTGTCGACGGCATAAACGCGCTCGGGATTCTTAGGATCTACATACAACTCATTGTAATACTGCGGGCTGTTGGTGAGGTGATCAGAACGTTTGTCCCAGCTCTCGCCGAAATCGGTGCTGCGGTAGACACCCTTGCCTTCCTCATCCGCTTCGATAATGGCATAAATCATGTGCGGCGCCGAGGGTGCAGCGGCCAGGCCGATTCGCCCCAGGTCACCTGACGGCAAACCGCCTTTGAGCTTTGTCCAGGTGACGCCACCATCAGTGGTCTTGTGAATACCGCTGCCTGGGCCCCCGTTGATCAGCGTCCAGACATGGCGCCGGCGCTGGTAGCTGGAGGCAACGATCACGTCCGGATTGCCCGCTTCGATAACAAACTCGTTGATACCGGTGTTCTCGTCTATTTCGAGAATGCGTTTCCAGTTAGCGCCGCCATCGTCGGAGCGGTACAGGCCCCGGTCGCCACCTGAGTTCCACAAGGGGCCCTGGGCAGCTACGAAAACGACATTGCTGTCTTCGGGATGAAAGCGGATCATCGAAATATGCCCGGAATCTTTCAGGCCCATGTTTTTCCATGTCTTGCCGCCATCGACCGACTTGTAAACGCCATCACCGTAACCCACGCTGCGCTGGGCATTATTTTCACCACTGCCAACCCAGACGATGTTCGGGTTCGAGGGGTCCAGTTCGACCACACCGATCGCGAAAGAGCCCTCGTTCTCAAACAGGGCCTTCCAGGTAATCCCGTTATTCTCTGTCTTCCACAAGTTTCCGCTGGCCATGGAAACGTAGAAACTCTGCGAGTGTTCGGGGTGGAATGCAAAATCCGAAACACGCCCGGAAGTCAATGCCGGGCCGATGTTGCGCAACGGTATACCGGCCAGCGGGTGGTCGGCAGCGATTGTCGTAGCAGGTAATGAGACGGCGAAGAAAGCGAGGATGGTGGAGAGTAGTCTGGTGCGCAACATGATCAATTCCCAATTCCGGATAAATGCCACCATTTTACGCAATCTGCACGCCAATCATATAGTTTAAGGGGTGATTACCGAGGAAATTGCAGCTGCCATGGCCAACATGATGCAAAGTGCTGCGCGGCGCAGCCCATATGTGGCATGACGTATACCATTGGCATCAATTCCGGTGTATTGTAACTACACGGAAATTGCCATGAGTGAAACGAATACCACAGGTCTTTGGGATCAGCTGAAAAAGCGCAAGGTCGTCCGGGTGGCGCTGGTCTACATTTTCGTTGCCTGGGTCGTCATGCAGGTCGGCGAGGTGGTCCTTGAAAGCCTGCTGCTGCCGGACTGGTCTTTTACCTTGCTGCTGGCCTTCATTTTACTTGGCTTTCCGATAGCACTGGTCCTTGCCTGGGCCTATGAGGTCACGCCCCATGGTATTCGCAAAGATCCCGCCGGTTACATCGAAGCGACCACCGATGCCCCCGGAGACCTGGACAACGCGCCATCCATCGCTGTGCTGCCCTTTGATGATTTGAGCGAAAAGGGTAACCAGGCCTATTTCTGCGAGGGCATAGCGGAAGAAGTTCTCAACGCATTGTGCAAGATTGCGAATTTGCGGGTGGCGTCCAGGGTGGCGGCGTTTCAATTCGCCGGCAAGCAGCATGACATCCGCGAAATCGGTGAAAAGCTGGGTGTGCAAACCGTGCTCGAGGGCAGTGTGCGCAAGTCCGGTGACGATGTGCGCATCACCACCCAGCTCATCAATGCAGCTGACGGTTTTCATATCTGGTCCCGGCAGTTTGACCGCAAGCTCATGGATATTTTCGAAATCCAGGAGGAAATAGCCAACTCCACCGCCAAGGCACTGAGCGTTTCATTAAAGCGCAAGCACGCCCTGGCCCAGCAGCAGGTCGACCCGAAAGCCTATGATTTTTTCCTCCGCGGGTTAAGTTATTTCGCCAGGCATACAACACAGGACAATATCTATGCCAGGCAGATGTTCATGCAGGCCGTCGATATTGAGCCGGAGTATGGGCGCGCATGGGCCGGAATCGCTTATACCTACGGTTTTTCCTACATGTACTTCAACGCCAGTGACGTGAACCTGACCGAGGCAAAGCGCACCAGTGAAAAGGCATTAAACCTGGCACCGGAACTGGCCGAGTCACATGTCTCGTCCGGTATCGCCTGTTGTATGAGCCAGGACTATGAAGGTGCGGACCGGGAGTTCGAGAAGGCTATTGAACTGGACCCGAAAAACTACGAAGCATGGTACTTCTTTGGCCGCACCAAGGTGCATGAAGGCGAGTTGGAGCGTGCGCTGGGACTGTTTGACCGCGCTTCCAGGGTGCGTCCTGAAGATTTCCAGAGTGTTTTGCTGCAGGCCCAGCTTTATACCAGCCTGGGTGATAAAGGCAAAGCCATGGCGGTTACCCGGGAGGGAATCGAGCGGGTCAGGGCGACCCTCGAGCTCAATCCGGATGACAACCGTGCGCTGAACATGGGCGCGTTTGCCCTGCTGCGGCTCGGCCAGGTAGAGGAAGCGCGGGAATGGATGACAACCTCGATG
>JABDPJ010000167.1 GCA_013042835.1 Lysobacterales bacterium
GTTTGATCACTCATGGGTAGCCTCTCTGTAGATGGTAAATTCCCGATCGCTATGTTACGTTGACCTTGCAAGCATAACGCTCCTACTTTAGTCGTAGAGAGCCTTACAGCTTCAACCTGACCGTTGAAATAAGAACTGAAAAAGCTCTGCGGCAAATGCTAAACCCCTGGAATCTTACCCTCATCGTGCTGGCTTACATGGGCCTGCTTTTCGCCATCGCCTGGTTTGGTGACAAGCAACGTATCGGGCGTGACCACCGCAGGCTCAAGGCCATCATTTATTCACTGTCGCTGGCCGTCTACTGCACTTCGTGGACGTTTTACGGCGCGGTCGGCAGCGCCGCCTCAACCGGTTGGGGGTTTTTGCCCATATATATTGGGCCGGTGCTGATGATGTTGCTGGGCTTCGACCTGATTCGGCGCATCGCGGAAACCAGCAGAGATCAACGCATTACTTCCATCGCCGACTTTATCGCCTATCGCTTCGGCCGCAGCCATACGATTGCAGTGCTTGTGACCTGTGCAGCAGTGATCGGCGTAGTACCTTACATCGCCCTGCAACTCAAAGGCATCACGACAGGCATCGATGTGATCAGCAGGGCCACCGGCCACGCATCTGTGCTGCCGGACCTGTTACCGCTTTACCTGGCCCTGGCGCTGGCCGTTTTTGCCATGATGTTCGGCACCCGCAATATGGATGCCAGCGAGCACCACCGGGGCCTGATGTGGGCCATTGCCTTTGAATCCTTGATTAAACTGCTGGCCTTCGTCGCCATTGGCCTGTTCGCCATTTTCGGCGTCTTCAATGGTTTCGACAGCGTTGCCGAAACGATTCGGCAGGACGGTGAGTACCAACAGTTGTTTACACCCTGGAGGCTGCCGGAAGGATTTGTTATTCAAATGGTCATGGCGATGGTGGCAATACTGTGTCTGCCGCGCCAATTCCATGTCGCCATCGTTGAGTACAGGGACACGACCGATCTGCGCATGGCCCGCTGGATATTTCCACTCTACCTGTTCATTTTTGCCGCCCTGGTCATCCCCATTGCCCTCGCCGGACTGACACAGTTCGCGGGACAGGACGTCAATCCGGACAACTACGTGCTCTCACTGCCACTGGCCTTCGATCAACCCGTGCTCACCGTATTGGCATTTCTCGGCGGTTTTTCGGCGGCTACCGGTATGGTGATCGTTTCGACGGTTGCACTGGCGATCATGATCAGCAACGACATCGTCATGCCTCTTTTGTTACGCAGTGGCATGGCCAGGAACCGGGGCTCGCATGGCCTTTCGCAAACGCTGTTGCGTGTCCGCAGGGTATCCATTCTACTACTGGCCCTGGCCGCATTTGTCTACTACCGGGCCATCGAGGCCGGTGTGCCACTGGCCTCAATCGGTTTATTGTCCTTTTCAGCTGCGGCGCAGTTTGCGCCGGCCATGTTGATTGGCATTTATTGGCGTGGAGCAAGCAAAACAGGGGCTATCTGGGGGCTTTCACTGGGTGTTAGCTGCTGGTTCATCTGGCTGTTTCTACCCTCGTTCAGCACCACCGTACCTGTCGAGCAACTGTTCACTATCATTCCGGCGATGAGCTTCAACCAAGCTGCGCTATTTTCACTGACACTCAATTCAACCGCCATTATTTTTGTTTCCCTGCTCAAACCGGACCGGGAGTCCGGCACCGCAACCGGCAAAGTTGAAGTGGCAGGCAGTGGGCTTATCACCATTGAAGAACTGGAAGCCACTATTGGCCGCTTTCTTGGCACTGATAAAACCCGTAAGGCATTGACCACACATCTGGGCCTGGCTGAAATATTGCCCGGAGCACTTGCAACGCCCGAAACCATCCAGTTTGGCGAGCGTTTGCTTGCCGGCTCAATTGGTTCCGCCTCGGCAAGAACCGTTTTAAGCACGGCACTCAGCCACACCGGGCTTGGACCTGAAGCGGTGATGGAGTTGCTGGACAAGACGTCGCAGGCCGTCCAGTTCAATCGTGAGTTGCTGGAATCCACCCTCGACAACATGTCCCAGGGTGTCAGTGTCGTCGACCGCGGATTGCGACTGGTGGGCTGGAACCGCCGCTATGTCGAGTTGATGAACTACCCGGAAGGTACGCTTTATATCGGCAAGCCTATCGCGGACCTGATTCAGCTTAATGTTCGCCGGGGTCTCGTCAGCGACGACAAAAGCGAGATACAGAAACGCCTGGAGCACTTGCGCAGCGGTCAGAACTACCGTTATGAACGCCCGTGGCCGAGCGGTAAAGTCCTTGAAATTCGCGGCAACCCGATGCCCGGAGGCGGCTACGTCACGACGTTCACCGACATCACCCACTTCAAGGACATTGAAAATGAATTGCAGGTGATTAATGAAACGCTGGAACAACGCGTGCAACAAAGGACACTCGAACTCAGCGAGGCTAACGCGGAACTGGAAAAAGCAAGGCTGACAGCCGAGGAAGCCAACCTCAGCAAGACACGTTTTCTCGCCGCTGCCAGCCACGACCTGTTGCAGCCTATGAACGCCGCCAGCCTTTTTGTCTCCATATTGCGACAGCAACAGGAAGGCTCAGACGACGAACAATCCCGACTGGTAAAGCGCATTGATCGCAGCCTGAAAGCGTCGGAACAACTTCTCAGCGCCCTGCTTGATATATCCAAGCTGGATTCGGGCATGTATGACCCGGAGCCCGAGGCCATCTCCATCCCCGAGCTTTTTGAACAATTGCGCAGGCGGTTCAAGGCCCTCGCCGGCAGCCATAACCTCGTCCTGAGAATTCACCCGACTGAACATGTCATTTTCAGTGATCGCAACCTGCTGTACCGCATTTTGCAAAACTTCCTGGCCAATGCCATCCATTACACGGAAACCGGTGGCGTGTTGCTGGGTTGTCGATTGCGGGGCGAGCACCTGCAGATCAGTGTCTGGGATACCGGTGTCGGTATAGAGGATTCTGAAGTCAAGGCCATATTCCAGGAGTTTCACCGCCTGGATTACGCTCGCCGCCTGGACGAGAAAGGCCTCGGACTGGGACTCGCCATCTGCGACCGAATCGCCCGCATGCTGGACCATCAGATCGACGTCAGCTCGAGATTGGGGCATGGCAGTTGTTTTTCTGTGACGGTGCCGATCGCCAGCGACGACCATTTATTGGCACCGGAACGGGCTGATGCCGTGCAGATGGAATCATCCCAATTGAAAAACCTGGTCGTGTTATGCGTAGACAACGAACCTGACATCCTCGAAGCCATGAACCTGTTGCTGGACCGATGGGGTTGCCCTTCCGTCATGCTCGCTGAAACCCAGGCCCAGGCCGCACAACAGGTCCTGATGCACGGCGTCCCGGATTTCGTGCTGGTGGACTACCATTTGAACGACCAGAGCAATGGTCTGTGCGTGATGGAACACCTCGACGATATTCTCGGTACGCAACTGCCGGCAATTGTCATCACAGCGGACCGCTCACAAGAGCTTGAGGAACGCGTCAGGGCCAAGGGCTATGG
>JABDPJ010000277.1 GCA_013042835.1 Lysobacterales bacterium
CCGTAAAGGGGGCTGTCCAGCTGACCGGTCATATCTGCGGTAACGAACACCACCGGCAACAGATCCTTGTGGATAATGGCGTCGTCCCATGGCGCCTCCACGACGCTGGCGAATTCGGAGATCGGCACCGGTACGCCTTCGCGGCTGCGTACTTTCATTGCCAGTACACTGCTGATGTCGGCCTTGTCGGCAACCGGTACTTCAAGGCGCACGGGCACGGGCTCCTTTTCATGCCCCATGTGGATGTAGGTGACATCTTCGCCCCCAAGCGCCATCGCCACTGAGCTGCTGACCTGTGATTGTGAGACCCCCAAGAGCGCAGCACGCTGGCGATCCACCTCGATGACATAGCGTCGCGCATCGGATTCAACACTGCTGTCGATATCACTGATATCCGGCGTGTTCTTGAAGATATCTTCAATTTTCCGGCCCAGCTTCTTTTGCTCTGCGTAATTCGGGCCATAGACTTCGGCAACGATGGGCGACATGACCGGCGGGCCCGGCGGCACTTCGACAACTTTGACCGAGGCGTTATGCCTGGTGGCGGTTTCGCGCAGGGCGTCGCGTACGGCGGAAGCAATTTCATGACTGGAGCGTTCGCGGTCGTGCTTGTCCTGCAGGTTGACCTGGATATCGCCCATGTTGCCCGCCTCGCGCAGGTAGTACTGGCGGACCAGACCATTGAAATTGATCGGCGCAGCGGTGCCGACGTAAGCCTGGTAGTTGATGACTTCCGGAACCGTTTCGATAATGGCGCCCAGTTTGTCGAGAACAGCTGCGGTATCTTCAACGGCAGTACCCTCGGGCATATCAACCACGACCTGAAATTCGGACTTGTTGTCGAACGGCAGCATCTTCATGACCACTGACTGGGTCACCACCAGCACGCTGGCGAGAGCAATCATGACCACCAGGCCGCCGTAAAGCAACGATCGTGCCCTGCGGCCGCCTTCTTGCGCCAAAAAAGGCGCCATCAGTCGTTTGACCACCTTGTGCAAAGAACTATTGCCAGCTTCATCACTCCCGTGTGCCGGCAGGTTCGCCAGCATCCGGTTGCTGAGCCAGGGCGTGAGCACCAGCGCAATAGCCAGTGAAAAGAGCATGCCGAGGGAGGCGTTGATCGGGATCGGGCTCATGTAAGGTCCCATCAAACCGGTCACGAACGCCATCGGTAACAGCGCGGCGATAACGGTAAACGTCGCCAGGATCGTCGGGCCGCCGACCTCGTCGACGGCGCCCGGTATCAGGCCTGCAAGCGGACCCGGGTGCAACGAGCGGTGCCGGTGGATATTCTCCACCACCACGATGGCGTCATCGACAAGGATGCCAATGGAAAAAATCAACGCAAAAAGCGATACCCGGTTAATGGTGAACCCCCAGGCCCAGGAAGCGAACAGCGTCACCATCAGCGTAATGATCACGGCCGTGCCGACGATCAGCGCCTCGCGCCAGCCGATGGTCAACAGCACCAGCAGGACGACTGAGGCGGTGGCGAATGCCAGCTTACTGATCAGCTTGGTCGCCTTGTCGTTGGCAGTCTTGCCGTAGTTCCGGGTAATGGTCGTTTCGATACCTTCCGGGATGTGTGTAGCCTTGAGTTGCTCAATCCGTTCGATGACCGCAGCGGCGATGCGCGTCGCATTGGTGCCTGGCTTTTTCGAGACGGCCAGGGTTACTGCTGGCGAATAGCCAACCTGTTCGTGACCACCATCTGCATGGGCCGGACCGCTCGCGAACCAGCTGTAGGCTTCGGGCTGATCACTACCTGCCTTGACGACGCTTACGTCACTGAGGAAAACCGGCCGGCCGTTAAAAACACCAACCACGAGTTCAGCAACATCCTGCGGGCCTGACAGGAACAGGCCGGTCTGCACCGGAATTTCTTCACCGTTAGCGACCAGGGCGCCAGCCTGGCGAACATCGTTACCGGCGTTCAGCGCCATGCGCAGATCTTCCATGGTCAGCCCAAAACCGGCGACACGTTCGGGGTCCAGTTCCACGTGCACAATGTCTTTGGCGCCGCCGATGGAGTACACGTCGCGGGTGCCCTGGACGCGTTTGATTTCGGCCTCCAGCGCATGCGCCACTTTCAGCAACTCATGACCGCCGCGCTGCTCGTCCTTGCTCCACAGGGTTACGGTAAGAATCGGTACGTCATCGATGCCCTTGGGTTTGACCATGGGGTTACCGATGCCGAGGTTGGCCGGACGCCAATCCTGGTTTGAATAGATCGCGTTGTAGAGTTTGACCAGTGACTCGGTGCGGTCTTCACCGACCTCGAACTGCACCGTCAATACCGACATGCCCGGCCGTGACACTGAATAGACGTGCTCGACATCTTCGATCTCCGCCAGCACCTGTTCCATTGGCACCGAGACCAGGTTCTCGACTTCAACCGAGCCGGCCCCGGGGAAGGGAACGAAAACATTGGCAAAAGTCACATCGATCTGGGGCTCTTCCTCGCGCGGCGTGATGAAAACGGCAAACAGGCCAAGCAACAGGGCGGCCAATGCCAGCAAAGGCGTTAGCTGGTTATCCTGGAAACCGGCAGCAATGCGTCCCGAGAGACCGAGTTTTTCAGTCATGGCCCTTATCCTGTTGCCACTTTCGCGGCCATGCCGGCGCGCACGGGGTCGAGAGCGACTTTTTCACCATCGGCAAGGCCCGACAATATTTCAATATGCTCGCCAAACTGTTGGCCGGTGCGAACCTGCCGCAAACGCACCCCTTCCTCACCAACCACGTAGACGGCCGTGACTTCGCTGCGGCGCAGGACAGCTTGCGCCGGGATCAGCAGGCGTTCGGCCTCGCCAATGGCGAAAGCTGCCTTAACGAACATACCCGGGTAAAGACCAAACTGTCCGTCCGGCAGTTCGAGTCGCACCCTGAACGTATTGGTCACCGGATCGGCGATGGGAAACAGGGTAATGTCCGTTGCTGCCACCCTGCCTTCCGCAGTCACAACCGAAGCCTGGGGATTCTTTCGCACCTCGGTCGCCACTGTCTGTGGCAGATCGACCGCAACCCGTAATTTCTCCAGTGACAAACCCGACATCAACGGTTGCCCGGGAGCGACCGTCTCGCCCCGTTCCACGAACCGTTTCGTGACGATACCGGCATAGGGTGCTTTGACGGTGGTGTAATCGAGTTGCTGCTGCGCTGTTTCAATCGTTGACTCCGCTGATGCAACGCGGGCGATGGCCGAATCCCTTGCAGCCAGTGCTCGATCAAGGTCCCTCTGGGATCCCAGTCCCCTTTGCTTGAGTTCCTGCGCCCGCCGGTATTCTTCCTCAGATTCGGTTTGCCTTGCCCGTGCCTCGGCCAGTTGTGCATTGGCCTGGCGCAGCGCGGAACGCTGCTCGACATCGGTAAAACGCAGCAGCACGGACCCGGCCTCGACGAAGTCATCGACATCGTAGTTCAACTCTGCGATACGC
>JABDPJ010000279.1 GCA_013042835.1 Lysobacterales bacterium
TCACCACACGCTGCCCGGCGCGGGTGCCGTTTTCGATCACGGCTGCAGGCGTGGACGGGGCAGCGCCATGGTCCAATAAGCCCTGGGCGATCGCTGCCAGTGAAGTCAGGCCCATGTAAAACACCACCGTCTGGCGGGGTTGAACGAGCGTGTCCCAGTTCAGGTTGAGTTTTCCATCTTTTTCGTGGCCGGTGACAAAAATACAGGCCTGCGCATGGTCACGGTGGGTCAGCGGGATACCGGCGTAAGCCGCACAACCACTGGCCGCTGTTACGCCGGGAATCACCTGGAAAGCGATACCGTGCTCAGACAGCGCTTCGATCTCTTCACCGCCGCGACCGAAAACAAACGGGTCACCGCCTTTGAGCCTGAGTACGCGTTTGCCCTTCTGTGCCAGTTCGATCAACATCCTGCCGATTTCTTCCTGCGGCACGGTGTGGTTGTTTTTCAATTTACCCACGTAGACGCGTTCCGCGTCCCTGCGCACGAGGTTGAGTATCCCGTCACCTATCAGCCTGTCGTACAACACGACATCGGCCTGCTGCATCAGGCGTAACGCCCTGAACGTCAGCAGGTCGGGATCACCCGGGCCGGTGCCCACCAGGTAAACTTCGCCCTCGGGTGGTTTGTCACCGGCAGCTGCAGCCTCCTCCAACTGGCTCTCCATCAGTAACCTGGCTTGCTCGGACTGGTTGGAAAAAACGTGTTCGGCCACCGGGCCGGAAACCATCGCCTCCCAGAATCTTCGGCGGCGCCTCGAGTTGGGTATTAGCTTTTTGATTCTGTCCCGGTAACTGCCGGCAAACTCGGCCAACCGGCCATAAGCTGCCGGAATGGTCGTCTCGAACCTGGCTTTGAGCATCCTTACCAGCAAGGGTGAACTGCCACCACTGGAAATGGCGATCAAAAGCGGCGTGCGGTCCACGACGGCCGGCATGGTGAAATCACAACTTTCGGTCTCGTCCGGAACGTTCACCATGATGCCGGCATCCGCCGCCAACTCCCTCAGCTTCAGGTTGACGTCATCGTCGTGTGAGCAACCAAAAACGATCACACAACCCGCCAGGTCAGATGCGCGTAGTTCCTGCTGCCGGTGAGTGAACTCATAGCGTTCCGCCAGCATCGATAATTCGTCACCCAGTTCAGGGGCAATGACGGTCAGCCTCGATCCAGCGCGCAACAGCAGGTCAGCCTTGCGGGCCGCTACGACACCGCTGCCCACTATCAGGGTGCGCTTGCCATTGATATTCAGGAAAACAGGCAGGTGATCCATTTTTATTCCTTTTCTGCTTTGGAGTCCTGGAGTTCCCCGGCCCAGTCGCCCATGGCGGCAGCCCACCTTGAAGCGGTCCTGGCATCGATATCCATCACCGTAAATCGATTGCCCTCACGGATATGAACTCGCAACACCCGCATTCCATTCTCGTAAGTAACATTCTCCAGCGATACTTCCTTTCCATAAGGAGCAGTGAACTGGTCCAGTTTTGCGACTTTCGCGGGAATCACTTGCCACCCTCACCGAAGGCTTTTTCTATTTTCCATTCCCAGTTGCGAGGTGTGTCGCGGTAGTCGGGTTTTACATCAAAATTAAGGTAAATCATATTGTCCGATCTCATCGCGCGGACCTTGTCCAGCAGTTCAGGAAACGAATTGACTTCAGGGTGTTGAATAATAATGTCACTGATGTTGACTTGAATGGCTTTCATAAGTGATTTTCCTTAGCCGTGATACCAACATTGTACGACTTATGTGATCCCGATGCGGTCGAAAAACCGGGCGCGATACAAAAGACGGTTGTTGCCTGGTTTATCGGTAAAAGCGGTCCGGTTATGCAATACGTTGTTGGAAATCAGGCCTTCACCTGGTCGCAGCCGATAGCGCAAAACCGGGGAACCCTTATCCTCCAGGAGTTCGGTCAGATATTCTCTCGCGGAACGGGTCAGGGCGTCATCCCGCCAGCGAATATTTTTTTTGCGGGCACTGTAACGCATGTGAATCCGGCCAGCGGCATCATATGAGAAAACCGGCCCGCGAATCTCCGGTCGTATTTCTCCCCCGGCGTTTTCATTCGGCGGTATCGTCATGCAGTCGGGATGTTCAAAAGCTTCTATGAAACGCGGATCCTCATCGCGCAGCAGGATGTAGGCGATCTCCGGGTCCAGCAGCGCATTCTCACCGCCTGAATCGGCACAGCGGGCACAATGCAGCAGCACGGCATTGATCTGCCTGGGCTTGTCGTTGTAATAGCCATCGGTATGCCAACTGAGTCCGCGGTTGGAATACGGCACGTAATCGCTGCGCACACCACTTGCGGCCACGCTCAATTCCGAAACTCCCTCGGGGTTGGCGCAAAGGTGGTGATCCAGGCGGGTCAACCCAAAACGGGAGGCAAATTCGCGGATCAACTGGCGGTCGACAGATTTATCCCGGCACCTGTAAATCGCCATATTGGAACGAGTGCAAATGGCATTGATTGCGGCTCTGTCCGTAGCGCTCGAACTGGACAGGCCATCAATTTCAACCACCAACTCCTCAACGGCGCGCGGATAATTATTGAGCCTGGCTTCCTTCCATTCGAGGTAACGGGCCTGCTCTCTCAAAAAGCCATGTGTTCGAAGCGGTTTTTTCACTGCTGCCCTATGCTGCTGGATTTAAAAATGAAATTTATATATCATGAAAATGTAATATAGCTAGACCTTCGAAGTTTGCCAGTATATAACGATTAAAATTTAACTGGTTTGT
>JABDPJ010000169.1 GCA_013042835.1 Lysobacterales bacterium
GGCCAGGTCCGGCACAGTTGCCGTCAGCCTGCCACTGGCGTCTTTGTACTTGCGCGAAAGCTACATGCCGGCCCGTGAGATGCTCGAGGCCGGTGTCCGGGTAGCCGTGGCGACCGATTTCAACCCGGGGTCTGCGCCCAGCAGCCATCTGCCACTGGCAATGACACTGGCATGTATCAACCAGCAAATGACGCCACAAGAGGTATTGATGGGCGCAACGACCATCGCTGCCCGGGCCGTAGCTTCAGAACACCGGATCGGTTCATTGTTACCGGGGTTTGAAGCCGATATAGCAATTATCGACGCGCCTTCCCTGAATCACTGGCTTTACCACTTCAGGGCCAATGCCTGTTGTGGCGTCATTAAATCCGGGCAATGGCAACACAGGTTGTTCTGACATTGCATGACCGGGCGGGTTAACGGCAGCCGGTCAACTTCAAAACCATTTATTCGAAATGATTCACATTTACTTGATCTGGGTTATGTAAATGCGATGCATAGATGCATTACAATAAGCATTGTTAATGCGAATAGCTCTCATTTGCGTTTTAAGGACAATTATGACACTTGCAGACCTTGCACCCGGCGATACCGCCAAACTTGACGAAATCGATACCCGTGATCCAGGGGTCATCCGGCTGATGATACTGGGAATGGTTGAGGACATCACTGTCCGAATGGAAAACATCGCTATTGGCGGGGACCCGTTAGAGGTCGGATTTTTTGGCAGTTCCGTGTCCTTGCGCAAGGAGCAGGCACGCCATTTCAAGGTCACCCGGATAGCCCAAAGTGACTGAAAAAACTGAAGTTAAAATACCCCTAAGCGGTATTGGCATCAGGCACAAAGCAAGAGCTTCAATCGCGCTCATCGGCAACCCCAATACTGGCAAGAGTACCCTTTTCAACCGCCTGACCGGCCTGCGCCAGACTACCGGTAATTTTCCGGGTGTCACGGTAGAAAAGCACCAGGGCACCGTGGAGCTGGGGCATAGCGCTTTCAACCTGATTGATCTGCCCGGTATCTACAGCCTGGATGGCACGTCCACGGACGAGCGAATCGCAGTTGACGTCACGCTGGGACGCGTTCCCGGTACCGAGCGGCCTTCCGGTTTGCTGGTCGTTATCGACGCGACTCATATTTACCAGGGTCTCTATTTACTGGAGCAACTTCTGGAGTTGCAGTTGCCTACGGTCGTGGCTCTGACAATGATTGACGCGGCCACGGCAAACGGCATCAGCATTGATACCGGCAAACTGCAAGAATCACTGGGGGGCATCCCGGTTTATCCGGTCAACAGTATTGGCGGACATGGCCTGGACGACTTAAAGGATGGCCTGGAAAAAATAAAGGAGGTCTCGCCACCCCCCGTCCCTGCATCATGGCCTGAGTTCAGCGAAACCGCACAGCAACTTTCCCAGCAACTGGGAGAGGACTGGCAGCGCATTGACGTGATCCAGGCTTTGTTGCAGACCCACCCGGACTATGCGGGTAAATTGAGTCGACAATTGGGCACAGAACCAGTAAATAACCTGCGCTCAAGACTGTTTGGAGATGAACCCCCCGCTGCGGTGGAAGCGCGTCGCCGATATCAATGGGTAAAGGGCGTCATTGACGCCGTCCAGGTGCATGCACCTCTCTACAGCAAGCTTGGCGCCAGGTTGGTTCGCTGGACCAACCGGCCCTGGCCTGCCACCCTGCTTTTCTTTACCGTGCTTCTTTTGGTGTTCCAGGCCGTGTTTACCTGGGCCACTCCGCTGATGGATGCCATCGACAGCGCAAGTTCCGGGTTGGGCCGGCTGATCGTTGAGCAATTGGGCGACAATGCCTTCAGCAGCTTTTTAGCGGATGGGGTCATTGCCGGCGTCGGCAGCGTAATCATATTTTTACCGCAAATATTGATACTGTTCCTTTTTATTATCATCCTCGAAGACACGGGCTACCTGGCACGAACGTCTTTTTTGATGGACCGGGTCATGCGGACGGTAGGTCTTTCCGGTCAATCGGTTATTCCGATGCTGTCCAGTTTCGCTTGCGCTGTACCATCCATTATGGCGACCCGCGTCATACCGGATCGGCGCGACCGTATAGCAACCATCCTGGCGGCTCCTTTTATGACCTGCTCCGCCAGGTTACCCATTTATGCCCTGTTAATCGCTGCATTCGTACCCAACCAGTCCGTAGGCTGGATGAACCTGCAGGGGCTGGTTCTCTTTGCTCTTTACCTGTTAGGGATTGTTGGTGGACTGGGAACGGCTTTGCTGCTGAAAACTTCCGCACTCAGGGGACCAAAACCACATTTCATGCTGGCTTTGCCGGAGTTTCGCAAACCCAACCTGCAGACGGTTGCAATCAAGCTCTGGGACCGCGCACGCGTTTTTCTGAAGCGTGCCGGTACAGTGATATTTTTCGTTGCTATCCTGGTGTGGCTGCTGGCTTATTTTCCCCGCATGGAGTCGGAGCAGCCGCTGTCCATGACGACAGTGGAACAATCCGCCAGTGCCAATCTGGAACTCGCCAGGTCTGCGGCACAAATGGAGCAAAGCTGGCTTGGACGCATGGGCAGAACCATCGAACCGGTGTTTAAACCACTGGGATGGGACTGGCGCGTCTCCTCGGCGGTAATCGCCGGTTTCCCGGCGCGCGAAGTGGTGGTAGCAGTCATGGGCACCATATACGCGGTAGGTTCAGAGGCCGATGATCAACGGCTGTCGGAGAAATTGAGAGCAGCCACCTGGCCGGACGGCAGGTTGATCTTTACACTTCCGATGGTTTTGGGCCTGCTGGTTTTTTACGCCTGGTGTCTGCAATGCGCCGCGACGCTCGCTACGATTCGCCGCGAAACCAACACCTGGCGCTGGCCGCTGTTCGCCTGGTGTTACATGACGGCCATTGGTTATGGCGGTGCACTGGTCATCTACCAGGTCGGTAGTTTACTGTAGATTCTTGTAACGGGAATACCGCAGATA
Source organism: Lysobacterales bacterium (assembly GCA_013042835.1). Classification (GTDB taxonomy): domain Bacteria; phylum Pseudomonadota; class Gammaproteobacteria; order Xanthomonadales; family SZUA-36; genus SZUA-36. The sequence continues at coordinate 2,968 of JABDPJ010000169.1, forward strand.
AACTCCAATGAATTCGCGTGATATAAAAAAAGCCCGGCATTGCCAGGCTTTTCAGAATTGCTCGAGGTCCGCTATCTAAACCTCGTCCTGGTCGTCCTCACGTGGCCGCCCAATCAGTTCAACATAGGCCATGGGGGCCTTGTCGCCTGAGCGGTAGCCGCATTTCAGGATGCGCAGGTAACCGCCGGGACGTTCTACAAAACGCGGCCCAAGTTCATCAAACAGTTTGCCTACTGAAGCCTTGTCACGCAGGCGATCAAACGCCAGTCGCCGGTGTGCGACGCTATCGCTTTTGGCCAGCGTAATCAACGGCTCTGCAACGCGGCGCAATTCCTTGGCCTTGGGCAAAGTTGTTTTAATAATCTCATGCTCGAACAGTGAATTGGCCATATTGCGAAACATGGCCTTTCTGTGACTGCTGTTGCGGTTCAACTTACGTCCGGATTTTAAATGACGCATTTCTCTTTCCTATTTCTGTATGCTGCTGCAGAACCGGGCCTTTACAGTGCCCGCCTATTCGCCAATTAAGCGTCTGCCAGCGCGGCCGGTGGCCAGTTTTCAAGTTTCGTACCCAGTGACAACTCGTGTTGAGCCAGCACGTCCTTGATCTCCGTCAGAGACTTTTTACCAAGGTTGGGTGTTTTGAGTAATTCTACTTCGGTTCTCTGCACCAGGTCACCGATGTATAAAATGCTTTCTGCTTTCAGACAGTTGGCCGAACGCACTGTCAGCTCCAGGTCATCAATCGGCCGTAGCAGGACAGGGTCGATTTCCTGAGATTTTTCTTCTTCGACAATTTCCGTGCGGGCTTTGAAATCAACAAATACTGCCAACTGGTCAGCAAGGATATTGGCGGCCATTTTGACTGCAGCTTCACAATCCATGGTGCCGTTGGTTTCAACGTCCAGAATCAATTTGTCCAGGTCCGTACGCTGTTCAACGCGGGCTGTTTCCACACTGTAAGAAACACGACGAACCGGGCAGTATGAAGCATCCAGCATCAGGCGACCAATCGGACGACTTTCTTCTTCGCTGTCCAGAATCTGGTTTGCTGCCTGGTAGCCAACACCACGCCGTACCTTCAACTGCATGTTGATGCTGCCATTCTTCGACAAGGTACAAATCAGGTGATCAGGATTAACCACTTCAACATTGTGATCGACCTGGATATCACCGGCGGTAACAGGTCCCTGCCCCTTCTTGGATAAAGTCAAGACCGCCTCTTCGCGTTCAAACATACGCAAAGCAACACCCTTGAGGTTCAACAGAATTTCGATGATATCTTCCTGCAGGCCTTCGACCGCGGTGTATTCGTGCAGCACGCCATCGATCTCCACTTCAACGATTGCGAAGCCGGGAATCGAAGACAACAGTACGCGACGCAAGGCGTTACCCAGGGTGTGCCCGAAACCGCGCTCTAATGGCTCCAGTGCAATGCGCGCCCGGTTGGGGTTGATCTCATCAACACCGACGGCTCGCGGCCTTAACATGCTTTCAATCACATCCATCATGGGATGTTTACCTCACTCAATGGTTAGTCTGATGAAGCTTTCCCGCCAGCAATCCGGCGAAAAAACCACGATATTATTTGGAATAAAGCTCAACAATCAGGTTTTCGTTGATATCCGCAGGCAAGTCGTTGCGATCAGGATAAGCCTTGAATATGCCTTCCATTTTTTCACTGCTGACTTCCGTCCATACGGCAACGAGGTCCATTTCCTGGCTTAACGTAATCGCTTCTTTAACGCGCAGCTGGTTCTTGGCCTTGGGTGCAATGCTAACAACATCTTCAGGCTTCACCTGGTACGACGGAATGTTCACCTGGCTGCCATTCACCATGATTGACTTGTGAGACACCATCTGACGTGCCTGGGCACGCGTGACTGCGAATCCCATGCGGTAGACGACATTATCCAGTCGGCTTTCCAGCAACTGCAGCAGGTTTTGGCCTGTTGCCCCTTTCTGACCGGCCGCCTTCTTGTAATAGTTATGGAATTGCTTTTCCAAGACACCATACATTCGGCGCACTTTCTGTTTTTCACGCAACTGCAGCGCATAGTCTGACAAACGCTGACGCCGTGAGGCGCCATGCTGTCCGGGTACCTGGTTCAGTTTGCACTTGGACTCCAGTCCACGTGCCGGACTCTTGAGACCGAGATCGACACCTTCGCGACGCGCAAGTTTGCAGGTTGGTCCAACATATCTAGCCATTTCTAAACTCCTAAACGCGACGTTTCTTGGGTGGACGACAGCCATTATGCGGAATCGGCGTTACGTCAACGATGTTAGTAATTTTGTATCCCAGCGCATTCAGCGCACGGACAGATGATTCACGGCCAGGACCCGGGCCCTTGACGCGAACTTCCAGGTTTTTCAGGCCAAATTCGAGTGCGGTTCTACCCGCAGCTTCCGCTGCCACCTGGGCTGCGAATGGCGTGCTCTTGCGCGAACCGCGGAACCCTGCGCCGCCGGATGTCGCCCATGAAAGAACGTTACCCTGCCTGTCACTGAGTGTAATAATCGTGTTGTTAAAAGAAGCATGTACGTGGGCGATCCCATCGACCACGACCTTTTTGACCTTCTTTTTAGTCTTTGTATTTGGCTTTGCCATCAGTATTCCACCTAAAACCGCTTAACGCTTGATCGGACGACGTGGTCCCTTACGGGTACGTGCATTCGTTTTTGTACGTTGACCGCGCACCGGCAAACCACGACGGTGACGCAGACCCCGGTAACAACCAAGATCCATCAGACGCTTGATATTCATCGCAACTTCGCGACGCAGATCACCTTCAACCGCAATTTTCGCAACTTCCGCACGAATATTCTCGATCTCGGGTTCTGACAGATCCCTGAGTTTTGTGTCCGGCGCAACCTTGGCCGCTTCACAAATTTGAAACGCGCGTGTGCGTCCGACGCCATAAATGCTGGTCAAAGCCACCCAGGCGTGCTTCTGATCTGGTATGTTGACTCCCGCTATGCGAGCCATACTACGTACTCCTGCTACTGTTGGTGCTGCTCAATGTAAACAGCACATTATATCGAATAGACATATCCGGTAAAAGCTGCAATCCACTTAAAAGCGAATTGATTCAGCCTTGTCTTTGCTTATGCTTCTTGTCCGAGCAAATCACGTAAACCACGCCTCTGCGCCGTACAATCTTGCAATTTCGGCAAATCTTTTTAACTGAAGCTTGCACCTTCATTGCAGCTCTCCTTAGATAACAAAGGCGGTGGCGCTGTTCCGTTCAACCGGTCTGGCGCACCCCGCCGACAACTGCATGACCGAAATCATGCTCTTAATTAAGTGTTTATCGACGCACAACCCCTGAACGTCCATAGGACTTCAGGTTCGCCTTCTTCATCAGGTTATCGTATTTGTGCGAGATCAAATGCGCCTGGACCTGGGCTATGAAGTCCATGATCACAACCACCACGATCAACACCGAGGTACCACCAAAATAGAATGGCACCGCCCAGACAACCCTCAGAATATCCGGTAACAGGCAAACTGCCACCAGGTACAAGGAACCGACCATTGTCAA
>JABDPJ010000292.1 GCA_013042835.1 Lysobacterales bacterium
ATCAGCAACTTTGGGCCGGTTTACGAAGTGCCTGAAGGTGCGTGGAACCTTGAAAAGGGCAAGGCCTACAAGGTTTCGATGGATGTTTCTGCGACAGCTGACTTCAGCGGTGATTTAAATCGCCGAATTGAATCTGCCGCCCGCTTTCTGAACATGCATGCCCGTAACGGTATCGAGATGGAAGACATTGATTTTGCAATCGTAGTCCACGGTTCAGCAGGCAAGGATCTGTTGAAAGACGCTGCTTATGAGGCGCGCTTTGACGAGGTAAACCCCAATACCCCCATGTTGAGCGACCTGGCTGGGGCAGGCGTCAAAGTCTATCTTTGCGGTCAGACTGCGGCACACCGCGGGCTGGCTGCTGAGGACCTGCACCCTGCCGTTACCATGGCGCTTTCAGCGATGACAGCGCACGTACGTTTGCAGTCAGAAGGTTATACGCTGATCCCGTTTTAATCCGCGGCCGCTTTTCTCGAGGCAAAAAAAGACCCGTATTGAACGGGTCTTTTTTTTAAGTGGGCTTCTGGTATGCACCCTCTGGCCCACGATCCCCTGTTTTGACCATTCAGTTAACCCCCATCAACTTCCTGGTCACCCCTTGCTTGTCCCCCAAGCTCATAACTTCTCCTGCTGCGACCCAATTCCCTGGATCTAACGCCTTCGGTAGCCGCCGTTGGAAACAGCCCTTCCGTAAACAGTCGTTGGCACTGCTACGTCACAGGTGGTGACAAACTTCCATGTCCATAATTCAATGGTTCTGGAATTGAAGATTCTTGTAAAACAGGTTTCTTCCCCCCTTATAAAGCAAAGTTCATGCCAAGGAGGTGTTTTGTTTGAAATATTGAAATATAACAGCAAGATACCTGAAAACAGGTATCTTGCACTAAGGTTTGGAATGTTGGCAGTTTGCCGCTTTGTGTCGAGAAACTGACAAATATTGTCAGTCGGAAAGTGTCATTCGTGTCAGACGTGGCTCAGCCAATTACGTTTATCTTCCGTCTCGCCATTGAAAAGGCCAAAAAACGCTGATTGGATGCTCTTGGTCAGCGGACCACAGCCACCGTTGCCGATGGTGATGTGATCAATCTGGCGAATCGGTGTCACTTCCACGGCAGTGCCGGTGAAAAAGGCCTCATCGGCGCCGTAGAGCTGTTCACGGGACAGGGTTTGCTCAGTTACTTCGATACCGAGATCGGCGGCCAGCGAGAAAGCCGTGTCGCGCGTGATACCACTCAATATGGAAGCTGAAGCCGGCGGCGTCAGAATCCTGCCGTTCTTGACCAGGAACAGGTTTTCACCCGCCCCCTCGCTCAGCAGACCATCGCGGCCGAGCGCGATGCCCTCATCATACCCCCTGTCCTTGGCCTCAAAGCCAATCAACTGGCTGGACAGGTAGTTGCCGCCCGCCTTGGCGCCGGTCGGAACTGTATTGGGTGCGAGCCTTTGCCAGGAAGTGATGCAGGCACGGATACCGTTTTTCAGGCCTTCTTCACCCAGGTAGGCTCCCCACGAGTCGACCATGATGGATATGTCCACCGCATCCATGTTTTTGGGGATAACGCCCAGCCCGCAATTACCCCGCGCGACCAGCGGCCGGATGTAGGCGGAATCGAGGCCGGTACTGCGAACAGTTTCAACACAGGCATCACGAATTTCCTCGAAACTGTAACGGATCGGAATCCTGTAAATGTCAGCAGAATAGTAAAGCCGCTTGAGGTGATCATCGAGACGAAAAATTGCCGGACCTTGTGGAGTTTTGTAGGCGCGGATACCTTCGAACACCGAAGAGCCGTAATGCAGCGCGTGGCTTAATACGTGTACGTTGCAGTCTTCAAAATTTCGCAATTCGCCATTGAACCAGATCTTGTATTTAATGCCCATTTCGCTTACTTCCGTTTTGTTACCGTGTTGGTGATACGTGCAGTATCCAACCATGTAATGCCCAGTTCAAGTACCATTTACAGTGAATGGTTAACAATTTATTTGACAGGACGGGAAAAGGGATGGGTTATGCATTGAAAGAGGATCAGGACTTGCATTGAAGGCCAGTTTTTTACCTGAAAACATGAAAAAAACTGGCCGTTTGCGTTAGGCTTCACAGCAGACCGCCGGCAGACGAAAATTGAATCGAGAATCGGACCATTACCACCACCATGCAGCGCCGGACTACAACCGGGCTTTTGCGCTTGGCGTCTCGCTGAACGTGGTTTTTGTGTTGATCGAGGTTTTCTTCGGCGTAGTGGCGGACTCATTGGCCCTGATCACCGATGCCGGGCACAACTTGAGCGACGTGATGGGCTTGCTGCTGGCTTGGGGCGCGAGTTTCCTGGCCGGCAAGCAACCGTCGAAAAGGCGGACCTACGGATACTCGCGCGCGACCATCCTGGCTTCCATGTTCAGTGGGCTGCTGTTATTGGCGGCTGTCGTTCTGATCTGCTGGGAGGCAGTGCAGCGTTTCTTTGAGCCGGCACAACCCGTCGGTCCAACCATCATGGTTGTTGCGGGTATTGGCGTGGTTATCAATTCGGTTACGGCCTGGTTGTTTGTTTCCGGAAAAGACCACGACCTCAATATACGCGGCGCGTATCTGCATATGGCTGCAGATGCCATGGTATCAGTTGGTGTAGTGGTCTCCGGCTTCGTGATCTGGAAGTTCGGCCTGAAATGGTTTGACCCGCTCAGCAGCCTTTTGATCGCCATGGTCATTTTCTGGTCGACCTGGGGTTTGCTGCGCGATTCTTTGAACCTGGCCATCGATGCAGTACCAAGAGGTATTGACCCTGCTGAGATTCGCGCCTGGTTGTCGACCCAGGCCGGTGTTGCAGCCATGCACGACCTGCATATATGGCCTGTCAGCACCACTGAAACAGCTCTGACCGCGCACCTGGTCATGCCGGAGCCGCCGACTGATGACAAATTTTTGCAGGAGCTTGCGTTTCACTTGCAGCAGGAATTTGGTATCGCACACGCGACGTTTCAGATAGAGCGGGGTAACGTCAGTCAGCCCTGCAAGCAGTCAGAGGGTTGTGCGGAATAACAATTGCCTCTTGCCGGATAGCACACGATGGATAGATTTGGTTTACCCTTCTGGAGTGAGCAGGATTCCACGCTAATTCCCAAAAGAGACATTTGATGGCAGACGAAATTTTTTTACAGGCTTTTGTGTATCTCGCCGCGGCAGTGATATCCGTGCCAATAGCCCGGCGCTTCGGCCTGGGCTCTGCCCTTGGTTACCTGCTGGCGGGTCTCGTGATTGGACCCAACATTCTGGGACTGGTCGGGGAAGAAGGTCAGGACGTCATGCACTTTGCAGAATACGGCGTAGTGCTGATGCTGTTCCTGGTTGGCCTTGAGTTGCAACCATCCGTCCTGTGGCGCATGCGGATACCGATCATCGGATTGGGTGGATTGCAGGTCGCGGTGACCGCATTGGCGGTCGGCATATTCTGTACCTGGGTGGGCTATGAGTGGCAAACAGCAGTGGCTATCGGCCTGATACTTTCAATGTCATCAACGGCAATCGTCCTGCAAACCCTGGATGAAAAAGGCTGGATGAAAACAGCCGCCGGTCAAAGCGGGTTTTCCGTGCTGCTGTTCCAGGATATTGCGGTAATTCCCATGTTGGCGGCGATGCCATTCCTGGCGATACCGGCATTTGTGGATAGCGAAAAACTGGCTGAACTGGTCACGGCGGGAGCCCAGTCCGGCCGGCCGGGATGGTTGAGTGCATTACTGGTCCTCGGCGCGGTGACGGCACTTGTGCTGGCCGGGAGATACCTGACCCGGCCCGTATTCCATTACATAGCGAAAACCGGCAGCCGGGAAATATTCATCGCGGCAACCCTTTTGATCATCGTCGGTGTGACACTTGCCATGCACGCTGTCGGCTTGTCGCCGGCGCTTGGTACTTTCCTTGCCGGCGTGGTCATGGCTGAGAGTGAGTACAGGCATGAGCTGGAGACCAGTATCGAGCCGTTCAAAGGGCTGTTGCTTGGCCTGTTTTTTATCTCGGTCGGAGCGAGTATCGACGTCAAATTGGTGCTTTCCGAGCCGATGATCATCGCCGGCCTGGTGCTTGGTCTGATGGCTCTTAAATTCCTGATCCTTTATGTGCTGGGTCGCATCTTCAAGCTGCCCAACGCCGACAGCCTGCTGTTCAGCTTCACCCTCGCGCAGGGGGGCGAGTTTGCATTCCTGCTGGTGTCATTTGCCTTGCAGAGTTATGCGCTAAATATTGATCTCGCCAACAAAATCATCATGGTGGTGGTTATTTCAATGGTGTTGACCCCGATCGCCATTGTGGTTTTTGAAAGGGTGATTCAGCCGCGTTTGATCAATACCTGCACTGATCGTGAACCCGATGAGATCGATGTTCATGACAACCCGGTCATTATCGCGGGATACGGCCGTTTCGGGCAGATAGTCTCCCGTCTTCTGAAGGCCAGTGGTTACGGGGCCACCCTGTTGGATCACGACGCGGGCCAGATTGAACTCACGGGTCGTTTTGGTTACAAGGTATTTTATGGTGATGCAGCAAATGGAGACCTTCTCAGGGCCGCTGGCGCCGGGCGCGCCCGACTGCTGGTCATTGC
>JABDPJ010000298.1 GCA_013042835.1 Lysobacterales bacterium
CCGGCTCACCAAACCTCTGCGTCGGCGCGTACATGCCGATGGGTTGGTATCCCCATGAACCATCGAAGGGGTGCTCGGTCACCGGCATGAGCTCGACGTGCGTGAAGTTCATTTCCCGGACATAGGAAACCAGCTTGTCAGCCAGCTCCCGATAGGTCAGGAACCGGTTGTTGTCGCCGCGCTGCCAGGATCCAAGATGCACCTCGTAAATACTGATGGCTTCGTCCATGCCCGGCTCAACCGGCTTTCCGGCTGCCCACTTCTCATCCTGCCAGCGGTACCGGCTCTGGTAAATCACCGACGCATTGCCCGGCGGCGCCTCGTGAAACTGGCCCAGCGGATCGGATTTAAACGGCAATAGTTCGCCGTGTTTATCCAGCATCTCGAACTTGTACTTGGCGCCATGCCCGACGGCCGGGATAAATATTTCCCACAGACCGTTACCGGGGTGCAAACGCATCACGTGACGGCGGCCATCCCAGTCGTTGAATTCACCAATGACGCTGACGCGCGAGGCATTGGGGGCCCAGACGGCAAAAACCGTACCCCTGACGCCCAGCAGGGTTGCCGGGTGTGCGCCCAGTTTCCTGAAAATATCCCGGTGCGAACCCTGGCCCATCAGGTAGAGGTCGAGGTCTCCAAGCGCAGACGGAAAACGATAGGCATCCTCGATATCCCAGCTATGGCCATCGGCGTTGGTGAGACGCAGGGAGTAACGGCGTTTGCGCGGCGGAAATTCCACCTCGAAAATGCCGTCCGGGTGTACCTTCCGCATTTTCAACGGAGCAGCGTCGCCTTCGAGCAACAGCTCCACGCTTACTGCCTGGGGCTGAAAGGTCCTGACAATGCGCCCATCGCCCTCGTGCTGTATGCCGAGCAGCGAAAAGGGGTTACCATGCCGCCCGCCCGCCAGGGCGTTAAGTGTTGCCTTGTTTAACTGGCTATTCATGTTCATACAACTTATGTTGATAGTTTAGGGCTGCCACTTGCCAGCTGAATCGCCGGGCGGCGGCAGTTACACAAATCTTTTCCCATTCTGATGGTTTCTTCTGCTTCACGAGCAGAGCTTCACGTACGCAGCTGACAAAGTTCTCCGCCTGGTCGGCGGGTGTGTCGCCCGTAAAAACAAAACCGGTGACGCCATGCTCGACCGTATCTTTCAAGCCACCCACGGCATGCACGACACAGGGCTGACCAACCCGCATGGCCAGCATCTGGCTGATGCCGCACGGTTCAAAACTGCTTGGCATCAAAAACAGGTCCGCTGCCGCATAGAGCGGCGCTGACAGGGCGTCCGCGTAACCACGCAGGTAGAGAAAATTATCACTTGCGCGGGCAATGGCGGCAAAACGGTCTTCAAGCGCCTCCTGGCCATTGCCGAGCATGATGAAAAGTGACTCCGGGCCGGCAGCGTCGAGAATCGCTTCCAGCGCCGAGTCGAAACCGGGCACAGGTTCGAGGAAAAGCGGCACCTTCTGCTCAACCACGCGGCCGATTGACAGCATCAGGTTCTTTGGCCGCTTGCCCTTGTATTTCTTCAACCAGTCCTGTGCCGGCCTGTCGGCGATCATGATCGGCGCGCGTTTGCCGATGAGTTTCAGCATTTCACCCCATGCCGGCCCGCGAGGCAAATCTTCGGGGTACATACAGCCGTTGAGTATGCCGACGAGGCGGCTGTCGAAGTGCGCCTGGTTGAGCTCGGCCTCGAGGCCCTCACCACCACTAAAGCCCGTGGCCGGATCACTGGGGCGCAGAATCTCCAGGGCATAGCTCGGTGACACCGTATTGATGCCGTCGGCCAGGCGGATCGCAGCCGCCATGAAGTTGACACAATCCGGGTAACGCGGGTCCTGGAGTTGCTGCCAATGCGCCGCCATGCCGGGAAACCAGGACTCGAGCGATGATGGGTCACCCTCGAACGGGCGCACCCCCTGGTAGGCGAGGTTATGCACCGTGAAAACGATGCGTACCCGCCTGAGTGCCGCCGCCGGGTCGCCGAATTCGCGCAGTGCCGGTATCAAACCCGTATGCCAGTCATTGAGGTGTAGAACGTCCGGCGGCATCTCGATGGCATTAACCCAGGCAGCCACCGCAGCGTTGAAAAATGCAAACTTGGCCGAGTCTATCGCAAACGGCTTGCCGGGTTCGTCTCTGACGTAGATTTTGCCGGGCCCTTGGGGGGACAGCAACGGGTGTTCGATAACAAATTGTTTCACCGTACTGTCGCCAAGCGACAGCCGGTAAATTTCGGCAGTCTGCGTTCCCCCCGCGAATTCGACCTTCACCTCGCGATGAAATGTTGCCCCGGGTAACTCGTGAAACATGCCGTAAGAGGGCGTTATAACAGAGACCTCAAGGCCTATTCCGGCCAGCGCCAGCGGCAGGTCGCGGACCACGTCACCGACACCGCCGACCTTTCCGCGGGGCAAAACATCATTCTCAGCGGCTACAAGCCAGACTCGTTTCATGTTGAGGAAACCCTGTTAACGCGTATGATGCAACTTCTGGTTCAGCATCGCGGGCGTCACGAGCGTGCGTCCTGCCTCGGTGACACGGAAGCCCCTGGCACGGTCGTCATCGAGGTTCACGCCAACCTGGGTGCCCTCCGGAAGCAGTACACCGCGATCGATAATCGCGTTGCGAACGATACAGTGGTCCTCTATTTCACATTCCGGCAGGATCAATGAATTCTCGATCACGGCGTGTGAATGCAGCTTGCAGTTCGTGAAGATCAACGACTTCCTGACCCTGGCGCCGGAAACAATACAGCCACCGGAGACCATCGACTCTATCGCCTCGCCGCGCCGGTCCGGGTTATCGAACACGAACTTGGCCGGCGGCGTCTGTTCCTGGTGGGTCAAAATCGGCCAGTCGCGATCGTACAGATCCAGTTTTGGCAACACCGAAATC
>JABDPJ010000306.1 GCA_013042835.1 Lysobacterales bacterium
CCGGCATGCCCAGGCCCACTGAGATTCTCTCGGCTACCACGACCGCCCGCAACCTGGCCTGATTGGTCTCCGCGAGTTTTACAGCGCGCACCAGTGTTTGATCATGATCATGCTGATCTGAAATGACGCACAGAATGTTTTTGAACCGATGCATATCACCTCCAACAGGATCATTATACGCCCAGGGAATTGGCCGGAACCAGTTGGGAGCCCCCTCCAATACAGTTATTGGCTGAATAGAGAGCAAGAAATTCAGGACACCCTAAACTAATCAGAATCAGAGACATGGGTGTCCGGACTTTTTCGGACTTTTTCGGACTTTTTATAAATGGCTTCCCTGTTTTGGCAAGGCCCGTCCTGCGATTCGTTCCGGCGATGGCTCGCCGCTAGCACCGTGGTCTGTTTTTTTATAGAGTTGGCGCCTACACTCAAGTGCAATCGCCAAAACAGACCGGAGATCATTATTTTGGGTCAGCAGATATTCGAGTTGGAAACCTATCGCTGTACGTCGGGAAAGGCACTGCGGAACGTCCGGGTCGGCTATGAAACCTACGGCAACCTCAGCCCCGAAAGAGACAACGTCATCCTGGTTTGCCACTATTTCTCCGGCGATGCACATGCCGCAGGCCCGGCGGACGACACCTACCCACTTCCGGGATGGTGGGACTCGGCGATCGGTCCCGGAAAGGCCCTGGACACTGACCGGTACTTCATCGTGGCCAGTAACACGCTGGCAAACCTCAATGCCTGTGACGGGCATACGGTCACCACCGGTCCCGCCAGCCTGAATCCCGACACCGGAAAGATGTACGGGCTGGACTTTCCGCTGGTGACCGTGTCGGATTTCGTCCGCGTGCAGAAACGCCTGCTGGAGTACCTGGGCATCACTCAACTGGTTGCCGTGGCCGGTCCTTCCGGTGGTTCAGCCCAGGCCATCCAGTGGTCCGTTGAGTACCCGGAGATGGTACCGCGGGTCATTGCGGTCATCTCACCCGGTCTCTATATTCATCCGTTTGCAGCGACCATAATGGAATGCTGTGCCCAACCCATTCTCGCCGATCCCTTCTGGAAAGATGGCCGCTACGATCCTGCGAACCCACCGGTCAAGGGTATGACGCTGGCGCTCCGTCTGCTCACACTCACGGCCCTGTCCTACGACGTGCTGGGGGAAATCGGTTACGCCCCCGCAATTGAGGAAGCGCATCCGGCGGATTCGCTGAACAACAAATTCAAGGCTGATGCCATGCTGGACGAGATTGCCGGCGAACGTGCAGAAGTCCTGGATGCCAACAGCCTTATCTACATGGTCCGGGCCTTCAAGTTGTACGACGTTCGTCACCGTCTGCACGAATCAAAAGCCCGCTACCTGTTCATTCCGGTTGAGACCGACATGCTGTTTCCTCACCATCTCTCGGAGACGGCCGGCGCTGCACTGCAAGCGGCCGGTCTTGATGCCGAGCTTTTCCTGCTCAAGAGCAACGGCGGACACCTGGACGGATTGTCACAGATGGAAAAAGTTCGTGACGTCGTGGGTGAATTTCTCGCCAAGTGAAGCGATGGGTGTCCGCGGATTAACTCCGCAGACTAACTCTGCCGCCGTAACGGGGTTCGGCCACGCGGCGTGAGTTGCACGACAGTGCTTTCAGACGACCGGAAAGCGAGTACAGTTCAACGCGAATTTTCTGCTGTCTTTTAACTTCGTCAGCCAAACACGGATGTCACCAGTTCTGTATCCATGTACTCGGTGACTTCCACAAATTTTCCATCGCGCAGCTTGATGATCCAGCAATAGCTATTGTTATACGGTCGTCCTTCCAGTGTCTCGGCGACACCCGAGGTTAATGCAACCACATGATCCTGCTCGGCAATCAGGCGGTGGATTTCCATCCTGATACCTTGCTTCAATTGCCCGAACAGGGGTCCCAGCAGTTTTTCCTGCAACTCTTCCATACCGTGATAAGTACCGGAAAAAACGGTTGTCCCTGTCTCCTTCCATACGATATCGTCGGCGATCAAGGTCATGGATGTTTCCATATCACCGCGATTGCTGGACTCGAAAAACTGCGCAACGATTCTCTTATTTTCTTCTGCTGACACTACAGCCTCCTTTTTCTGTTGGATTGAACTAATTTATAGCAGCCAGGGTTAGCTTTTTCATCCTTCACCCGGATCACCCGGTCATACTTCGGACCAACGAGAACTTGCACGTGCAAGATTTGATGGGCGAAAAGAAAGCGTACTTTAAATCACAACGGTGATGCTCGTAGCACTGTTGCTCGCCTCCTGCGGGGCAAGCTTATGGATAGGGAAAATTTGCCCAGCCAGACCGTCCTGTACCCGCCAAACCTTTCACCGGTGCGTCAAAAGAGCTAGGGCAGTGCTCTGCGGAAAACCATGAAATGCTGCTGGGGCAGAAATTTGCCATTGCGCTCCAGTTTCAGGCCGACCGCCTCCATCTCCCGGAGCGCCTGCTTTACCGACATTTTGTGTAGTCGCTTGATCGGAACTGAAGGATCTTCGGCCCGATACTCAATCAGCACCAGGCGACCGCCTGGCTTGAGCGACCTGGCCATGGCGATGCCCATTTCCCTGGGCCAGGCGAATTCGTGATAGGCATCAACCAACAGGATCAGATCTACTGATGACGGCTCCAGGCCGGGGTCGCGCTCCGACCCGAGTACGGGCTGGATATTGGAGACGCCCTCGGAAGCCATTCGCGCAGAGATTATGTTGAGCATTTCTTGTTGGATATCAACCGCCAGAACACGTCCCTCGGGAACCTGTTTGGCCATCGGAAAAGTGAAATACCCGGTACCGGCCCCGATGTCTGCCACCACGCTGTCGGGCGCCAGTGGCAGGTTCTTTAACAGTCGGTCGGTGCGCTCCTCGCGCTCGCGCGTGGGTCGTTCGAGCCAGGCTGCGCCAAGGTGACCCATGACATGCGAAATTTCTCGCCCCATGTAGTACTTGCCAATACCATCACGAGAGGCTTTGCCGTATACATAAAAATCATCCGCGGCCGCAATTGTCGGGGACGTGAGGCTTATCAATGCTGCGGTTACGGTCAGCAGAATGTATCGGGTTGCCCTCACGTCAGGCCGCCAGACGCGTGAGCTTGTCGATCAGCTGCTGGCGTTGCCGCTCGCTACCACCGGTACCCGGAAAGATGGCCGCAAGATGCGGTTCGCGGTCCAGCCAGAGCTTCCCGCTGACCTGGCCGGCCTCGGTAGCTGCGGCCAGCCAGACGATGGTGTCGGCGCCTTGCTCCGGGGTCCGCAGCACCGACCGGGTCACGCGATGAAAGGCAGGTAACGAGTCCTGAACGCCTGGTGTATCCGCCCAGCCCGGGTGCATGGCGTTGACTACCACGCCCGAATCGGCAAGCTCCCTTGCCCAGGTTTCGGTCAGGACCATCAGTCCGCGTTTCGCGCGTGCGTAGGCCCGGCTGCCGTCATAGGATCCGGAAGAATTTTGCAGTTCATCGACATCAATACCACTAAGGTACATCCCGCCCGAAGACACATTAATGATTCGCGCGGGAGCGGAAGCCTTAAGCCTGGGAATCAACAGGCGCGTCAGCAGCCATGGTGAAAGCAAATCGGTGGCAAAGGCTGTTTCAAGGCCTTCCGGGGTCATCGTTCGTTCAGTCGGTAGTACGGCCGCGTTGTTGACCAGAATGTGCAGTTCTTTTTCCTTGTCCAACAGCCGCGCGGCCAGGTCGCGCACCTCAGCCATCACGCTCAGGTCGGCCTGCTCGATGAGCAGGTTGCCGTTGCCAGTATCTTCGCAAATTTCCTCCACGGCCTGGTTGAGTTTTTCCTGGTTACGCCCGATGAGGATGACCTTCGCACCAAGTCCGGCCAGTTCCCCGGCGACTACCCGTCCGAGTCCTGAAGTAGCGCCGGTTACGATAGCCGTGCGGCCCTCGAGACGTTCGGTAATCGGTCGCCACGATTTCCTGCGGTGTTCGTAACCAAAGCGGGTGAATCCCAGGGCGCCGGGCACTACCAGGCGATCCAGCAGATCGCGCCGCAATGATTCGCCTGGTGCCTGAGCCAGTGGTGTCAAGGCGCGTCTTAGTCCTGTCATCGCCCGTTTTCCAACCCGCTCCAGGGCCTTGTCGAGCAGAAACTCAAGCTTCCCGGCCAGGCCACTGAGCGTGAGTTCGGCCATGTAGTCGATTTGTGTTCTTCCATTGATGTCGCTGAAACGTATATCGTCGAGCGCATGCACCGTTTCACCGACCCCCTCCAGTACAACACGATGCGGCGGCTCATACTGCAAAATAGTGTAGTGCATCTCCGAGGTGCCGAGTCCGGCCTTGATGACCACTTTGAACTGGCTACCTTCGCGAACGGGGCCTGGCGTCAGCTTTTCAGATGCCACCACACCCGGATCCCATTCCTCAATTCGGCCAAAATCGGAGGTAAAGCGGAACGCCTCTGACAAATTGCAGGGAACATCGATAACTTCGTGCAGTCGTTTCATTTAGTTCTTACCTTGCCCAGTGATCCTGGACTCGCTCGAGTCAGCTAGTCGTCGTCCATCAATCTCGTCAACATCCGCCTCAGATCATCGAATTCGTTCTGCGCTTTCTTGCGCTGTTTTTCACTCATCTTGCCGATCACTTCGGCATAGGCCTGGGTCACCAGTCCCATGTTGTGCTCAAAGGCGGCGCGGTATTCGGCCGAGCGCAAACTGGCGCGGGCGTCGTATGCTTGCATGATGGCTTCCTGCCAGCCTGCTTCGCGTTGCAACAAGTTTTCCATTTTCTTCAACCACGCCCGACCCTCGTCCAACCAGGCCTTGTCGAAACGCACCAGCTTATTTGACGCTTCGCGCAGGATGGCTTTCTGCTCCACGGACAGCCGCCCAAGAAAACGCTGCAGCGTCTCGACCAGGCTATCATAATCGTCGTCGGTGTATTCGGCATAGCTGCGCGCCCTGAGTTCCTCCTCCATTTCCTCATGGCGTTCCCACAGGCTGACAACGAACTCCTCAACCTGCTCATCACTGACCTGCGTGCCGAATTCCAGCGCGACGGCCAGCAGCGATCTTTGCACGCGCACGGCCGCATCGAACATCTCGTCCGCCCAGCGTCGCACCGTTTCGGCCGTGACCTCGCCATCCAGGTCGGCCTCAATGCTGTTGAGAATGTCGATGTAATTGGCCAATTCCTCCTGGCGGTGCCAATCAAGCGGTGAGGTTAGTTTATTACGCAGGAGTTTCCGTTGCTCGCTCGTCAGATCTACGTAGCCGTCAACATACCAAGGGATCAACCAATCAAGCCGGTTGTAGGCCAGGCTGGTGCAGCCAGCCAGCAGAAGGATCGTGCCGAGGCAGGCGAGGAGTAGACGAAATTTTGACATATCAGTATCTGTTCATATGTTGAATCAAATCGCTTGCAACGGACGCTGGGCTTTCAATCCTCCAGCGATATCGCCGCTGCGACGTGGCGCCACACGGTCGGGTTGAAAACAAGGCCCAGATGCGCGGCATTGACCTGCACATGGTTGACGTTGTCACTGTAACGGTCCACGGCAGCTTTCCACGCAACGATACCGTCGGACTTGCTATAGATGGCGGTGATCGGCTGCTGGATTGGGCGCTGGTCGCGTTTTGCGATTTCCTCCTCGATCCAGTCCAGATCAAGCCCGCGCCGTGCGAACAATTTAGCCGACGCGGTGTATTTGGGTCCGCCAATGACGGGTGATCCCAGAGTAATGACGCGTTCCACGATTTCCGGTAAGTCACGCGCTACCTCGCGTGCCAGGTAACCACCAAGACTCCACCCAACCAGCGTTATGGGAACCCCGAGTTCGCGATGGCGCTGTCTGACCCGGGCCGCGAACAGGTCGCAAAGATACGGAACGGCTCCCTCGCCCCTGTAATCGTCTCGCGGCGTCATGCGCCAATTTTCTGACAGGTCATCAAGACTGTGTCGCAGGTCGAGCCCGGCCAGGTTTTTACCCATACCCCAGCCTTCTGCTTCGATGCCCTGTCCTCTCAAGTAATGGCGCAGGGGCTTGGTGTAACGGTCATCGGCGCCAAAGCCGGGCACCGCGATAATTCTTGACCTCGTGCGCAGTCTCGCAGGGCGCAGTGACGAGCGCAGCAGTGGGACGGTCATTCGGACGACGTCAACTGCAGCACGCGTCTCAAGCAAGAGCATGGCGCGCGGTGGAGCGGCAGTCGGTTGGGTTGTTGTATTCATGATCTGGACTTACTCTTTAGCAAAATTGTGTGGGTAATTGTTTCCGGGTTGATGGTCTGCAGGTGCTCAAACATGCGCGTCATGATGCGCTCAGTTTCAACCAACTCCGTGTCATCGAAGGGGGCAAGCTGCTCCCCGATAAATATCGCAGCGGCCTGGCGCGCCTCTTCAAGTCTCACGGTACCCTGTTTTGTCAGCTTGCATATAAATGATCGGCCATCACTATCGTGTTGCTCGGTATCGACCAGCCCATGGTCCTGAAGGCGATGCAATACGCCGGTGATATTGCCGCGTGTAACGACGAGTCGCTCGGCAATTGCTTTCGGTGTCGCTTTATCGCCCAATGCTGATATTGAATTCATCACGTCGAACTGTGGCACAGTCAGATCAAATCCGGCAAGCATCTGCGAGTAACGCCGATTGCACTCCTGGTAGGTGCGTACCACCGCGAACCACGATGATATTTCAGACTTCTTTCGCTTTGAATCGGACATTGGCAAAGCCTGTATTAGCAAAACTAATTTAAGCTTAAACTAAAATAGTTTAAACATCAACTATTATTTGAGGGTCGATGATTGACCCAAAAGAAATTAATGTGATTGCCGACAGTCGCAGCGAGCGTAATGGTCCGGGCCTTCAAATTGTACGATGTTCGTCACCGTCTGAATGAATCAAAAGCCCGCTACCTGTTCATTCCGGTTGAGACCGACATGCTGTTTCCTCACCATCTCTCGGCGGCGGCCATCGCTGCATTGAGAGCAGCCGGTACAATAACAAAAGATCTAAAATTATTACTAATCAAATCAGAGACGAATGTGACTTATGCGATTACTAATCTGTTTAACTTTACTCTTATCAAATATCGCAAATGCCACGGTAGAATTGGTTGCGACAGGCAAAGTCTCAAGCCTAAAAAGTGAATACTCCCCTACCTTTGATGTGTCATCAAATGAGCTTGTTTTCATGCGACGAACACCGGGTAAATTCGATTACACGCTATATACATCAAAACTTAATGGGGATTCCTGGAGTGCTCCCAAAGTGATCGCTTTTTCCGGTGAATACCGAGATGCTGCTCCCTATTTTTCTCCAGATGGGCAACATTTGGTATTTGACTCCAGACGACCTGCCAAGCACCTGGAATCGGGTTCAATTAATTTGTGGCAAGTTACCAGAGAATCTGATGATAAATGGTCAACCCCCACTCTCCTTAAAACAGCATCTGTCAATGTTAAAAATGAATCTAATGCAGGAGTTGATGAATTTGGACCGCTGTTAACTGATTCAGGTGAACTATGGTTTTATTCTTTTCGTCAACCCCATAGAGGTGGCGCATATTATCGCCAGCAACCAGTCGGCAAACCTAAAATCGAAAAAGATTTACCCGATCCTTCAGCGAGTACTTTTATAGCGTACCTAACGCTATCAAAAGACGAAAAGACAGCTGTTATGGAAGGTCGCAGCAAAAACTCGCGTGATACTGACTTGTATTTCGCCTGTAAAAAGGATGGTTTATGGGGACCTGCTATTGCACTTGAGGAAATAAATACGATTGCAGGTGAGGGGACGCCATTTTTATCAGCAGACTCAAAATGGTTATGGTTTGCCAGCGATAGACCAAGTGGCTCAGATTATTCTCAGGGCTCTAATATTTATCGTGTCGAGACATCGAAATTACCCATTCCCTGTTCATAGCTTGCTTCTTGATTCTATGAGCTATGGCCGCGTACCTGTTTGACCATATAGATCGAGTAATACCTTTTCAGCACCCATCAAGATTCAGGTCACCTCAGCCTGACTCCATGTTAAAAATCCGGGCCAGGGTAAAAACCTGACCCGTACCGGCTACCCAAACCGCGCCTTACTTGGTGGACTTGGTGATATTGATGTTTCCGTTGAGTGTCTTGAGCTTGATAACCGTGCCGCCACCATTGACATTGGCGATGATGACGCTTTCGACGCTGACCTCAACACCATGACGGCTGTCCTCGCGGCTCATCACGGGTTTGGAAGGCATCACCTCTACTTCGAAATCTGAGATGATTTCACCTTCGGCGCTATCAATGTGCAACTCCGCACCGGTGTTGGCAGGCAGGCCCAGGTGGAGATCACCGTTGACCGAGCTGAACGCCATGGCTGCATCGGTATTGACGCCGGTAAAGTCCACGCTGATATCCTCGTTCACCGATTCGGCTATCACTGAACCATTGATATTTGTGGCTGTTATCGGGCCATTGACGTTGTTGAGTAACAGCTTTCCATTGATATTGTTGACGACAATCACCCCATCGTTAACTGTACTCAGCTCCATGTTGGTGTTACGCGGCACCCGGGCCAGGACGTTAACCTTGTTGGCGCGCCAGTCGGCATCCACCTCGATATGATTATCGTTCTCTTCGATTTGAACAGAATAGGCACCAGTTTTGAGTGACTTGGTGCCAGAAGGCGTGACAATTTTGCGTGTGCCTTCTACCGCAGTTATCTCGAAATAAGCGTCTTCGCGGTCTTCGCCAATCACTTCAATCTTTGCAGACAAGATCGAGATCTCGAGGTTTACCGTATCGCCGGGGCGGGATAGTGGTATGTCGATCACCTGTGGTGCGGTTTGCGCGATGGCCATGGTGGTGAGCGAGGCCAGCAACAAGGCGAGGCTGGTTCTGATCAGATTGGTTTTCATACATAACTCCTTTAATCGATTCCCTGAATTCGGATATCACCATTCATCGAAGAAATGGTGAAAGTCGGTCCGCCCGCGCCAATGCGGACGCCAGCATGTTGTTCAATTCGATATTGATGGCGGCCACCGGTTTCGATATGTTCCACCCGTGCCGGGACAGCCAGTGGGTATACCGGTAGCTGGGTCAGCAACCGGCCATTGAAAAGATCCATTGCTACATCAAAACCCGCATCGCCGGGCATATTAAGCGTGATGTCACCGTTTATGGTTTCGATATTGCAGTTCTCACCGGGCACGGATGCAAAACCCAGGCTGACTTCGCCATTGACCGAGTTCAACTCGTCACAGTTACGCATTTCGGTAATGGTGATGGGGCCATTAACATTAGCCGCACTGACGCTGCCCGTGACACCGGCGATATCGATGCGGCCGTCGTTGACGGTGCTAACGTCGAGCTGTGTATCAATCGGTACGGTAACATCAAATTGGTAATCCACCCTGCAGTCGCGGCAGTTATCCCTGCCAGGCCATTGGCGATCCCGGTTGCCCACATAGAGCGCAATACCAGCTTCGTCAGCTTCGATATCCAGGTTCAGGGTTTTCAGTGAGCGGTTAAATCTTTCCTGGTCAGGCGCCCTGCGCCGTTCCTGAACGCTTACCACTATTTCGCCGGCTTTACCGGGCCGCACACGCACATCACCCCAGATGTTCTCGATGATTAAAGTGGGCTTTTCTGTCGTGACCGGGAAGGTATCTGTCCAGGTTTTACTGTCTTCGATACTCCCGGCGGCGAGGGCGGAACTAACCAGCACCATCGACAGCCCGGCGATTTTGATCAGGCTTTTCATATCGATTCACTCTTGAGGGATTTCTTGACGTGGCTTACGAGATCGGGATGCAGCCGTTTATCATTGGCCAGCCGCAGTAACTGGTTGAGCTGCTGTTGATTGCCATTGCGCAACACCAGGTCGGCAAGCGCCAGTTGCACGATCGGTGATTCGGCGCTTTCAAGCAGGCTCATCAATTCATCGCCTACCGTGGCGGAATTCAACTGCGGCCCCAGTGCGGTGATCGCGGCAGAACGCACTGAGAGAGACCGGTCCTGGCTGGCGCGTACCAGCAGTGCCTGAACTATTTCATTGTCATCTTCAACCAGGCTGCTGGCGTTATGAACTCCCAGCAGGCGCGTGCCCGGCGCATCGGCCTGTAACCGGTCGAGAATCAGTTCACGGTTGAGCAGGGCAATGTTTTCCTCGAGGGCCGCCAGCCGGTCGGGTTCTACACCTCCCTTTTCTATTGCAAGCTGGGCAACGGCGAAACCTATCACCAGGCAAGCGGCTGCAGTGACCCAGCCAGCATTGCTACGCAAACCCAGCCAGCCACGAATACGTTCGCTCCAGTTGCGCGAGCCCGCCCTTTCCAGTTCGGAATAAAATGATCGCCTCATCCCGGTCGGTGGCTCGGCAACCGGCAACTCGCCCAGCGCCTGCCATAGCTTCTGCTCAACGGCATCGCTGCTTTCAAAAGGCAATGACGGATTTTTTCTTTCAGTCATCGAATGGATCTCCATCAATTTCGGCATATACGACTTTCAACTGCTGCATGGCACGGTGCATCCGCACACGCGCGGTACCGGTTTTGCAACCCAGTGCCTGCGCCAGCTCTTCAAACGTGCCAAATTCGAACCGGCCCAGCCAGATGACCTCCTGGAATTGCTCCGGCAACATGGCGAGGGCCCTTTCCAGCAGCTTGATCTTCTGTGCTCCGGCTGCGGCCACTTCAGCGGAATGCCTGTCTACCAGTTTCGATTCGGTGTAGTTATCCAGCGGCACCATGTGCCTGTGGCGGCGGTTATTGCGCAGGTAATCCAGCGTGGCGTTACGGGCGATGTTGAACAACCAGCCCTTGAAGGTGCCATCGTGGCGAAAACTACCCGCCTTTTTCAGCACTTTGATAAACACATCCTGCACCACGTCCTCGGCATATTCGGGGTTGCGGGTCATCTGCAGACAGAACGAATAAACCCCCTTGTGGTAGCGCTCGAACAAGGTGCCAAGGCATGACGAATCGCCGTTTGCCACCCATTCGATCAATTGTTCATCTGAAACTGCACGCATGACGATTCCCGTTTAACTACTTCTAAAGACTCGACGGATTTTGAAACGTTACATGAATTCTGACACAGGCACGAAAAAGGGGGGGCACCTATTTTTGGGTTAGTTATTCCAACACCATCAGATTCGATACTAGAGGGTTAATCAGGAAGTAACGGGGTCATAGTGAACTGATCCTTCATCTGCTTTGTTGCTCTGAGCCGGAAAGCAGGCTAACGTGTCATTCCCGATTGACGTGCTGACAACCACATCAAAGGATTAAACCAATGCAGACAATTTCCGTGCGCTTGCAAGCCCTGCGGGCACAGATGGCCGAGGCCGACCTGGCCGCCCTGATCATACCGCGAGCGGACGAGTATCTCGGCGAATACATACCCGAACGCAACGAACGGTTGCGCTGGGTCAGCGGATTTACCGGTTCCGCCGGCGTGGTAATCGTGTTGCCTGATACCGCCGCGATATTCGTCGATGGCCGTTACACCGTGCAGGTGCGCCAGCAGGTGTCCGAAGAATTGTTCCAGATTCTGCACTTGTTAGATCAGCCACACGTGGAGTGGCTCGCCAAACAACTCGAGGCTGGCGACCGGGTCGGATACGATGCCCGGATGCACACACTCGAATGGCAGCGAGCGGCCAATAAGACCCTGCAGAGCAGGCAAATATCATTGGTCGAGGTCGCTGAAAACCCGGTGGACCGCTGTTGGCATGACAGACCCGACCCGGCAGTGCATCCGGCGCTGTTGCTGGCAGAGTCGTACACCGGGCGGCACAGTCTCGATAAACGCCGTGCAATCGGCGCGGCTATCGAAAAAAAAGGTGCTGACGCCGCGTTGATCTTTGCGGCCGACTCAGTAGCCTGGCTGCTCAATATCCGTGGCAACGACATCCCGGCCTTGCCTCTGGTGTTGGGTTACGCCCTTCTGGACCAAAATGGCGATATGGTTTTCTTTACAAATCCCGAAAAGATTCCCGAGGGGTTCAGCGCGCACGTGGGCGAAGGCGTCACAGTCATGGATGAGCGCGAAGCTACGGCGGTACTCGAACAACAGGCAGGTCGAAAGGTCCTGGCCGATCCACAAACCGCAAATGCCTGGTGCCAGTTGACGCTGGAACGCGCCGGCACCGAATTGATCGCCGACCAGGACCCGGTATTGCTACCCAAGGCCTGCAAGAACGAAACGGAGATCGCGGGAATGCGCAGCGCCCACATCCGTGACGGAGTAGCGGAAACGCGGTTTCTGGCATGGCTGGATGCCGAGGTTGCCGCCGGGCGCCTGCACGACGAGGGCTTTTTGTCCGACCGTCTTTACGAATTCCGCGCCGGTCAGGACCTGTTCAAGGACGTCAGTTTTGACACCATCTCGGCCGCGGCAGGCAACGCCGCGATGTGTCACTACAACCACCGCAACGGGACACCCGCCAGGCTGGAAATGGACAGCGTCTACCTGGTCGATAGCGGCGGACAGTACCTGGATGGCACGACGGACATCACCCGCACCGTTGCCATCGGTGAACCAGGCGCTGAAGTCAGGCGTATGTTCACGCTGGTGCTCAAGGGCCATATCGCGCTCGACCAGGCGCACTTCCCCGAAGGTACCACGGGCACCCAGCTTGACATCCTGGCGCGCCAGTTCCTTTGGCAGCAGGGTTTTGACTATGACCACGGAACCGGTCACGGCGTTGGCTGCTACCTTAGCGTGCACGAGGGGCCGCAGCGGATCGCCAAGGTATTCAACGGCACCGAACTGAAGCCCGGCATGGTGCTCAGCAACGAACCTGGTTATTACAAGGACGGCACCTACGGCATGCGTTGTGAGAACCTGGTCGTTGTCACCGAGGTTGGCAAGGTGGCCGGCACTGACAGGAAGATGCTCGGATTCGAAGCGCTGACACTGGCTCCCTTCGACCTGCGATTGGTGGAGCGTGATCTGCTGAATGAAGCCGAATTGAATTGGCTCAACGACTACCACGTGAAAGTACGGGAAATGATCAGTCCATATCTGGAGGGTGAAACGCTGGACTGGTTGCAACAGGCAACCCGGATTCTGCAGTAGGGTTTTACTCTAACACCTTTAGCCTCTCAGGCAGAAGAATCCCTGTTGTCTCCATACCAAGTTGACAAACAAGGTAAGGCCCTTCAAGTCATAGCCGCAATCGATCGGCAGGTGAACAAAACTCAAAACAAAAGTCAGACAAAAGTCAGGACCAGGACAAAAGTCAGGACACCCACAACTCTCAAAAGTCAGGACACCCACCACAAAAGTCAGGCAAAAGTCAGGACACCCACAACTCTAAACCACAAAAGTCAGGACACCCACATTTCTAAACCACTGGCCTGGCTTTCAAAAGTCAGGACACCCACAACTCTAAACCACTGGCCTGGCTTTCAGCTCCCCAGGTTTGTAAATATACCTACGGCTAGTTCCGCCCAAATATACAGGAAAGAGATGAGAATAAAGCCGCCGACCAGCAGGCGCCGATTGCGCGGCAGCTTTCTCGCCACCAGCACAAACAGGCTTGCTGCGCCAAACAGAAGGCACCACATCACGATAAAGTCGCTCTCGTCCCAGCGGACTTCGGTCGTGAACTGCATCGCGATGAGAGGTATCAGCAGTAAAGCAGTCGTGGCGAGCGCGATCCTGCTAAAGATTTTATTCTGTGAAATCAGATCATTGGTTTGTTGCTTCATATGTTGTTCCTTGTGCTGCTCTGCCTGGCTTCCGCGTTTTATTTATAGTTCGCTTCAGCTTGTTGAGCCCTTGGTATGCCCGGTTTTCAGATTCTTTGAGACTATAAACGAAACAAGTGCAGGGATTATGGCGATGGGCGGTCAATAGCAGGGCATTGCGTTGCCGCGACTTATGGGTTGAACACGTGGCTTTTGAACCTGTGACCTTCAGGGATCACAACTCGTTAAGGAAGAGCAGGTGAAATACGCCTCTTGTCCAGCCAATCCGCCGAGCATTCGAGTAGAAAAAGGGGGCGGGAATCAATGAGCAATAAAAGAGAGGTGTACTTCAGTCATTTTTAGAGTCAGGGGCAGTTTAAGCTCTGAAAACCGGGTAAAATATCCCGCTTGCTCACAGATAACTCGGGAGAGCTTTTCGACAACATGGTCCTGCCTGGTCTTTTATCCACGCTTCATCCTCGATTGCACCATGTCGACGCATAGCTCCTGCTCAGGATGCAATGGTCCGGCTACGGAAACGAGCTCCGTACTCCTGCCCAGCATCTTTAACGACGTGATTGGCCCGGTGATGCGTGGGCCATCCAGTTCCCATTGCGCGGCATCCGTCCGCATCGGCCATCTCGCCTGTGACCTGATGAAGGACTCAATTGAGTCTGTTCTGATCGAATTCGATCCCAACGGATCGCTCGCCACCACGCATGACGGACAGGGGTCTGACATGGGTCTCTTCGGTGGCTTACTCGGCTGGGACGCGGCCGATGAGCGACTGGTCAATTCAGAGAGCGCCATCAAGGAGGCCGGCATAAAGGTCGAGATCGCCATCCGAGATATCCAGGCGAGTCACCCCAACACCTACAAGCTAACGCTTACGAATTCAAAAGAACAACATGTGCTCGTGGCGAACTCAACGGGCGGGGGAATGATTGAGCTGGTCAGTGTCGACGGCATTGCATTCCAATCTTTTGGGGACTACCACGAAACGCTGATTCTGACTGCTTCCGACCCCGCCCCCATTCTCCAGGCCCTGGGTGAGGATTGGGACGGTGTGAATGTCCATGGAGACGGGACTTATCTCATCCAGGTGCGTGGGCAACAATTCGTTGAACCATCGGTCCTTGATGGTTTTGATATCGACAACGTGTTCAGGCTTCGCCCGGTTCTGCCCGTCTCATCACGAAAAGACATGGCTGTTCCTTTCCTGACCTGTGATGAAATGCTCTCTGATCCAAAAAACGGTTCCAGGTCACTCTCCGAACTGGCCATCGACTACGAGTCAGAACGTGGCGGACTCACGCGCGATGTCGTCCTGCAGAAAATGACCGGGATCGTGCAGCTGCTGCAACACTCAATAAAAGAAGGGGTCGCCGGAACCGAGTTCGAGGATCGCATACTTCATTTTCAGTGCGGCAAGTTCAAAGAGGAGCTGGATGCCGGTCGTCTTCTCGATTCGGGCATGCTCAACTTGATGGTTCTCTATGTCACGGCACTCATGGAAGTGAAAAGCAGCATGGGAATCATCGTTGCCGCGCCCACGGCAGGTTCCTGTGGCGCGCTTCCAGGCGCCTGCCTGGCCGCCGGAGAAGTCATGGGCTGGAGTGAAGAAACCATGGCGCGGGGCATGTTGGCCGCCGGGTTGATTGGCGTTTTCGTGACGGCCCGCTCCAGCTTTGCCGCGGAAGTAACCGGCTGCCAGGGCGAAACGGGGGTCGGCGCCGCCATGGCCGCGGCCGCGTTGGTCGACATGCACGGTGGATCGCTCAACCAGGCGCTGGCGGCCGCTTCGATGGCCCTCCAGAACACCCTGGGCCTGGTTTGCGATCCGGTGGCCAATCGCGTCGAAGTTCCCTGCCTCGGCCGCAACATCAGTGCGGCAGCCAATGCCCTGACCAGTGCCAACGTCGCCCTTGCAGATTTCGCCGAAGTCATCCCCCTGGACGAAGTCATCGCAACTCACAACACCATCGGGCGCGGTCTCCCGCGCGAACTCAGATGCACCTGCCTGGGAGGGCTCTCCATTACTGAAACTGCAGGGAAGGTTGAGAGGCGGCTTGCCAGGTAAATCGGCCCGGACACATCTTTGAACTTTGGTGTACCCGGGGGCGGGTTTAATTTACGAAAATTAAGTAAAATGTCCCACTTGCTCACAGAAATCCCGGGAGAACTTTTCGATGAATTCCAACAAGGTTGTTTTAGCCTACAGTGGGGGACTGGACACCTCCGTTATCCTCAAATGGCTCCTGGAGCGGGATTATGAAGTTATTGCCTATATTGCCGATGTCGGGCAGGAGGAGGATTTTGCAGCAGCCGAGGCCAAAGCGCTGAAGATCGGTGCATCCAAAGTTTATGTTGAAGACCTGAAACGGGATTTTGTTGAAAACTACATTTTTCCGGCTTTCAAGGCCAATGTCGTTTACGAAAGCCGCTACCTGATGGGGACCGCCCTGGCCCGGCCTCCAATCGCCAAGAGACATATCGAAATCGCGCAAAAGGAAAAAGCCGCCTACGTTTCCCACGGGGCCACCGGAAAAGGCAATGACCAGGTCCGGTTTGAGCTGGCTTATTACGCCCTGGAGCCGAATATCAAGGTTCTGGCCCCCTGGAAGATGCCTTCATTTCTTAGTGAGTTCAAGGGTCGTCCCGACATGCTCGCCTATGCGGAAAAGCACGGAATCGATGTAACAGCGACCGCCGCAAAACCTTATAGTGAAGATGACAACCTGCTGCATATCAGCCACGAAGCCGGCGTTCTCGAAGATCCTTCCGTAGAACCTGAGAAAGCCGTCTACTCCAAGACCGTCGACCCGGAAGATGCGCCGGACCGGGCAACACGCATATCGATAGAATTCAAGGACGGTATCCCGGTAAAGGTAACGAACGAGGAAGACGGGACGGTTAAAACCGATTCCCTGGAACTTTTCAATTACCTCAACGAATTGGGTAGCGCCAATGGGGTAGGGCGCATAGATATCGTTGAAAACCGCTATGTCGGCGTCAAATCCAGGGGGGTGTATGAAACGCCCGGAGGCACCATTTTGCACCTGGCCCATAC
>JABDPJ010000310.1 GCA_013042835.1 Lysobacterales bacterium
CCGGATAACCGCGTACAGCTTGAACTCGAAATCAAGCAGGATACGGTAGGTGAAATTTACCAGACCGGCAGGGGCGGCTCAGTACCGTCGATCGATACACGTGAACTGAATACATCGGTATTGGTAAACAACGGCGAAACGGTTGTGCTCGGCGGTATTTTCCAGGACGAGCGCAACAGGCAGGAAGACAGGGTGCCTTATCTGAGCAGCATTCCAGTTCTTGGTAACCTGTTCAAGCGCCGTTCAAATGCCACCAAGAAACGTGAACTGCTGATATTTGTGACGCCGACCATCGTTGAAGATCGTCCGGTAGTTACCGGCAGTTAACTGACCGGCACTGACGAGAGAGATCTAAGCCCGGGTAAAGCCCGGGCTTTTTTGTGGTTGTGAAAATTCCACGGCAACAACAGGCTTGAACCTTGCCAGGCGGGGTTGTATTTTTGCTACCCGCACCCATTTTAAAACCACCTCTGCCAAGGGTTGAAAACCGTGAAAAAAGTCATTGAATGCGTGCCGAACTTCTCCGAGGGCCGTGATCTTGCGGTCATCAAACAAATCACCGACGCCATTGAAGCTGTGCAGGGTGTGCAGCTGTTGGATGTCGATCCGGGCGAGAGTACCAACCGGACCGTGGTGACCTTTATCGGTGAACCCGTGCCGGTCAAGGAAGCGGCTTTCAGGGCCGTGAAAAAGGCCTCCGAGCTGATCGATATGTCAAAGCATACAGGCGAACATGCGCGTTTTGGTGCCACCGACGTGTGCCCCTTCGTGCCGGTAAGCGGCACGACCATGGAAGAATGCGCAGAATTCGCCCGGGAAGTGGGCCGGCGCATAGGCGAAGAACTTCGCATCCCCGTCTATCTCTACGAACAGGCGGCGAGTACCCCGGAACGGCAGAACCTGGCCAAGGTTCGGGCAGGCCAATACGAAGGACTGCCCAAGAAACTGGCTGACCCGGCCTGGAAACCCGATTTCGGCCCGGCCGTTTTCAATTCCAGGAGCGGGGCAACTGCCGTTGGTGCCCGGGAATTCCTGATCGCCTACAACATCAACCTGAACACCACCGACCGGCGCTACGCCAACGAAATCGCCTACGAGATACGCGAACGTGGACGGTGGAAAAGAATAGGCAATGTCGAGCCCTTTTATTACAAGGGCGATGTCGTCTATTTTGAAGACGGTAAGTATGCGGATGGTAATTCAGATTTCGTCGCCGGTTCATTCGAGGAACTGGCTGCTTTCTACAAGAAGACATACGGGGCTGACCTGTATGAACGTTACCGTTCGATCGGTCTTGATCCCGAGAGCCTGACCGGCCGGCCGGTTTACAAGGATGGTATGTTTACCCATCTCAAAGGCATTGGTTGGGTCGTGGATGACTACAACTGCGCACAGATATCTCTCAATATGACCAACTACAAGGTCACTGCGCCGGCCGAGGTGTTGGAAGCTGCGCGTAAATTGGCCATGGAGCGCGGTATCGTCGTGACCGGGTCAGAGGTTGTTGGCGTTGTGCCGTTTGAGGCCATGCAGCAGGCAGGGCGTTTCTATCTGCGACGGATGCAAAAATCGACCGGAATCCCGGCACGTGACGTCGTCGCTACAGCGGTCCAGGCAATGGGTTTGCGCGATGTCGCTGAGTTCGACATCGACAAGAAAGTGATCGGCTTGCCGGTTTTTGAAGGGCCATTGGTCAACCTCAAGGTCAGTGACTTTGTTGACGAAGTCTCACGTGATACTCCGGCGCCTGGCGGTGGTTCCATTGCCGCGCTGGCTGGCGCCCTCGGCTCCGCCCTGGCGTCAATGGTGGTAAACCTGTCAGTCGGCAAAGGCGAATTCGACTCACAATATGCTGACTTGTGCGAGTTGGCCGAAAAAGCGCAGACCATCAAGGATAAGCTTATCAGGGCAATTGACGCGGACACCGAGGCGTTCAATGAGGTCATCGCAGGCATGCGTATGGCCAAGGACACGGCGGAGCAACAAACGTTGCGCTCGCAGGTAATACGCGCCGGCTACAAGTCGGCTGCCGAAGTGCCGCTCCAAACGGCAAAACTCTGCAGACAGGTACTGGACCTTTGCACGGCGGCGGCCGATATTGGCAACCAGTCAGTCATGAGCGATGCAGGTGTTGGTGCGTTGATGGCATATGCCGGCGTCCAGGGCGCAATCCATAATGTGCGCATTAACCTTCCGAACACGAAGGACGATACATTCATAAGCGAAATGGAAAGCCAGTTGGGAGCACTGCTCTCTGAGTCCCGGGAAATTTGTGATGCCATTCAACAAAAGGTCAATAAAAGCTTTTGATGAACGGTATTCCTTACTCCAGCGCTGCTGAAAGAAACCGGCAACCCATCCTCGACCAGTTGAGAGATTTGCTGCCCGATGAGGGTACGGTTCTCGAGATCGGATCAGGGACCGGTCAGCACGCCGCGTTTTTTTGCCGGAATTTGCCCGGCCTGAGGTGGCAGCCGAGCGACCGGGCCGCCAACCTTGCCGGTCTTGAAGCCTGCTTTTCCAACGAGGGCAATGACCGTATCCTGCCTGTCTTGGAACTGGACGTACTCGGTGATGCCTGGCCTGACCGTTCATACGAAGGCGTCTATTCGGCCAATACGGCACACATTATGCCCTGGCAAGCCGTCGTGGCGATGTTCGCCGGAGTATCGAGGCGTCTTGTCAGCGGAGCCAGGTTCGTGCTTTATGGGCCATTCAACCTCGATGGCGAATATACGTCTGAGAGCAATGCTGAATTTGACCGGCGCTTGCGTGCCGGAGACCCGCACATGGGTCTGCGCGACCTGGCAGCGATTCAAGACCTCGCCAATCAGCATCAAATGCCGCTTAAACAAAGGCGGGCCATGCCGGCCAATAATTTTATCCTGGTATTTGAGAAGTCATGAACGAACGTAGCGGATTTTCATGGCAAAGGTTGGGCCGGCAAGCCGAAGGGTTGCTGGGCGTTTCTGCCAACCGCATTTCAAATGCGGCCAACCTGAGTGCGCTATTGTACCAGGAGCTCAGTGATGTCAGCTGGGTCGGTTTTTATTTTCTGGATGGTCAGGACCTCATGGTTGGCCCGTTCCAGGGCAAACCCGCCTGCGTTCGCATCGAACTGGGTCACGGGGTATGCGGCACGGCCGCCGTTTCGGGCGAAACCATACGAGTCGCAGATGTTGACACATTTGACGGTCACATCACCTGCGATGCCGAAGCTCGCTCCGAACTGGTGGTGCCACTGTTCAAACAGGGCCAGCTACTCGGGGTGCTCGATGTCGACAGCACCAGTTATGATCGTTTCAGCGAGCAGGACGAAGCGGGCCTGGAAGACCTGGCGCGGATATACCTGGCTTCAGTCAGCTGAAAGATCGTCTTTTTTAACCAGGCGCAACAGCCTGCCGGCGGGCTCATTGATTTTGAATCCTGGTGAAAACTCCACGATTGCCAGGGTTCCCGGTGCCATATGATGCCCGGCCGCCGGGTGTTCCTGCAGCAGGATTCCATTTAACATCTGTTCAATCCCCGGTTTATGCCCCACCATCATGAGCCGCTTGCTATAGCTGAATGCATCCTGCGCCAGCGTCAGCAACATGTCCAACGAAGCGTTATACAGGGAATCAACGTAGTCAGTTGTCGCCAGCAATTGCGGCCATTGCGCGAGGAATGGCGACAGTGTCTCGCGGGTTCGTTTTGACGGGGAACTGAGAATGGTATCCGGGGGCGCAAGCGTGTCGAAGGCCCACGCGGATACACGTGTTGCATGGTGGCTACCAGCTGCTGTCAAAGAACGGGAAAAATCGTTGCCAAGGGGGCTCCAGGGCTCCGCTTCCGCATGGCGCAACAGGTAAAGACTCAGTGTCATTGCGTTCCCGTCATTGGTTGAAGGGTAAACATTCAAGATCGACGTTACCGCCGCTGATAATGGCGCCGACACGCCGCCCTGAAAAATCCCCCGGGGATGCCATTATCGCCGCGATGACAGTCGCCGAGGATGGTTCAATCAACATCCGGAAATACTGCCAGACCAGGGCCATGGCCTCGATAATCCGGGCATCACTGACAGTGATTACCCGGTCAACTGTCTGTTGGATAATTTGAAAATTCATGCCTCCAACGATCGCCCGCAAGCCGTCCGCTATGGTATCGACGTCAAAGTGGTCAACACGCTTGCCTTGCTCCAGGCTGAGCGCCGTATCCGCAGCGCCCTCCGGTTCCGCTCCGATGACCGTTACATCAGAAATCAGCGCCCTGGCTGCAATCGCGGAGCCACAGATCAGGCCGCCGCCGCCCACCGGCGTCAGGACGACATCAAGGTCTGGGCATTGCTCCGCCAACTCAACGACGGCGGTGCCCTGTCCACTGATGATGTCCACATGCTCATAAGGCGGAATTGGGATACATCCTTTATCAAGAAGTTTCTCCAGGCCTTGCTCCCGGTCCTGTTGGGTGGGTTGGCAAAATATGATTTCACCACCATTGCGACGCACGGCCTCGACTTTTGTTTTCACTGAATTGTTCGGCATGACAATCCACGAACGACGCTTCTGCACGGCGGCTGCCAGCGCCAGTGCCGCGCCGTGGTTACCAGAGGAATGGGTTGCGACATCACCATCTACACCGTTCTCAGCGAGCACGGCGAGTGCATTACTTGCCCCGCGGAATTTGAAGGCGCCGGTGCGTTGAAGATTTTCACACTTCAACCAGATTTCGCAGCCCAACTTTTCATTGAATTGCGGGTCTGAAAGGACTGGCGTGGCTCGAATTTGTCCGTTAATCCGGCTTTTTGCCAGGAGAATATCGGCAAATACGGGAATTTGTTCTGCATATTGGTCATCCATCCGCATATAATACCCGCGCGGTGATCACCTCACCAACCCCCCAGTCACCTCACCGGCGGGAACAATAGAAGGAAAAATTTATGAAAGAAGGCGTGAGCGGCAAGGCTATTTATCGTAAAGACTACACGGCCTACGCCTGGAAAGTTGAATACCTGGATCTGCATTTTGATATCGGAGTCGAAATCACCACGGTTCGTGCCGAGATGGAGTTCACATTGAAAGAGGGCAAAGGATCGACGCAGGACATCGTCCTGAATGGCAGCGACCTCGAAATGGTTTCAATCTCGCTCAATGACCGGGCTCTCGGCGCTAATGACTATGTCATCGAAGGCGAGTCGTTGACCATTTCCGGGGCACCGCGCAGGAGTGTCTTGAAAACGGAAGTGAAAATCCACCCGGCGAGCAACTCCGCACTCGAGGGACTGTATCTTTCCGGTGAGTTTCTGCTGACCCAGTGTGAGCCGCAAGGGTTCAGAAAGATAACCTGGTTCCCGGATCGTCCGGATGTCATGACTACCTACAGTGTGACGCTGGCAGCGGACAAGTCGGGTTTCCCGGTGCTGTTGTCAAACGGCAACCGGGTGGATGCCGGTGATTTGGACGGCGGCCGCCACTGGGTTCGCTGGGAAGACCCTTTTCCCAAGCCGTCGTATCTATTCGCCCTGGTCGCCGGTGACCTTGCCCTGGTGGAGGACCGGTTCACGACCCGTAGCGGGCGCGAGGTCGCTCTGAGAATCTATGTCGAAGAGGAGAACATCGACCGTTGCGGGCACGCAATGGAGTCGCTGATCAATGCCATGCGTTGGGACGAGGACAGGTTTAACCTCGAATACGACCTGGATATCTATCATATTGTCGCTACCAATGACTTCAACATGGGAGCGATGGAAAACAAGTCTCTGAATATTTTCAATTCCAAGTATGTCCTGGCGCGGCCGGACACGGCGACGGATGCCGACTACCAGGGCATCGAGGGCGTTATAGGTCATGAGTATTTACACAACTGGAC
>JABDPJ010000312.1 GCA_013042835.1 Lysobacterales bacterium
CCGCTTTGCTGTGCAGGGTGCACTTTATTTTGCCAGCGCCATGCGGCCAACCCAACAAGACGCCGCCGGCCAGGTGCGGGCAATCCAGGACCAGGGCATCCCGGTCATTGCGCTGACGTCACGCGGCCCGGAATACCGTTTACAGACTTTCAGGGAGTTGCGCCGCAACGGTTACAGCTTTGTACACTCGGCGATTGGGCCTCAAGGTGGCTATGACGGCCTCTTTATGCCGGTGCAAGACGGGCGCTTTTCCCGTTATGAAGACGGCGTGTTTCTAACCGCCGGCCAGCACAAGGGACAAATGTTACTGGCCCTGCTGAAAAAAACCGGCTACCCCATGCCCGAAGTCATCATCATGATCGATGACAAACAGAAGAACCTTGATGCAGTCAAGGAAACCTTCAGCGCACTGGGCATCCCGGTGCACGCCTGGCGCTACAGCGGCGAGGATGAAAACGTCCGCAACTTCGATCCCGGTCAGGCCAACGCCCAGTGGAACTCCCTTGAGACGCCATTGCGGCAGATACAACAGGTGCTGGGTCCGGACAACTATGACCTGACCACCGCAGTTTTGCCAGCTGAGTGCCAATAGAAAGCTCCAGCTCCAGGCTCCTTTACCCGGGGACCCCGCTGGTCAGCGCCAGCCGTGTGACCAGCCGCTATTGTCGTCGCCGGTCGCGGGCGACTGGCCCAGCACCGTAGGCTTCAGCATCCAGCGACGAAGCCTTCAGCAGACGCAGCATTCGCTCCGGGACGGGTAACAACTTACGCACGCAACGGGTATGGATTATCATACCGGCTTTCGACAGACACATTTATTATGCAAATCTTCCGTTCACTGAGTATTTTTCTGTGCAGCCTGGTGCTGCTGCAATCAGCCTTTGCCGATGACGAGGACACACCGGCCATCCGCTTTGCAACATTCAACATTGCCATGGGGCTGGATTCCGAGGGTGCACTCTACGAACGACTGCAGTCCGGCGAGGATGAAGCGCTGAAAAAGGTCGCGGCTATCATCCAGCAGGTGCGGCCCGATGTATTGCTGCTGAACGAATTCGATTGGTATGAACTCGATTCCGCCTGGCTCTTTATCAACAATTACCTCGACAAACGCCAATACGGCCAGCAAGCGATCACGTACGCCCATGCGTTGAGCGGTGCGGTCAATACCGGTGTGGACAGCGGTCTGGATCTGGACGGTAACGGCGTTAAAGGTGAGGCCGCGGACGCGTGGGGTTACGGCAAATTTCCGGGGCAGTACGGGATGATGGTGCTGTCGCGATTCCCGGTAGCTTTGAAACGCAGTTTTCGACAGTTCAAATGGGCCGACATGCCGGCCGCGCTGGTTCCGCTGAACCGGGACGGTACAAGTTGGTATCCGGAGCCGGTTTTCAATCAACTCCGACTCAGTTCCAAGAGTCATTGGGATGTCACCGTGTCGGCCAACGACCAAAACCTGCACTTTCTCGTCAGCCATCCGACCCCACCAGTGTTTGACGGCCCCGAGGATCGCAACGGCGCCCGCAACTACGACGAAATAAGGCTATGGGCGGATTACATCGATCCCTCTCGATCCGGCTATATTTATGATGACGCCGGGGCCAGGGGTGGACTGGATGAAACAGCAAAGTTCATCATTGCCGGCGACTTGAATGCCGATCCTGTCGATGGTGATTCCAGCGGCAACGCCATCGGCCAGTTACTGCGACACCCGTTGGTCGACGCCACTTGCGTTCCGCTCAGCAAAGGCGCTGAACAGGCCAGTGCGCTGCAAGCCGGCAAGAACCTTGAGCAAAAGGGTAACCCCGCAGCGGATACCGGGGATTTCAACGACCAATACACCGGCAATATGCGCATCGACTATGTCCTACCCTCTGCATCGCTCAAGATAATCGGCTGCGGGGTATTCTGGCCGGCCAGCAACGAACCGGGGCATGACTTGATCGGTGTGTCTGACCACCGCCTCGTATGGCTGGATATTGACCCCGGCTGATTCACGGGTATCCGTGCCAATCCAGGGTAAACCAGGAAGACTTATTTCAAAACCCGGTCCTTCAACTGTTTGATGCGGTCCCTTATTTCCGCTGCCTCTTCGAACTCCAGCATCTGGGCATGCTGGATCATCTGTTCTTCCATTTCGGCAATTGACTGTCCCAGTTCAGCTGGTTGCATGTGTTGATACTGCGCGGCCTCCTCGGCAACCTTGCGTTGCTGATCCCTTTCAGCCGGTGACAGCGAGCGCGCATCCTCCATGATATCGCTGACTGCCTTGACGATACTTTTCGGCGTAATGCCGTGCTCTTCATTGTATTCCCTCTGCCGGGCACGGCGCCGTTCGTTCTCGGCAATCGCCCGCTGCATCGAGCCGGTTACCTTGTCCGCATACAGGATCGCCCTGCCCCGCAAATTACGTGCCGCGCGTCCAATTGTCTGGATCAGCGCCGACTCGGAGCGCAGAAACCCTTCCCGATCGGCATCGAGTATCGCGACCAGGGAAACCTCCGGCATGTCCAGCCCCTCCCTGAGCAGGTTGATCCCGACCAGCACATCGAATTCTCCAAGGCGCAGGTCACGGATGATCTCCACGCGTTCGACCGTGTCCACGTCCGAGTGCAGGTATCTCACCCTTACACCATGGTCAGCCAGGTATTCAGTCAGGTTTTCCGCCATGCGCTTGGTGAGTGTTGTGATCAAAACCCTGTCGCCCATGGCGGTACGGCGGTTGATCTCGGACAGGACATCATCGACCTGGTCAGCCACCGGACGTATCTCCACCTGCGGATCAACCAGGCCGGTCGGCCGCACAACCTGCTCAACGACTTCTCCGGAAAGCTCCAATTCGTAGGGTCTGGGCGTGGCTGAAACGAAGACGGTTTGCCCCGCGCGTTGTTCCCATTCGTCAAACCTCAGCGGCCTGTTGTCGAGCGCTGATGGCAGCCTGAAACCATAGGTGACAAGGTTTTCCTTGCGCGACCGGTCACCTTTATACATACCGCCGAGTTGCGGCACCATGACGTGGCTTTCATCGAGGATCAGCAAAGCATCATCTGCCAGGTAGTCAAACAGGGTTGGTGGCGCCTCGCCTGCCCCCCTGCCCGTCAGGTGGCGGGAATAGTTCTCCACGCCGTTGCAGTAGCCGAGTTCCAGCATCATTTCCATGTCGTACATGGTGCGTTGTTCAAGACGCTGTGCCTCGACCAGTTGTTGATTTTCACGTTGATAGGCAAGCCGCTCTTTCAATTCGGCGCTGATGGCCGCCACTGCATCGATGACCGTTTGCCTGGGGGTCACGTAATGGGACTTGGGAAATACCGTCACGCGCTGCATCTTGTTGACGACTTCGCCGGTCAGCGGGTCGAACTGGGAAATGTTTTCAATCTCCTCGTCAAACAACTCGATGCGTATGGCGCGCATTTCCTCATCACCCGGAAAGATGTCTATCACCTCGCCGCGCACGCGATAGGTGCCGCGCCGCAATTCCATGTCGTTGCGGCTGTATTGCATCTCGGCCAGGCGCCGCAGGATGTTGCGCTGGTCAATAATTTCACCGACCGACATGTGCAACACCATGCTCAGGTACTGGCTGGGATCTCCCAGGCCGTAAATGGCCGATACCGTGGACACGATGATGGTGTCACGCCGCTGCAGCAGCGCCTTTGTTGCTGACAGACGCATTTGCTCAATGTGTTCGTTGATGGACGCGTCCTTTTCGATGTAGGTGTCCGAAGAGGGTACATAGGCTTCCGGCTGGTAGTAGTCATAATAGGAGACAAAGTACTCAACCGCGTTTTCCGGGAAATAATTACGAAAATCGCCATAGAGTTGCGCCGCCAGGGTTTTATTGGGCGCCATCACCAGCGTAGGACGCTGTAAATCTCTAATAACGTTAGCCATTGTGAAGGTCTTTCCGGAACCGGTCACGCCCAGCAGGGTCATGTGCCGGGTTCCTTCGCGCAGTCCGCTGGTCAGTTTACGGATCGCCTGCGGTTGATCACCGGCAGGCGCATATTCACTGACGAGTCTGAATGGTTTATTTTTCAAGGTAAGTTTCTTTAAGGGCGGCCAAACTTGTTATTATAGCGCTCCTTGTAAAACTTTGAGTCGCATGGAGACGCCATGAAACTATTTATCACCCTGCTAATGTTACTGACTTTTTCTGCCACCGCTCCGGCGCAAACCGCACTGGACGAGCAAATAGCACTGGCCCGCCAGTCAGCTCAAACGGATCGCAAACTCATCCTCTTGGGCAATATGAGTTTCACTTCCGAGGAAAGCGCCCAGTTCTGGCCTGCCTGGAACGAGTACCGTGCGGCAGTAGCAGCCAATGGCGACAGGAGACTGGCCCTGATCAAGAACTTTGCAGAAAACTACGAAAGCATGAGCGACATGAAAGCCAGTGAGTTGCTGACCGACCATTTTTCGATTTCCATGCAGGACCTTGTCATCAAGCAGGATTTTGCCAAAAAGATCGACGAATTCATGCCAACCCAGAAAGTCATGCGGGTCATCCAGATCGAGAACAAACTGGACGCGGCCATCAATATGAAGCTCGCTTCGGAGATTCCGTTAACCAAGTAATCCCGTCGGATCGAAACAGGATGGAAAGTTCTTCTTTCCTTCATTGATCTTGATATCATACCGGTTGTGACAGGTGCCCGGCCCGACGGGCACCGTCTCACTCAGGGAGGGGATCAGAAGGCATGACATATAAAATTTCCAATCGTGTAACGCAGATCAAACCGGCCGCAACCATCATGGTCAGCATGAAGGCAGCGGAGCTAAGGGAGCAGGGGCGGGATATCATTTCCCTGGGCTTTGGAGAACCGGATTTTGATACCCCGGACCACATCAAACAGGCTGCGATAGAGGCCATATGGGCGGGTAAGACCAAGTATCCGCCGGTGGACGGTATACCCGAACTGAAAAATGCGATCGTGCAGAAATTCAGGCGGGAAAACCAGCTCGAGTACGAAACCGGGCAGATCATTGTTGCCAACGGTGCCAAGCAATGCCTGTTCAATTTGCTGGTTTCACTGCTCAACCCCGGCGATGAAGTCATTTTGCCGGCCCCGTATTGGGTCTCATACCCTGACATGATCAAACTGGCCGACGGCCTGCCTGTCATTCTGAACGCAACACCTGAAGCTGACTTCAAGATCACCGCCAAGCAACTCGAGGCATCGCTCACGGATGAGACCCGGCTCTTGATCATCAACTCGCCCTCCAATCCGACCGGCAAGGTCTACAGCGCTGAGGAATACAATGCACTTGCAGAGGTGTTGATCGAGCACCCCAAGGTCATGATTGTTTGCGATGACATATACGAACATATCTACTGGGGCGACAAACCGTATCACACATTACTCAACGTGTGCCCTGAACTGGCCAGCCGCACTGTCGTCATCAACGGTGTCTCCAAGGCCTATGCAATGACAGGTTGGCGGATCGGCTACGCCGCGGGCCCGCAAGACATGATAACGGCGATGCGCAAGGTCCAGGGCCAAAGTACCTCGGGCGCATGCTCAATTTCGCAAGCCGCAGCAACCGCCGCGCTGGAGGGGCCCCAGGATTGTCTTATCGACATGCGGGTTGAATATAAGCGCCGATATGAATACCTGCTCGACGCGCTGAACGCCATCGACGGGGTAGAATGTGAGGATTGCGACGGGGCTTTTTACGCTTTCCCGTCATTCAAGGAAATTATCGACCGCATGCCCGACATCCGCGACGACGTGGAACTGGCTTCATGGATGCTCGAAAACGCGGGCGTCGGCATGGTTCCGGGTACGGCGTTCGGAGCACCAGGACATCTGCGACTCTCCTATGCAACCAGCATGGAAAACCTGCGATCGTGTATTGAGCGCATAAAGACCGCAATAGAAAGTTAGTTCAGGGCATTTACCCACGGTTTTTTCATCCCCGGACTACGTCAAGACAACCGGGTCTGCCGATACCGTGCATGCTAATGAGGCGTTAACCTTGTTCTATGAACAGGTCGCAGGCAAGAGGCATCACCGCACTGGAACTGATGGTTACCATGGCTGTCATCGCCATATTATTGGCCACGGCGGTTCCCTCCTTCAGGGCTTACACTTTAAAGCACCGCATGCAAACCGCGATGGACGTCCTGCAGACCGACCTGAACATGGCGAGAGGCCGCGCGATCAGCCATAACATTCAGACTATTATCTGCCCGGCGGATAACAGCATTGCCTGTTCCGGCACGCCCGATTGGCACCATGGCTGGATAATTTTCAGCGACCTGAACAGGGATCGGCAAAAACAACCGGGCGAACCGTTGCACAAACGTGCCAACGCGACTGAGTTCCTCAGTATCAGCAGTTCGCGATCACGCAGTTACCTGCGCTTTTATCCCAACGGCACGGCTCCAGGCACCAATATAACCATCCTTTTTTGTGATCAGCGCGGCGCCGAGCATGCTGGTAAAATAATTGTATCCAACACGGGCAGAATCCGCGCACATCCAAACGGCGGCGAGGCAAATGCAAATTGTCCTTGACTCACCCCCCCAAAGCACGGAAAATACCGCGCCTTACCATATTCCCCGGTAGCTCAGCTGGTTAGAGCGGGTGACTGTTAATCACTAGGTCGTTGGTTCGAGTCCATCCCGGGGAGCCAAATTCATAAAAAGACAGGAATTCAGCAGCAATGCCGGATTCCTGTTTTTCGTTATGGGCAGGCCGCTACCGGATGTCTCCGGGGACATCGCTTAGTAGCTGGCCAGGAACTCCTGGTGGGACGGGCTAGCAGTCACGATCCGGCTGACGTTCGTCTTGACCTCTTTCATCAGGCCAAGCAGTTGCTGGTCGCTCAGGTTATCGACGAACGGGTGGTAGCCCCTGGGTTCCAATCCCTGTCCCAGCATAACCGCTGCCCAGGAG
>JABDPJ010000314.1 GCA_013042835.1 Lysobacterales bacterium
CTCCTGGCGGTGCCGATAACCTCGTAGCCTTTCGCCTGCAATTGTTGGACGAACTCCAGGCCAAGGCCACGGTTCGCGCCGGTTACCAGGACGACACCCTTGTCATTGGCGGATGCGGTGAACGGCAGTGAAAGCATGACCGATAAAACGGTGGTTAAAACGCTGGATATTCTCATCTGACTACCTCTTTTCTTTGTTTAAAGTTTGCAAGCGGCCCCGTCCTGAGTGGGCCGGTGACTTGAATGGATTAGACACAGGGCGCGCGAAAAATTCCCGTAGCAACTACTTTTATGAAGCAGGCGCCGGTATGGGCAAGCGTTGACCTAGCCCGATAAGAGCTGCACTACAATCAGCACGATCCCCGCCAGGCCACCAAAATACGCCAATGAGCGTAAAACTTTGACGCCGGCGATATACAGTGCGGCGTAGAGCAGGCGACTGGCTAAAAAGACTTCGGCGCCCAGCGCGCTCATCTCACCCGTTCTATCCAGGCTGTAGGCAATCAGCACCAGGCAGGCGAATGGCAGCAGGCTCTCCGCCATGTTCACGTAAGCGCGTTGCGCGCGGCCGCCCCAACCTTCGACTGCGGGAATTTTCTCGCGGTTGCCGAGTCCCCAGGCCAGGCCGTTTTGCATGTCGGCGGCGAGTGCCGCTATCAGAACCTGCAGTACGTACAAGATCGATGCCCACATCAGCATCGTCAACTCCATTGATGATTCATACATGTCCAAACCCTCGTGTGATTGATGCACTTTACCGCGTTACCGGTTTTCAAAAAAGCACTGGTGACTGGTAAACACTACCAGGGTGACTGGTGGCAGCTCGTTTCTCAACTTTTGAGAAGCCCCTCCAATAAATTATCAACCTGGGAGACTTCCCCACCCTGATTGAAACTGAACCGCCAGGAGAACGGTTTTGCAACTGACTTTGGACTTCTCGCTCCTCAAGGAAAAAGTTCCGGAGCCTGCCGGTTACCGGCATCCAATGGAAGATTTCCGCGCCATGGCCATCGCTTATGGCGTCATCGACGGCAATGACGATATGGGGGTGTTGCGCAAGATTTGCCTGGAGCGTGGTTTGGGCAAGGCTGGTTGGCGCTTCCTGAACCGTTATGGCGAAAAGGCCTATGCGGCAGTTATCCCCGCAACCGAAGATGATAAGGAGCGGTTCGATATAGCGCTCTATTTCGTCGCATGGCAATGCTGCGGAGGGCTCAAGGAACCCTTGGCCGTCGAGCTGGGTGAGCGCTTTATATCATGCCTGTTTGACGCCTTCATATTGGAGCGCGATATCGACCCACGTATCGCCAGGCTCGCCAATGATCACATCAAGCAACTCGCGGGTCCGGCGGAGCGCGAGACCTTTGCCCACGAGGAGTGGGTGCATCTGCTCATCTGGATGCGCGATGAGCAACCCCGCTTCGACCGCAACCAGTGGCGAGCGGGCTGGGGAACCATTCGCCGCAGGTACCAGAAATGGAAAATGGCGAATATGGGCCGAATCAGCTGGCAATCGATCCTGCCACCATTCGACCAGGACGGTCTGCATGTCCAGCCGCTGACCAGCTCCTATGAACTGGCGGAAGAGGGCGGCCGCATGAAAAATTGCGTGGGAACGTATACCAGCCAATGTATCGCAGGTGATTACCGCCTGTTTTCCATCACCGAGGCGGAGAGTGGACGGCCACTGGCGACCGCCAGCATCCAGAGAAAGGGCGACTATTGGAAGATTGACCAGGTCAAGGGCAAATTCAACCGCACACCGGTCACCAGGGCAGCCCGTCTCGGCCGGGTCATCCTTGAAAAATACTGCCGTGAGGAGGAAATGATCGCCTGGAGAAAACGGCAGGAACACCAGCAGAGTATCGAGGCATTGCGGGCTGAACACGAAGCATACCTGTGCAAGCGGCAAGATTTACCGGAGGAATTCAAGGCCCTGTTCAGCGCAGCAGAAATTGAGTTTCTCGAGAACAGGTCCGCATGGCTGAGTGCGCTGGTTGCTGGTCAGTTGCAACCCAATGCCTGCGAGCAGGTGCGGTTTATTGCCGTGATGAAGGGGATTCTTACGCCTCGGACAGCGAATGAGAAAACCTGGAAGAGGTTCCAGGTGTTGTCTGATTCTTAGTTTCTTCAATGCGGGGTAGCGAACCCACACGTTTTTCGCCAACCTAATTTCGCTTCAACTCGCGGCCTATCAGAATGAACCCAGAACCGAGCACGGCGTTGCCCAGGACCCCGCCCCACAGTGGCGATGTCAACGCTGATAATAGCGGGATGGCAAAAAAGCCCGCTATAACCAGCACGGGGCCTGGCCGCGCAAAGACTTTGGCCAGCAGCATCGAGACGGCGAATAAAATCCAGCCAAGCGTAAAAGTGCCCAGGACGATCATCGCCTCCAGGTCGAATGCATTCATGCCGGGGGTATCTTCCATGGCTTGTAAGGCATCGGGGGCTGCCAGCGCCATGCTGTGAATGAAGAACACCTGGCCCCACTCATGCGCGAACAAAAATGCACTTCCCAGGAATGCCAGGCCGAAAGCCAGTTTTCCAAACAAGCCGGTATGGCTTGCTTGGTGCCTGTGAACGCCTGCGGAGCCAACCATTAAAGCGAAAACAGCCAAGGCCGCCAGGCTCAATCGCCACAGGTAGGCAGTGGATGCCATCATCTCCGGAAAAGGTACGGTGGTGTCGAGCATCGGCGTGAAAACAGCATTGACGATTACCAGCATTGCCCCGCCAACCACCATGGCCAGGCCACCCAGGCTAAAATTTTTCATGCAGACTCCTTGGTATTTACACCAATTATGGAGTATCCAGCGCGTCAGTACCCCCTCTTCAACGCATCAGGCGCTCAAGTCAGCCCATTCGATATCAATCAGTGAA
>JABDPJ010000171.1 GCA_013042835.1 Lysobacterales bacterium
GGCCAGGGGCTATGTCAATCAATCCAAGTTCGAAATCGTAGGCTTTGATGGCATGAAGGGCGTGGTAGAGAAAAACTGGAGCAAACAGGGTGTTGTTGGCAAGGTTACCGGGTTGCCGGGTCATGTAGCCGACAAGCTGGGCACGCAAATATCCGATTGGGTGATGAAACCGGAGAAACCACCAAAACTCGACAAGTCCAGGATCGTTGGCATTGGCTGGAATGGACACTCAATGTAATTGAACCCGAACACGGCAACCGGGTTTTGAATTACACTTGCAGTAGCCTTTAGCTGATCCAGGGCGGCCATGGGCTTTGACAGGTAGTGAACAAACGTTTTTTCGATGACCCGAGGAACATGATATGGACGTGCAGGCAGCAGCGA
Organism: Lysobacterales bacterium; assembly: GCA_013042835.1. GTDB lineage: Bacteria > Pseudomonadota > Gammaproteobacteria > Xanthomonadales > SZUA-36 > SZUA-36. The sequence goes on from JABDPJ010000171.1 coordinate 385, forward strand.
TATCTCTGCAAAACAATAATTTCGTAGTGGTTCTTGTCAATATGGACATGGTGACCAATTCGGGTGAGGCCGATATGGCTATTGACGCGCTGGAGCCAAAGTTTGGCCAGGTGCCGGTGGTGCTGATGGCGCAACGCGAGGACACATCTCCCGTTTATTACGGAAACCAGGACCTCGTAGAAGCGCTGCGGGACGTGCCGATCGACGAAATGCCCTGGAAGAGCTATTCTGTCTGAAGCAACCTGAACGCAAGGATAGCGCTCGTCTGCCGCTGCGATTTTTCACTCAACTCACTTTCAGTTACGGATGGGCACCGGAACCTGTGCTTGCCGTTATTGTCTTCCAGGTAAGCCGCCCGTCGCTGCAACCGTGACGGCTTTTGAAATTTAAACGGATGAACATCCAAATCAAGTAAAATTAGGCCAACGCCCCTTTTTTCAGCGAGACAAGACATGAGTACCGAAGCGCAACAAACGCCCGACAGTCATCCGAATGAAACAGCCATGGCACTGCGCCAATGCCTGGAGTTACAAAAAGCAGCCTATAACGCCGACCCTGTGCCAACCCTGGAACAACGAAAAAGGGACTTGCTGGCCCTGAAAAGCATGCTGGGCGACAACCGGGAAGCGATCGCGGATGCCATCAGCAAAGACTATGGCAACCGTTCACGCCATGAAACCATGCTGGCGGAAGTCATCATGGTCTTGGACGGCCTGAATTTCGCAGTCAAGCATCTGAAAAAATGGATGAAAGTCCAGAAGCGGGAAATTGAACACTCGTTGTATCCGGGCGCCAAAAACCGCGTAATTCCGCAGCCGCTGGGCGTGGTAGGGGTTATTGTCCCGTGGAATTTCCCGGTGCAACTGGCCTTTACTCCATTGACCTACATATTCGCAGCCGGCAATCGTGCCATGGTCAAGATGTCTGAGAACTCAATTCATTTGAGCCATTTACTGATCAAACTGGTCCCCGATTATTTTCCTCCTGAAAAACTGAGCTTTTTTGAAGAAACAGGAGCGGTCGGGATTCAGTTTTCCCAACTGCCGTTTGATCACCTCCTTTTTACCGGCTCAGGGGCCACTGGCAAGGCTGTCATGGCTTCAGCTGCGAAAAACCTCACACCTGTCACGCTGGAACTAGGCGGCAAGTCACCGGCCGTCATCGCCCCCGACTACCCGATTCAGAAAGCCGTTGAGCGAATCATGTTTGCCAAGCTTTTTAACGCGGGCCAGGTTTGCGTCAATGTCGATTACCTGTTCGTATCCGAAGACCGCACCGAAGACTTTGTCGCTGCTGCAAAGTCCTGGGTAGCAAAGCACTGTCCTGACATCAGGAGTCCGGATTACACCTCGATCATCGATCAACGATCGTTCGATCGACTCACAGACGCGCTGGAGGATGCCCGCAAGCTGGGTGCGAAAATTATCAACCTGGCGGAGGGACAGAATTCAGAACCGGAGTTGCGGAAGATGACACCACAACTGGTTCTCAACACGAACGATGACATGATCCTGATGCAACGGGAAATTTTTGGCCCGATTCTGCCGGTCCTCCCCTACAAGGACCAACAGGAGGTGCGGGATTACATCAACCAACGTGACCGCCCACTGGCGTTTTATCCTTTCACCAAGGACCGTGAGTTGCAGAAATACTACCTGGACCATGTCATGTCCGGCGGAGCCTGTGTCAATGACGCCCTGATCCATCCGGGTCAGCATGATCTGCCGTTTGGCGGTGTTGGAGCAAGCGGCATGGGGCATTACCACGGTTACGAAGGGTTCGCTACCTTTTCCAAGTTACGCCCGGTCTTCTATCAGGCCGGATTCAGCAGCCTGAAGTTTCTGGCGCCGCCCTACGGCAAATTTGCTGACAGGATGTTAAACTTCATTCTAAAGAAAAAGCTTTAATATATTGTTATTAAACATATTATATATTTTAAAATAACGTGTAAAAGAAAACCCTGTTAGCCTGGCGGGCTAATCGATGAAGAGTTGGTATCCGGCCCAATCATAAAGTCCGGTATCGTGGTTGTCTTCCATGTATTGGAGCCTGGCGTTCCGGAACGCAATGGCAACATTACCGGATATTTTCAGTTTCCGGTAGAAGTCGGTGATAAAGCTCTGCGCTGTTTCTCCGCCCTCCCCCAGTGTGTTGACGATGACGGAGCGCGCACCGGCTCCCAGAAAGACCTGGATGAGGCCGGACGGGGCGCTGAAGTTCGAGGTGGAGTATTCTTCCATGCGGGTCGCGCTGAGGAAGACCAGCTTGGCGGACAGTTGCTGTGACTGCAGATCCACCGGCCGCAATAACACGCCCAGCGGGGAATATTCATCCCCCGATAGCTCCAGGCTGGATTGTTCAGGATACCTCGGGTTGATCACGCCAGGCATCGACAGGTGCAACAAGTCAGCCTGCTGGAAATCGCTCCCCTGAAATTCGTCCGGTAGCAAAGCGACACCCTGGACGATGCGCAAACCCGGTCCGATAAAAATCTCTGCAACCGCACTGATTTCAGGCGAAGTATCCAGGCGGGTCGCAAAAGCACCGGAATATTCCTGCGGGTGACCGGCGATGAAAACGTTGTCCAATGTCCCGGTCACAAGGCTCACTGCCGGGTTTGGATTGGCGGGGAAGGACGCCAGGTTGATGACCGTGTGACGCTGCACCACGAGGTATCCTCTGGCCCGCAGGGCGTCGAAAGGAAAACCGAGCAGTGAACCCGCTGGCACCAGGTAGATCGTCTTTGCCAGCAAATCCTCGACTGGATCGAGAAGACGCTTGCCAAGGCTATTCATTTTGCGGGTAAGCGCCGGACCCCCTATGCCTGCAAGATCCCGGCGGGCCGCTTGAACAGTTGCCTGGGTATCTGCCGGGTTTTTTATGCTCCGTCTTGCCACGCCGTCTTTGCTTCCGACCCATACCTGTGCGGTAGTGGGGCTGATGTGATAGGTGAGCAAGGTTTCATCACTTGACAGACTGCGCAGGAAGTCCTGCATGCCAGCCTTTGAAAGGTATGCAAATTGCCTGTCGAACGGCAGCCTGATCTCTTCAAGCCGCTGGTTGATGTTGGTTGCCAGGCTCTGCGGGACAGTACCGGTCGCTACCTCGGCGCGCTGGGCCAGTTGCATGCGCAAGGCTTCGGTATCTTCCGGGTCTATGCCCGGAGACAACAGAAAATCCGAGTAGTTTCCGATATGCCTGATTTTCGTTATAGCGAGTAATGATGCAGCACCATTCGGCCCCCTGCCCTGACTTGAATGGCGCAACTGCAGGTCAAGGCAGTCATCAAACAGGGCCTGGGAATTTTCCCGGTACCAGGAACCCAAAACGCCCGGTAACGAATGACGCAAAAAGTGAAGTTGGTTCAGCAACTTGTCCGTGACCGCCACGGCTGAAGACTGCTGGCCACCTGAAACCAGTATCTGTGTCCATAGCCACATGGCCTCGATACTGAATCTCGGGATACCGGAGCGCGAAAGCCAGTCAAAGGATTCCCTGAGCGCTGCTTTCCTGCACAGGCCGTCAACTGCACCTCCCTGGGCGCAAACTCGCAGGCGGGACAAATGCTGGATGTCGAGATGGCCTGACCTGACTGCGGCGGCATGACTCTGACTAAAGAAGGAACCCGCTTTTTGCGATTTGCCGGCGGCGGCCAGTTCATCCAACCCCTGTTCATAAAGGTAGCTTGAAGTGTCGGTTTGATAGCCCGCCTGCGCAGACCTGGCTTCACGCATGCGCTCATAGTCGGCCTTGAAACGATAAATGTTTGCCAGGATGCGCAGGCCATCCCCCATGTCGATCATGGTATTGGGCCGGTTTTGCCGGCTGTTGACAGCTTCCACTCCGGCCAGGCGAAAATAAGCCAAGGATTCATCAAAACGCCCGGACTCGTAAAAAGCGCGAGCCAGGTCAAAATTGACCTGCCTGCGAATGGCGCTGTTGTTTTCATGCACCAGGGCTTGGCCCAGCACAATGATGGCTTCCTTATAACGATAACTGCGGCTGAGCAAGCGTCCCTGGGCCAGCAGGTTCAGGGCCAGTTCATCGCCACCGCCATCCTCTACCAGTTGTGTTTCTATCTCCCTGAGAACTTCCCCGGTAGCCGGTGTGTTGCCCTGCGATGTATGGATTTGCACCATGCTTTCCCGGATTTCGGTTGCGAACTCCGTTTCACCGACCGAGTCCGCAATCGTCACTGCCGCTTGAAACTGTTCAAGTGCTCTCGCCAAGTCCGATTGTACGGCATACTCCACTGCGCTGGCATTGAGGGCGCTGGCCTGCTCAAACTGGAACCCCATGGATGCCGCCAGCGCGACGGCGCGCGATAACACGGCCTGTACCGGATCCGGATTATCGACAGAGGTCTGCAGCGCACCCGTGCGTTTGAGGCCAATCAAGGCCTTGCTCTGCAACTGTAAGACCGCCAATTCGATTTTTTGTAACCTTGACCCTTGCAAATCCCGGAGCATTTCACGGGTCATGCTGTAAGCGATACTGTGATCATGCAAATGAAGCTCAACCAGGTGGGCGGCCAGGAAGTTCGCCCATAGCCGCATTTCCTTCATGCCGAACTGCTGGAATATTCTTCCGGCATTGATCAGGCTGTCAATCTTCACGGTCCAGTTCGAGCCACTTGATGCGGTACCGGCCTGCATCCCGAATGAGAGCAAGCCATATGCCCGCGCGAGCGCACTGCTCCTGTCGTCCCAAACCGTCAGTCGCGTCAGTTCAAGTCCGAACTGGCTCTGGGCACTGTACTGGCTCGAGGTTACCCCGATATTCAGTTGACGTTGTTCTCCTGACGACGGCACATACTGGAAAACCGGGACAAGCCGACTGCCGGTAACGCTTGAATGCAATAGCAATTCGCCGGCCTGCCCGTAAATCCTGGATTCAAACTCGGCTTCGAAGGCATTGATCGTGATCAGGAGGTCCTCGTCCGCACCCTGGCGGACCAGGTACTCCTGCGTGATCGGTGGCCTGGAGGTTTGCGCGAACGAGTGATGCGCTGCAAACACCCCGGCAATCACGGCGATCATCAAAAGCAGTCCGGTTCGAAAACGACTGGTGTTCAAGAATAAGTTCCCGTAAATGAAGGTGGAACCACAATTTTCGACATTAACCCACCATGTGCAGTTCTGAACAACATTTTAACGTAGCTTATGTCCAAGGCAGGTATCATATGCACCCTGATTACAAACTTTCAAAGCCGGCGAGCCAACATTGAACATAAATGCCGTCCGTGATGTCAACTTAAGTTATTAAGCAGAAGTAACAGAATTTGTGAGAATCCCTGATAGAGACACTGCCGTTTTTTCCACTTCGGCCATCGATCTGTTCGCCTCCGCCCTCGGTGCGTTCATTTTGCTGGTCATGCTGCTGTTTCCCTATTATCGCCATGCCGGTCCCGACGACTCATTCGCACGCACCCAAAACGTCATGGAAAAGCGCCGCCTGGCTTCCGGTCAACTGGAGAACCTGCAGGTTTTGCAGGACAAGCTCCAGAGTGAGCTCGATCAGCTTACCAATTCCAACCAGGGTAAGGAAAAGCAGATTTCCCGGCTCAGGAACCAATTGATGGACATCAGGAACCAATTGGCGGCTTTGCCCACAGAAGTTACCGAACCGGTTGACGTGGTCACGCCTGAGCCGGAGCCAAAAGCCCTGACCCACGGGGTCGAGTTTTCGATTCTCGGACTTGCGACTGAAGCCAAGTCGTTTGTCATTGTCGTGGATATGTCCGGCAGCATGCTCCAATACGAGAAGTTGATGGTCAACTCGGTTCTGGAAATACTCTCGGCGCTGGATGAGACCAACCAGTTTGCCATCGTTGGCTATCACGGCAATCCGCAACCGGTACTGTGGAGCTATCCCAATGGCAGGAAGCTATTACCGGCCACTGCGGAAAATCTGCAACTGGCGGAAACCTTCACTCAATCCCTGGTGCGAAAATTCGTCGGCTCAACGCCCACGCACTTCGCCCTGCAGGCTGCGCTTGAATACCCGGCAACCGCCGTCATCCTGATGAGCGATGGCGAACCGAACAGTCCACCCGGTTTTATTATCGAGAGCATCACCCAGAACAACCAGTTCAGGCAAACCGAGATACATACCGTTGCTATTGGCGAATACACGCACAACCGCAACCTCGTGTTATTCATGCAAACGCTCGCGCGCCTCAATGGCGGGGACTTCGTCGGAGTGTCGAGATGAGATCCAGGCTGAGGAATCTCGGGGTCTTTTCCCTATCGGCCATCGACCTGTTCGCGTCTGCGATGGGGGCGTTCATTATTATCACGATCATCCTGATGCCCGATTACCAGAAAGAAGTCAGGCTTGAAGGACACCTGAATTACATCGAATCGCTGGCCGGTGAGACCGATGCCATCGTGAATGAAACCCGCAAGGGTCTCAACAGCATTCAGACGTCGCTGTCCAGCGCCGAAGCACGGCAACTGGAATTGCAGGCCGAGCAGGAAATCATGTCCAGCGAACTGGAAACGCTTCGCGCCAGGCTACAGGCAAGAAATGAACAGCCGCCGCCACCACCGCCAAGCCCGGAGGAAACAGAACAGGAACTGGGTAGCAACCTGGTCACTTTTCGTTTCCTTGGCCTCAAGACCGATAAGACCAAAATCCTGTTGCTCATCGACATGAACAAGTACCTGGCCGACCACCAGTCGCTGGTGGCCAACACCGTGGCGCGGGCACTGGAGTCTTTGCAGACCGGTTACGAGTTTGGAATTCTTGGTTTCCAGCAACTGGACTCAGGGCCGCGCTATCACTCGTGGCCGGACAGCGGTGAGCTGATTGAAATGAACAGTACCAACCGTGCCAACGCATTGCGCTTCGTACGCGGACTTTTCGGCAAGTTTGAGGGCTCGTCATCGCTACAGGGCGCTTTCTCAAGCGCATTCGCCAGCTCCGCAGAAGCCATTATCCTGATCAGTGACGGTTTGCCTAACCCGACCTATAACGGTGGTTTGCCGCCCAGAGCCCTGGTCCAGGATATTGTGCTATCCAACACGCAGGGCAAGGAAATTCATGCCGTGATGATAGGAGACTATTTCAAATACAAGGGAACCGTTGAGTTTATGGAGAGTCTTGCAAGAGCAAACTCGGGCGGTTTCCTGGCGTTGTCGCAGTAAGGGCGGGAGTTTCATGGCATCTAATACTTTATACTACCGGGTTTGCCGGCCAGATAACCGCCACGTTTCGCAGCTAATGCGGGGCGGTGTCGGCGTGGATGTGCCGACCGAAGGCGGGCTGCCCCTGTGAACGATGAAATGATGCTGAAAACATGCGGACGGGAACCATCCTGTGAACTGGTTCTCGAACACGCGACAATTTCCCGTCTGCACGCACGCATTGAGCTGGCCGACGACGGCCTTGTTTCGGTGCGGGATGCGGGTTCACAAAACGGTACCTTTCTGAACCGGAATGACAACTGGATCCGTATTAAAAAGGCTGTATTGTGCATCGGAGACCGCGTTCGGTTTGGTGATGTCGAAGTGCCACTGGAGCGTCTGACGGCGGTTTTTGGTGAAGCCTCCGGAGCGCGACTCGAAGCACGGCATTTTCCGTCCGGTCATGCGCATGCTAACGTGAATGTCTCCGGCAAGGCGGACCACGGAGCATCGCTGAAAAAGCCAAGGCGCAATCCGGTAACTGGAAAAATCGAGGATGAGCGTTCCCAGCCGGGAACTGCAGGCAACCGTTGAACATGAAGGTCTAATTCAAAAATGACACGACAAATTACGCTATTAATCAGCCTGGGATCGGCGATTCTGGTCATCGCATTTCTGGCCAGGGTGCTCCCGCCCGAGGCGGCATCGATACTGTTGGACGTCAAGCGCGCATCCTGGCCATTTACGGTCCAGAATGTTTTGTGGATTGCATTCTTTTTCGGCCTGGGTGAATTGTCACTCCGCTGGCGCGCCGGCCGGGTGGAAGAGAGCCAGTTTGAGCGGGACTACCTGCCGCTTGACGAGGAGACCGTTTTGCGGCCCGGCGATGACCTGACACCGATTTATCAGAAGGTGCGCAGCAGCAAGTACCGCAATGTGTGCTTCCTGCCGCGTCTGATCGAACGCTGTGTACTGAATTTCAACCTTGGCCAGTCGGTGGATCAGACCAACGCGTTGCTGAATTCCAGCCTCGAGCTATTTCTGCATGAGCTGGATTTGCGCTACAACATGATCCGCTACATCACCTGGTTGATCCCTTCGCTTGGCTTCATAGGAACCGTCATAGGCATAATGCTCGCCCTGAATTACGCGGGCGACCGCGCAAATGTAGAAAGCCCCGAAATGCTGTACCAGGTGACCGAGAGACTGGGCGTCGCCTTCAGCACCACCCTGCTGGCGCTTATCATGGCCGCCATTCTGGTATTTCTGCAGAACCTCATCCAGGGACGCGAAGAGAACACGCTCAACAGATCGGGCCAATATTGCCTGGACAACCTGATCAACAGGCTCTATTCCCCCTGATGCAAAGCGCTTCATCTCACAGCCTGGTGCAGTTTAGCCGGTGGCTGCTGGTTCTCCTGCTGCCGCTATTGCTATTCACAGCCAATTCATCCAGGGCGGACCGGAAACTGCAGGCACGCCCGATGCCGCCTTCCCTGGTGCTGGTTCTCAAGCTGGTATCCAGGACCCATGTAAAACCCACTACCGGAATCGTCATCGCCGATGACGGACTGGTGCTGGTGCCTGCTGATTTTGTTTCCTCTGAAGGTGAGATCATCGTGTTGGACGGCGGTAATGATATTGTTAAAAATGGACGCCCCGCCACGGTTCTCCACCCTGCCCTGAATGGAGGCCTCGCCGTCCTGTCGGTCAAGGGGCTGAGCCGGCCTGGCGTCACGCTGTCGGGGAATGGCGCCAACGAGGGGCCGGGGTTGCATATGGTGGCTTTTCCTCCGGCTGAGTTTATTGCCAAGGGTGCACCACCACTGTGGGTGGCATTGGAATTGGCACAGGGTGAACCGGGGCAACCGCGATCGATTGCCCCCGATACGCCCCAGCCTTATATTTTTGGTGCGATTCTGAATGAGTGTGGTTACCTGGTTGGTGTGAGTTCCACCACCGGCCCGCAAAGCCTGCAGCACACGGAACAACCCGCGAATATATTCGTTGATGAATTGCAGAGCAGTCTTGCACTGCGGCAGATGAGCTTACCCGTGGCCAGTTGTAAAGTTGAAACCCAACAGGCGGCTGCGCCCGCCGCTTCGGGAACAAACAGCACTGACTCCATTTCCGCAGACACGTATGCAGGACAAACGGAGACTGTGGATAAGAGCGCTGCGGTCAGAAGGCCTGCCGTGGTTCGCAAACGTCTTAACCCATTTCAGGGTGCAGTTCCCCAAGGCGCGCAGCAAAACGCACCAAAACCCTCGGTATGGCGTACTGTGCCTGTCTGGTTACTGTTGGTTGGCCTGGTAATGCTCGGCGCGCTGGCATGGAAGGCGGTTGCCTTGTTTCGCATGACCAGGCCGGGTAATGCTGCGGCTGCGGTTGGAATCACAGGGTCTCATACCCGGGCAGACATTGAAGAGCCGGATACAGAACCATTGGAAAACGCTGACAATACCCTTGGCAGACCCCGTTCAGCGCCGGAATTTGACCTTGAAACCATTGCTGCCGGTCAGCGTCCCGAAGGTTGTGACGCGGTAGTAGTGGTTGCTGGCCGGATGGGTCCGGAGACGCGATTCAAACGCTTTTGTTTCGTCAACAGCGCCAACATCGATATCGTTATCGGCAGGACCGGGGCGGATATCAACATCGATAGTCCCGCGATCAGTCGCGTACACGTGCGCATCGAATCGGCCGGAGAGCAACTGACCATTACCGACCTCGGCTCCAGAAATGGTACTTCAGTTCGTGACATTCCCTGTCTGCCCGGTGAGGTATTCTTTTTCGGGCCTGAGGATGAGATATTTTTAGGCGATATACAGCTTGAAGTTTATCTCAACAGGCAGGAGGCGGAATGGGCATAAGCGAACAGTCACCCGCCCTTAAACCCGGTTCCCACGTCGGGGATTTGCAGGTCAATGCCATCCTCGGCAGCGGCGCCTTTGGTATGACTTACCTGGTGACCGACCCGGCCATTGGGACCCGGTTTGCGCTCAAGGAATTTCTGCCTTCCGGCCTCGTTGTCAGGGAAGAAGATGGCACTGTCCGGCCCAGGGATGAGGACTCAGAGCAGGTTTTCGCGGAAGGGTTAAAGCAGTTTCTCGCCGAGGCCCGGATTGTCGCGGCACTGGATCATCCAAATATCGTCAAGGTGTTGCGTTATTTCGCAGCCAATGGCACGGCGTACTTCCTGATGCCTTTTTACCAGGGGCAGCCACTGCACCAACTGCTGGAAAACGGGGCCAGGTTTGACCGTGATCAAGCCAGGTCATTGATGCTGCCGCTAATGGAAGCACTTGAATATATTCATGCCCAGGGTGTCTTTCACCAGGATATCAAGCCCGCCAATATCTACATGACTGAAAGCGGTGAGCCGATATTGCTGGATTTCGGTGTGGCCGCGGCAGAGCGCACACGAACCACACAGGCTCGCAAGCTGGGCAGCGCGGGATACGCGGCGCCGGAGCAGTACACGGACCGTGACAGCCCTGGGCCGGGAATTGATATTTATGGCCTCGCTGCAACCATTTATCGTTGCGTAACCGGGAACATTCCGGTATCTGCTGCCGAAAGGCAAGCTGCTGTGGCCACCGGCGCTGCTGACCCGCTGGAGCCTTTTTCGAAACTGGCGCCCGCAGAAGTTTATGGTGGACTGACAGACGCGGTTGAACTGGGTCTGAAGGTGTCAGTACAGGAACGCCCGGCCGACGCCCGAACCTGGAAAAAGTCATTCAAGAGTCTCGATTGGCACCACTCGATCGTCGTAGGGGCTGGTTCGGAAGACTATGAAAAGGAAAGCAGGGAGTGGTTGCCTGTTGTCCTGCTCGGCGTGTTTATCGCCGTCATGGCAGCCATTGGAATATTCCTGTTAACCGATGCACCTCCTCCCGAACAGATCACTGAAAAGACGCCCGTCAGCACTGATTCATCAGCGGCAACGGATTCAACCAGGCGGGTTCCTGAACCGGAGCCAGAGGAACTCAAACGCTGGCAAGGCGCCCTGAAAGCCGACACTGTGCTGGGCTACCGGCGCTTCATGGAAGATTTCCCGCAGTCGCATTACCGCACCCAGGCGCAAACCCAGTTGGATATTATTGATGAAAAGTTCTGGCGGGGATTTGCCTCTGAAAACAGCATCGCGGCCTATGAGGATTACCTGGATATCTTCCCCGACGGCATCCACCAGGCCGAAGCGCTGCAGCGCATCGAGGCGATTCAGCTAACGCAGGCAATGAAGGAGCGTGCCCGGTTGGATCGACAGCGCAGGGATGACCTCGCCTGGGAAAAAGCCAGCAGTGAGCGGACGATTTATGCGTTCAACCGCTATATCGCCTTGTGGCCGGCGGGCAAACACGTAGAGGAGGCGCAGAGGATACGCCGCTTGCTGCAAGATCAGTCGAATGACAACAAGGCCTTTCAAACCGCCCGCAAGATCAATACCAGGGATGCCTACCAGGCTTACATCGACGCATTCCCCAAGGGCGCCAATATTACTGACGCCCTGGAGCGGATCGACTATCTTACCTTGCGTCCGGGCAAGAAATTCCGTGATTGCCCGGGTTGCCCAGTAATGGCCGTGCTGCCGGCAGCGGCGTATTGGCAGGGTTCCGACGAGACGTCCACCCTGGCGTTAAGCATGGAAAAACCCCGCAGGCTGGTGACGATCGACAAGCCATTCGCAGTGGGTGTACATGAAATCACCATGGCCCAGTGGGATGCCTGTTACAACGATGGAGGTTGCACCACCTTGCCCGGGGACAACGATTGGGGCAGAGGTGACAGGCCGGTGATCATGGTTTCATGGAATGATGCCGAGGAATTTGTCCACTGGTTGAGCAAGAAAACAGGTCAGAGTTACCGCCTGCCCAGTGAAAGTGAATGGGAGTACTTTGCCAGGGCCGGGGAAGAGAGCGACTGGCCGGGCGCCGACCCCGCAAAGGTCTGCGAGCACGGAAACATAGCCGGCGCCGAAACAGGCTTTGGTTGGCAGCATGCTCAATGTAGCGATAAACTGGCGCTTGGCACGGCGCCCGTGGGCTCTTTCAAGGCCAACGCCTTTGGCCTGTTCGATACGACCGGCAATGTTTCGGAATGGACTGCGGATTGCATGAACCTGTCTTATATCGATGCGCCCGTGGACGGCAGTGCCTGGGGCCGGGGCATTTGCAGTTCGCATATGACCCGCGGCGGCTCATGGATTACCGGCACGAAGGAGATCAGGTTGCCGGCGAGATTCAACCTGAAAAATGGTGACCGCAATGACTTTACCGGATTCCGCGTCGTGCGTGACATCAAGGAACAATAGTTTGAGAATTGCACCATGAAATCCAATTTGCACCTGATCAGGCCATTGCTGTTGCTGGCGTTACTGTCCGGAGTGGACTGTTTTGCACAAGATAACGAAGCACCCGATGCAAACGAAAACGCGCCGGAGAGCACCGCGGCGCCTACCGGTCAGGCAGTAGAAATCAACGAAGACAATTACCGGCAATTCATGGAACTCAGGGATGCACGGCAACGAAGAAATGTTCTGCCGGAGAACGCCTTCAAGCCACAGTCCGGCTTGCAGAAAATGGATGACCTGCCCGAAGCGTCGCAAAAACACCTCAGGAACCAGTTGCGGGAGATCATTGTGCAGGGCGATGAATGGCAGCCCGGTGACGAGGGAACCGTCTTTCCCTATGTGCCCAGCGAAGCCGCACGCGATGACCCGGAACTGCAAAACAAGGAAGCCGAAGCCTGGGGCGAGCTGGTTGACAGCTATCACAAACGGGAAGCCGAAATTCACGCCAACGCGTCCAGAACAGAGGCTGCAATGGCATCCATGGATCCTGCCGGTGGCGGCCAGGGCCAGGTTGAGGGCCAGCAGTCTTCAGGCAACCAGGCAGGTCAAAGCGAGAGTGGAATGGCGGAGCAGTCAACTGAAAGTGGCCGCTCCGGCCAAGGTGGCGTTGCGGACAGCTATTCCCCGGGCGCCAGCGATCCGAATTCCCGCAGCACGGCGGGCGTTTCCCAAAATGCCATGGAGTTTATCCGGCAACAGATGAACCAGGCAGAAGGAACAAACAGCGGCAACGCAAATACGCCTCCGAATAACATCGGTACCGGCCAGGCCCAAACCGGTGCCGGTGAACAACCCGGCAAGGAGCAGCCCTCCGCAGCCGCTAACTCCCCTGCGAGTGCCCTTGCGAATAACGCTGGCCAGTCTGAATCCACCGATGCCGACGGCGTTTCTCAGAATGCCATGGAGTTTTTGTCAGGCAGTGCGAACCAGGCGGGCGAGGCAACCGGCGACGGGGGTGATTCGTTGGCAGCCAGAAACGGTGAAGGCCCTGCACAGTCCGGTGAGGAAGGCGGCACCGCGCAACAACCCGCCGCCAGCGAGTCAGTTGCAGGCACAACTTCAAACATGACCTCCCAGGCCGAAAACGCCGGCGGCGAAGGCGTTTCTCAAAATGCCATGGAGTTTCTGGCGGCAAGCACAAATGAAAGCGGCGATGGATCGCCTTCCGGCAGTGATGGCGGCAGTGATGGTGACGAGGAAGCCGACGGAGAGAATCAGGATCAGGCCGCTTCCGGCACCGCAGAACAGCAGGCCCGCAACGTGAATATTACCTTGTCTAATGCATCGGATGGTTCCGGTTCTGCATCCGCCGACAGCAGCGCGGCAGGAACTTCCCAGAACGCCCTTGAATACCTGCTGGGGGGCAATTCCCCAACCAGCGAGGGCCAGGGAAACGGGCCTGGTGGCACCTTGTCTATCCATGATCTGCTCAATGCCCAGGGTACGCTTAACCCGGGCGGGGCCGGCGCACCGCCCCCGGATGCAGATGATCAGGATGCGCCGGGTGAGAAAATCCCTGAAAAAGACGGGGAAGGCTAGTCTCCCCCCCTGATTGGAACTGCGTGCGATTCCGCGCCAGGCGGCGTCTTACCTGACGACTTGCAGCAGGTCCTTTAATGCTAAAACCGTCGCTTCGACACCGAGCACTACGGACGCTTCCGGTTCGATCTTAAACAATGGTGAATGATGAGATGGAACCGGCGGTCCGCCGGCTTCTTCCGCATCAAAGTCGGCTTGTGGTGTGCCACCGACGGCGAAATAGGTGCTGGGGATATAGGGCTCGGTGGTAAAAAACGGAAAATCCTCGGCCCCCATACCCTTACGTTTCGATTCATAAAAGACGTCTTCGCCGAGCGCCTCGCTCCATACCGACCTTAAACGCAGGGTCAACTGCGTGTCATTGACTGCCGGTGGCACGCCTTCATCTGAAACGATGACTTCAGGCAACAGGTCATCCGGTAAGCCCGCAACCCTGCCCATGTTGACAGCTATACGCCGGATGCCGTCCAACAGTACCTGGCGTGACTCGAGGTTGTCGTTACGCACGGTCAACTGCAGGTGGGCCTTGTCAGAAATGATGTTGTGCTTGGTGCCGGCATGGAACGAGCCGACAGTGATCACACCGGCTTCCCTCGGCGCTAGCTCCCTGCTGACGACAGTTTGCAACGCCAGGACAATCTGCGAACCCAATACTACCGGGTCGACACCCCTGTGCGGGCTCGCACCGTGTGCGCCGATGCCATGAACAATAATGTCGACCGTATCAGCGCCGGACATCGGTGAACCGACCACCGCTACAAGTTTGCCGGTAGGCACACCCGAAGACACATGGAAAGCCAGCGCGTAGTCCGGCTGGCCAAAGCGTTGCCATATTCCGTCCGCCATCATTCGCTTGGCGCCACTAACACGCTCTTCGGCCGGTTGACCAATCAGCATCAGCGTTCCCGACCAGCTATCCCGGGTAGCCGCCATGATCCGGGCGGTGCCAACCAGGGACGTGATATGCACATCGTGACCGCAGGCATGCATGACCGGCACCTCATTGCCATCCCAGTCCACTTGGGTGACAACTGATGCATTGAGCAGCCCGGACTTTTCCTGAACAGGCAGGCCGTCCATGTCCGCACGCATCATTACCAGGGATCCCGGACCGTTTCTGAGCATCGCGACGATGCCCGTGCCACCCACGGCCTCCGTGACCTCAAAACCCACCAGGCGCAACTCTTCAGCCAGCCTGGCCGCGGTCTTGGTCTCCAGCGAGGACAGCTCCGGATTACGGTGGAAGTAATCAAACAACGCGCCCAGGTGTTGGTCATAATCCTTGCTGGCCATTTCAGACAGTTCATCGGCAATGACCGGTTTGACGGCCAGAATACTGACAAGCATTGCCACAAGCAGCGGCCTTGCGGATGGAATTTGCATATGTGGAACCTCAAATTGAAATTTTTGAAGTGCGAAGACTAGCAGAGCGCCCTGTGTACGGAAAGAGCTTGATTGAATTTGCCCGATACAAACGCCCGGGTCCAGCAAGATCCGGAGCGTATTCACAGAAACTGGTTGCTAATAGGTGCCAGGGCGAGGCAATGGTATTCACCGATTAATCCTGCGTTGCGCGTGGAGTCTGCTTGGCGGTTATCGTGGAGCAGGATTCATACTAACAAGTGGATCCGGACCGGTTGCTGCGGGCAAAACCGGTAAATTCAGCCTGTTGAGGCAGGTGGTTACCCAGAGAACCAATCACGGCTGTACTATTTTTTTGTTTCGGGCATATAATTAAAGTACCGGGTCTTGTTGGAAACTACCCGGTAAAGCGTTTATTTAACGTGACTTGCGACATTTGCCGTCAAGCACGGTTTCACTCAATGTTTACAGGAGGGAGCCATGGCTATCGCAACAACATTGAAGTCATACCTCGATAATCACCATGTTGAGTACGACATGGTCAAACACCCCCACTCTTCCACTGCACTGGAGTCCGCCCACTCGGCCCACTTGCCAAGCCACCAGGTGGCCAAGGCCGTGGTCCTTGAGGATGCTAATGGCTATATCGTGGGCGTGGTGCCATCCACCAATCGCCTGGAAATGGAATGGCTGAACGAAAGCCTGGGCCGCAAACTCAAGATGGCCCCGGAAGACGAACTGCCTGACCTGTTCAAGGATTGTGAATTTGGCGCCGTTCCCGCCCTGAGTAACGCCTATGGATTGGACGTCATCTGGGATGAACAGTTGACCAATGCTTCGGAGATTTACATCGAAGCTGGTGACCATGAAAACCTCATCCATTTGCACGGTGAAGATTTTTGCAAATTGATGGAGGATCTGCCGCATAACATCATCAGCACCGGCAGGGATTACTCCCGGTGGATTGACGACTGAACGGACGTTTATCCGTCTGGATGATTTGCCAAAACCCTCGAAGTTGACGGTTTGGCACTAGGGATTGTTCGGGTTGCTCTGTGAGAGAATAACGTTTTTCATAATCTCTTCCGTCAGCAAACCCGCTTCTACATCGAACTTTTCAGTTCGGTTAAAGATATATTTTGCCGCGTCGAATTGCCGGTCGAGCCCTTTTGAATCTACTTCCTCATCAAACATCCGCTGATACGCATCCATCTTACCCCCCACGGAGGCAATGGCTTCTTCAGTCAATTGATCGAGTTCACGGTTATAGATTTCATATTCCATGACGTTACGCAAACGGATGGTTTGCGTTCTGTATGTTTGCAGGTGTTGCGCCAGGGTTTCTTCGTCTGCGAGGTTCGCATAGCCAATCGCATCGGCGATAGCGTTACGGATGATGATCGCGTCTTCGGTGATCGACGTCATGTTCACCATGCTGATCAGTACCGGGTTGGCAGCATTGATCCTCGCCAGGCTGGCCTGAATTTCCTGCTTCGATTCACGCGCGAACTGCAATAGGAAGGCTGCCCCTGCCAGCATGGATTCCTGGTCTACAATCCGGATCAACGGGGTCTTGTAGTCGTCAGGGCTGACGTTTGCAAGCGTCTTGTCAGAAGCGGGGTTGCCCGGTATGCCCAGCGCATCGAGCAGGACCGGATCCGCGCCGCCTTCGATCAAGAGTATCAGGCTGAGCTGACGGTATTGTTCACCGGGAGGCAGGCTTTCAATGTGCTCGAGACCGTTGCTGCCGGCAGCGCCGAGCGGCAGTGACAGCAATATAATCAAAAACAGGCAATTGCAGAGCCTGGCAGTCATGGCATGACGGGGTCTTCAAGGCCGCTGTTGAAAGCGAAATCGAGGTTCTGCAAACGGTTTGCATTACCCCGGCCAACATCCACGCCGGCCTGGTATTGCCTTAAACGAGGTTGCTGCCCTGCGTTTTCCACCCGTACAACACCGTCGGGCAGACTTTGCTTGAAACTCCCCTCGAAGTAGGTGGCGCCAAGCTGCCCATTCCGCTGAATGATCATCCCGCCGGACCCCGCGGCAAAGCCCTTGTCGGCTTCGCCAATAAATTCGACCGTATCACCGCGCGCATTCATGATGATCCCATATCCCCTGCCTGACGCGAGGCCGCTTTCACAAACACCAAACCAGCGCCCTTCCCGTCCGAACTCTGGATGCATAAAAAGACAGCGCTCATCGGCACTGACCTGCATGGATCTGACACGGGATTGGTACAGGCTCAGCGTCTTGTTTCTGAACTCTGCAAAACCGCGCGCCGTGATGACCTCTTTTGACTCAAGCCACTCCATCTGCACCGACATCTGGCGATCAAAAGCCGGCGCCATGCGGGCCAGGAAATATCGGTTTACTTCTCTTGATTCCGTCTTGGTTTCAAGGGTTTTGTGCAGGGCCCAGCCGGAACCGCCCAGCAGTGCCGCTGAGGTAGCGACAGCGGCGGCCCCGCCCGCGGCGGATGCCACTGCACCGTAGACTGAACCGGCCAGTGCGACCACCGCCACAGCGGTGGTGAGATTCTGTTTACGGGCCAACTGACGGCGTTCTTCGAGCATGCGGTACTCGGCCGCTATGATCTTACGCATCTTGGCGCCGTAACTACCACTGAACGTGCCATCGTGAATACTGTCGGATTGCGCCGCCAGGAACTCGCGCTCAGCACCGACAAGGGCCTGCGCAAGGGCTAACCGCGCCCTGACACTTTCGTCACTGGAGCGGACAAAGAAAACCCTGGCAAGCTCCGGGTCGAATCTCTCCAGTGCGGCCTGCATTGCAAAGAATGTTGCCTTCTCATGGTCAACGGAATTCAGTATTTCAACGATGCGGGTGCTGGCGCCCCTGACAAAACTCAGTACGAACGGATCCGTTGAATAGTCCTCCGGCAAATTGGCAACAACCTCGCCGTTCATGCGAATTTTTTCCAGCGCATATTGCTCTACGGCCACCACCTGCCGGTTAGCCTCAGTGCCAGTTTTCAATGGCAGCGGAAGATTCGGCTCATCCCTTTCCCGCAGGAAGGCAACAAACCCCAACGAGGATTGTGTTGCCTGCGGCAGGCCATCAAGCCGCGACTTGAAGCTCTGCCTGGCTTCGCTATGCACCTGCCGCCATGCAGAGCTGACCAGCGGTGGACTGGAGATCAACAAACCACCCAGAGACGGCTGAATCCAACGACTGCTTTTCACCAGGATCATTGGCGTCACGAGGTCACCGAAGGTCACCGGCGGTGAATCCATCAGGTCGTTGACATCCGGGAATGAATAAATATTGAAATCTATCGTAAGGACACTGGGGACCTGTTCTGAGCCCAGTATCGGCCTGCTATACAGTCCACGTTCCTTGTTCCAGTCGACAATATGCGGCGACAGCAATACAGAATTTTCCGGCAAAGTCTTTTTTAGTTCATTGTATAGAGACATCGCGTAATAACTGGATTTCTCTATGATTGACTGGGCGACGCGTGAAGTCTGCCGGTTACCATGTACGCCGTAGGGAACCTCACCGCCAATGGCGTTGATGGTAAATGAACTCACATAAAGATTTTCGGCGTTGGTATGAATCAAGGCCGGATAACGGATGATAACCATCGCCGAAGCTTCGCTCGTCGGACGTTCGCTGACCTTGCCGGTCTCAAGATTTGAGTAAACTGACGTGTCCCTGCCTTTCGCCGTGCCGGCACAACCGCTGATAACAGCGGCCAGCGCCACCAGCAGTATCATCGCGAGTAAGCTGGATTGGAATCCGGAACCGGACCGGAATTCAGGATTTCTCGTCAAAATTATTTCCACATGGTCAGCAAGGTTACTTGGAACACGCCGCAGCAATAAGGTTCCAGCCCGGCATTGCCCAGGCTTCAAAGCAGTAAAGTCAGGTATTTTTCCATAACACCGCCAACCAATCCAGCAAAGAAAGTGTCTGCGATTACACCATTGGCGCCATTGGGGCGTCAGGAGCAATGACCCGGGTGGACACGAACAGTACTTGCGGATACAAAAAAGCCCCATGAAGGGGCTGATTTGGAGGCCAGGGTCGGAATCGAACCGGCGTAGACGGCTTTGCAGGCCGCAGCATAACCACTCTGCCACCTGGCCTCTGAAATTTGGAGCGGGAAACGAGACTCGAACTCGCGACCCCAACCTTGGCAAGGTTGTGCTCTACCAACTGAGCTATTCCCGCTTTGAGGAGGCGTATTTTAAGCATATGGACGGTTGTGTCAATGTTATTTTGCCCTAACCCCTTTCGCAGTTGGCCGGTGGGTGGCACAATACCGCCAATTTAGTAAGGCATGGAACTCATGGCAAAAGAAGATGTAATCGAAATGGAGGGTAAGGTGCTGGAAACCTTGCCAAACACACTATTTAAAGTTGAGCTCGAAAATGGACACATTGTTACCGCTCACATTTCCGGACGCATGCGCAAGCATTACATCCGGATATTGACCGGTGACAGCGTGAAGGTTGAGCTGACTCCCTACGACCTGTCCAAGGGACGTATCACTTACCGCATGAAATAAGCCTTATCTCAAAGGCTTAGCTATCAGTTGAAGCCGGCAGCGCTTTTCGCTGCTCCCGCTTGGGCCGGGTGCGGATATTCAGCATCGGGCTTTCTTTTCTCGATAGCGTGATATCGACCTCGCCTCCTTCTGACAGGGCGCCAAAGAGCAAGTCATCCGCTAACGGGCGTTTGATCTTGTTCTGAATGACACGCTTCATTGGCCGTGCGCCCATTTCAGGGTCAAATCCCTGCTCCGCCAGCCACTCGCGGGCAGGCATGGAGACTGACAGGCTCACGTCCTTCAAGGCCAGCTGTGCTTCCAACTCCAGAATAAACTTGTCCACGATCAACATGACCACGTTGAAATCCAGTGCACTGAAATAGATAACGGCATCCAGTCGATTGCGAAATTCGGGTGTAAAGGCCCTGCGAATGGCCTCGCTGGAATCCGAAACATTGTCCTGCTCGGTAAATCCGATAGAACGCCTGGCACTTTGTTGCGCGCCCGCGTTGGTCGTCATCACGAGGATGACATTGCGGAAATCCGCCTCGCGGCCATTGGTGTCAGTGAGTTTGCCGTGATCCATGATTTGCAACAGGATGTTGTACACATCGGGATGGGCTTTTTCGATCTCATCCAACAACAGCACGGCGTGCGGGTTACGGGTGACGGCCTCGGTTAGCAGTCCGCCCTGATCGAAACCCACGTAACCCGGAGGTGCGCCGACGAGCCGGGATACCGAGTGTGCCTCCATGTATTCCGACATGTCGAAGCGAATCAGCTCGATACCCATCACCATGGCCAGTTGCCGGGTCACCTCGGTTTTGCCGACACCGGTTGGGCCGGCGAACAGGAAGGACCCAATGGGTTTTTCTTCTTCACCCAGGCCGGAGCGGGACATCTTGATGGCAGATGAAAGTGCTTCGATGGCCTCATCCTGGCCGAAAACAGTCAGCTTCAGATCGCGTTCCAGCGTGCGTAACGCGTCCCGGTCGGAACGTGATACCTGCTTGGGCGGAATGCGCGCCATGTGGGCAACTACGGACTCGATTTCATGCTCATCCAGGGTTTCCTTACGCTCATCCTCGGGCAGCATGCGTTGCCTTGCACCCGCCTCGTCGATGACGTCGATGGCCTTGTCCGGCAGGTGGCGGTCATTAATGTGGCGGCCGGAGAGTTCAGCGGCAGCCGACAGGGCTTCATCGGTGTACTTGACGCCGTGGTGTTCTTCGAATCGCGACTTGAGCCCGCGCAGAATCTCGATGGTTTCCGGAATAGTCGGTTCAACGATGTCAATCTTCTGGAAACGCCGCGCCAGGGCCCTGTCCTTTTCGAAAACACCGCGAAACTCCTGGTAGGTCGTAGAGCCGACGCAGCGCAACTCACCCGAAGCCAGTACCGGCTTGATCAGGTTGGAGGCATCCATGACGCCCCCGGAGGCGGCACCGGCGCCAATAATCGTATGTATTTCATCAATAAATAGAACTGTGCCTTCAATCTCGTGCAGTTCGGCCAGCACCGCTTTCAATCGCTTTTCAAAATCCCCCCGGTACTTGGTACCGGCCAGTAAAGCGCCCAGGTCCAGTGCGTAAATGGTCGCGTCGGCCAGCACTTCAGGAACATCTCCCTCGATAATACGCAGCGCCAGGCCCTCGGCCATGGCGGTCTTGCCCACGCCGGCTTCACCAACGAAAAGCGGGTTGTTCTTGCGCCGGCGGCACAATACCTGGATGGTGCGATT
Organism: Lysobacterales bacterium; assembly: GCA_013042835.1. GTDB lineage: Bacteria > Pseudomonadota > Gammaproteobacteria > Xanthomonadales > SZUA-36 > SZUA-36. The sequence goes on from JABDPJ010000171.1 coordinate 22,020, forward strand.
GACTTCGTCCGCGCGTCCGATCAGCGGATCGATTCTGCCTTCCCGTGCGCGCTCATTGAGATTGGCAGTAAAGCTCTCCAACGCGCTCTTGCGGACCTCCCCACCTTCCTCCAGGGTTTCAGCAGTTGCTTCTTCAGTATCGCTGTCACTTTTGGGCAGCGGGGATATTCCGTGGGATATATATTCCACGACCGCAAGCCGGGTGATATCGAACTTATTGAGCAAAAAGATGGCGTAAGAGTCCTTTTCACTGAATATGGCCACCAGCACGTTGGCGCCTATAACTTCCTGCTTGCCTGCCGACTGAACATGGTAAAGCGCTCTTTGCAAGACACGCTGGAAGCCAATGGTCGGCTGGGTATCACGGTTATCCTCGTCAGCGAGAATTGGCACGGTATCCTGCAGCGCCTTTCTCAACTCCGCTTCAAGACCGGTGACGTCTGCGCCACAGGCACTCAGGATGGACAGGGCCGAACTATTGTCCAACAGGGCCAGCAGGAGGTGCTCCACGGTCAGAAACTCGTGACGTGCGCTGCGTGCTTCCTGGTATGCCTGGCTAATGGTTACTTCCAGTTCTTTACTGAACATTCAAATCCCCGTGTTGCGTATGCTGGCTCTGACCTGTTTCAAACGGCGTGGTTCAATCACATGATCAAGCCTTTTCAAGCGCACATTTAAGCGGATGCTCGTTGCGGCGCGCGTAATCGTTCACCTGGGCCACCTTGGTTTCTGCAATTTCATAGGTGAATATCCCACATACCCCCTTGCCACGGGTATGCACGTGCAACATGATTTGCGTTGCCTGATCATGGCCCAGCGCGAAGAAAGTCTGGATCACATCCACCACGAAATCCATCGGTGTAAAATCGTCGTTCAACAGCACGACCTTGTACATGGGCGGGGGCTTGACCTCCGGTCGGGCCTCCTCCAGTGCAATGCCGTGATCATGTTTTGCATCTAATTCTTTACTCATACGGGCTATTCTATTACAACTTCGTAGCGATATAGAACCGCGGGATTGACAATTGACGTTCGCCATTTTGACCCCATCTATTGATGCATGGACAAGGTGCATGGAAAAACAATGGTAGCAATGTCGGGCGGTGTCGACTCTGCCGTTTCCGCCCTGCTGTTAAAACGGCAAGGACTGGATATTGACGCCATGTTCATGAAGAACTGGGAAGAGGACGACCGCTTCGGTGGCTGCACGGCGGCCGAAGATGTGGCCGATGCTCGCCGGGTGGCCGAGTCCCTGGGGCTGGCACTGCACACCCGTAACTTCTCGAGCGAGTACTGGGAGAACGTTTTCCAGGAGTTCCTTGCTGAATACCGCGCCGGGCGAACGCCCAACCCCGATATTCTGTGCAACCGCGAAATCAAGTTCAAAACCTTCTTCGAGCATGCCGCGGAACTTGGTGCTGATACCATTGCCACCGGGCATTATGTCAGGTCTGATTACCACCAAGGCAAGCATCGCCTGCTGCGTGGGTTGGATCACAACAAGGACCAGAGCTATTTCCTTTACGCCGTGGGCCATGAGCAACTGGCCAGAACCCTGTTTCCCGTCGGTGAACTGGATAAATCCAGCGTGCGGGACCTGGCGCAACAGGCCGGTTTTGACGTGTTCGACAAGAAGGACAGCACCGGCATCTGCTTCATAGGTGAGCGAAATTTCACGCGCTTTTTGGGGGAGTTCATTGAGGAGCAACCCGGCGAGATTCAGACGCCGGACGGACAGGTTATCGGTGAACACCATGGCTTGATGTTCCACACACTCGGACAGCGCCAGGGGCTCGGGATCGGCGGAGTCAAGGGTTATCCGGAGGCACCGTGGTACGTGCTGCATAAAGATATGGATAACAACATTCTTTTCGTGGGACAAGGCCATGAACACCCATGGATGCTCTCGGACCGGCTGGTTGCCAGCCAACTTGCGTGGGTCTCCGGCGCTGCACCCGCAGCCGGTGCGAACCTGACGGCCAAGGTCAGGTATCGCCAACAGGACCAACAGGTGCAGATTAAAAAAATTGATGATGAGCGAATGCAGTTAATATTCCAGCAAGCGCAACGCGCTGTCACACCCGGTCAATCCGTGGTGTTATATGATGGTGATGTCTGCCTGGGCGGCGGGGTCATCGAAACCATGAATACACCTCCCATGAGCGCGCTGGGAGCAACAACAACGGAAATGACGATCCAATGAAAGAACGAACAATGGCATTGGCCGGCATATTCCAGGCCACCGAACTGGTCAGACAGGCAGCCAACCATGGCACCTGGTCGGGATATGCCGCGGATACCTGCCTGGAAAGCCTGTTGGCCATCGAAGCGGATAGTGTTGAGGATATCTTTGGCAGCGCCCAAAGATTGCGACTCGGCGCAGAAACGCTGATATCGGTATTGCAGGGCGACCGGCGGTACATGGAAAGCCTCGGCTATGCCGTTTCCATCATGCAGTTGGAAAACAACTTTCGCAAAAAAGGAACAATGCAAGCACGAATTGGGACAGAGCTACAGTACATTGCCGAGATAGACGACGGCACCGAAATACATGAAATCAAGGATTTGCAGGCAAAGAAAATTGCCCAGCTCTACACCCAGACCATCAGCACAATCGCGCCACGAATCGTCATTAACGGGCGCCCACAACACCTGCAGATAGACAGGACAGTCAATTGGATCAGAACCCTGTTGTTTGCCGGCTTGCGTTCAGCAGTCCTCTGGAGGCAAATGGGTGGTGGACGCTTCAGCCTGATGTTCGGCCGTAAAAAGATGCTTGAACAGGCGGAAACACTATTGCCAGGATAATTTTGCCTGTCGCCACATTTCCATCTGGGAAATCGGGTATTGATAAGCGATAATTAAGAGTTACCCGGTTATCTACAATTTTCCTCGCACTTCTACCGGAGCGGGACAAAGGGTCAAGGAGGCCAGCATGCAAGATACATTTTCCGTACGCCGCACACTTTCCGTTAACGACAAGGATTACAGTTACTTCAGCCTGCCTACCCTCAGTGAACAAATAGACATTTCAAGACTGCCGTTTTCTTTGAAAATACTCTTGGAGAATCTGCTGCGGCACGAAGATGGCCTGGATATCACGCGCAGCGATATCGAGGCACTCGCCGGCTGGGATCCACAGGCCAGGCCTGAAACGGAAATCGCTTTTACACCTTCACGGGTTGTCCTGCAGGACTTCACCGGCGTACCCGCAGTGGTAGACCTGGCCGCCATGCGCGACGCAATGAAAAACCTCGGTGGCAACCCGGAGTTGATCAACCCGTTGTCACCCGCTGAACTGGTCATTGACCATTCTGTCCAGGTTGACCGCTACGGCAGCACCAATGCGTTGGCCCTCAACAATGACATCGAGTTTGGGCGCAACCAGGAGCGCTACAGCTTTCTCAAATGGGGTAAAAGCGCGTTCAGTAACTTCAACGTCGTGCCCCCCAACACCGGTATCGTCCACCAGGTTAACCTCGAGCACCTGGCGCGAGTCATTTTCGGCGCCGAGCGTAACGGTGAATTGATGGCCTACCCGGACACAGTTGTTGGCACCGACTCGCATACCACCATGATCAATGGCATCGGCGTTTTGGGCTGGGGCGTCGGTGGCATCGAGGCAGAGGCCGCCATGCTGGGACAGGCCATCACGATGCTGATTCCGCAAGTCGTCGGCTTCAAACTGACCGGCGAACTGCCCGAGGGTGCCAACGCAACCGACCTGGTATTGACCGTAGTGCAAATGCTGCGGGAACTGGGCGTAGTAGGTAAGTTTGTCGAATTTTATGGTGACGGACTGGCCAGCCTGCCACTGGCGGACCGTGCAACGCTTGCCAACATGGCACCAGAATACGGCGCCACCTGCGGTATCTTCCCGGTGGACGAGGAAAGCCTCAACTACCTGCGCCTGTCAGGCCGCTCGGAAGAACAGGTTGCACTGGTTGAAGCCTATACGCGTGCCCAGGGCATGTTTCACACGGCCAGTTCCCCGGATGCGGAATATTCCGACATACTGGAACTGGACATGTCGAGTGTCGTGCCTAGCATCTCGGGCCCGAAACGTCCCCAGGACAGGATTCTGCTGACAGAGGCGAAGCCAACCTACCTACGTGACAAGGAGGTATTCACCCGTGATCGTGAAGGAAGTGGCAGCATCGGCGTTGAATATAAGGGCGAACAATTTGATCTGGAAGACGGCGCAGTTGTGATCGCCGCAATTACCTCATGCACAAACACATCCAACCCTGCGGTTATGCTGGGTGCCGGCCTGTTGGCCAGGAACGCGGCGGCCAGGGGCCTGAAAGCCAAACCGTGGGTCAAGACGTCCCTGGGGCCTGGCTCCCGCGTAGTGACCGATTACCTGAACAAGGCCGGCCTGATGGATGACCTGGAAGCCCTGGGCTTCTACGTAGTCGGTTACGGATGTACGACGTGTATCGGTAATTCGGGTCCATTGCCGGAACCCATCGGCGAAGCTATCCGTGAAAACGACCTGGTAGCCTGTGCCGTGCTTTCCGGTAACCGCAACTTTGAAGGCCGCATTCACGCCAACGTCAAGATGAATTACCTGGCCTCGCCGCCACTGGTTGTGGCGTATGCCATTGCCGGCAACCTGAATGTCGATATCACCAGCGAACCGCTCGGCAATGATCAGGATGGCAAGCCGGTGTATCTGCGCGATATCTGGCCCTCCAGCCATGAAATCCAGCAGTGTATCGCTGCGAATGTCACGTCCGAAATGTTCAAGGAAGGTTACAGCAGTGTATTTGCCGGTGACGAGCGCTGGCAGGCAGTAAACTCCCCGGTCGGCGAGATGTTTGACTGGCAGGATGATTCCACCTACATACGCAACCCACCCTACTTCGATGGCATGAGCATGAACGTTCCTCCTGTGCAGGACATCCGTGGTGCGCGTTGCCTGGCGAAGCTGGGCGATTCCATTACCACCGACCATATTTCACCGGCCGGTGCAATTGCCGAGGACTCCCCTGCTGGCGCCTATCTGAAGGCAAAAGGGGTAGCGCGTGCAGACTTCAACTCCTACGGTTCACGCCGGGGTAACCACGAAGTCATGATGCGCGGCACCTTCGCCAATGTACGCCTGCGCAACCAGTTGGCCCCGGGCACGGAAGGCGGCTGGACGACGTTCCAACCGGGTGGCGAGCAGATGACCATTTTTGACGCTTCGATGCGCTACCAACAGGACTCGACACCGCTGGTGGTGCTGGCCGGCAGCGAATATGGAACGGGCTCGTCGCGTGACTGGGCCGCCAAGGGTACCCAGTTATTGGGCGTCAAAGCAGTGATCACCGCCAGTTTTGAACGCATTCACCGTTCCAACCTGATTGGCATGGGCGTGTTGCCTTTGAACTTCATGGAAGGTGAGAACGCCGAATCCCTGGGGCTTGACGGTACAGAAGCCTTCGATATTGAAGGCCTGGGTGATGGTTCCGCTAAGCTGGTCACAGTGACTGCGACGAGCGTTGATGGAGGTATCAAGCAATTCCAGGCTAAGAGCCGACTGGATACGCCCAAGGAAGTCGAATACTACCGGCACGGTGGCATTCTGAACTTCGTGCTAAGGCAATTGGCCAGCGAGTAGACGTCAAATCGTTCCCCGGTGGTGTTTATCACCGGGGCACTGTTGTTGCGAGACCGCGACTTCACTTTTAACGGGGGTTAGTTATGGAATTACTGGTAGCCGGCTTAGTTCTTTGGTCTTTTGTTCATCTCACTCCCGCGGTGGCGCCCGCCTTTAAAGCGAAGTGGATGGCCGCGTTGGGCGAGAAGGGTTACAAACTCACATTCGCCTTGTTGATATTGCTCGGCCTGGCACTGATTATATTGGGCTGGCGCAGCACAGCGCCTTCATTCCTGTACCAGATTCCGGCGGCAGCAAGACACCCCGTTCTGCTCCTGGTTTTGCTGGCGTTCATTTTATTCGGCGCTTCCAATTACCCCACCCGTATCAAAAACATCATCCGTCATCCTCAACTCACAGGCGTTCTGGTTTGGGCGGTTGCTCACCTGTTGCTTAATGGCGACAGCCGTTCAGTCGTGCTGTTCGGCTGGATGGGGGCTTGGGCCTTGCTGGAAATTATTTTCATTAACCGCAGAGAGGGTGAATGGATCAAGCAACCGGCGCCCGCCTGGTCGCGGGAATTCAGGGGCCTTGCGATAAGCCTGGTGGTCTTCGTGGTTGTGATACTCATTCACCCATATATAGCCGGCGTACCGATCAGTTAGGTAACGGGGAGTGGTTCATTATCCGTCTAAGCTGGGTGCAAGTAATTACAAGTTAACTTACACCATCTTTTTGCTGACCCTGCTCCTGGCCGCTTCCAGCGGAGGGCTTTGTTCTGACGGGGACGGTGACACGGGTCCCGCCCTTGATTGGCAAGCCAGCGCGGATTTATCTGAACTGTTTGCTGATGCGGGTGTTAATGGCACTTTCATTCTTTATGACGTCAGTGCTGAACGCATTATTTTCCATAATCGGGCGCGAACCGGGAAAAGGTTTATTCCCGCGTCGACCTTTAAAATCCCCAACAGCCTGATTGGCCTCAGCACTGGTGCAGTCAGTGATGTCGAAGAACTCATACCTTATGGCGGCAAACCCCAGTTTTTGAAAGTCTGGGAACAGGACATGGGTCTGCGCGATGCCATCAGGGTATCCAACGTTCCCGTCTACCAGGAACTCGCCAGGCGCACAGGTTTGCAACGCATGCGGGAATACCTGGCGCTGCTCAACTATGGAAATCAGGATACGGGTAGCCTGGTGGACAGGTTCTGGCTGGAAGGGCCGCTGGAGATCAGCGCATGGGAGCAGGTCATTTTCCTGGCCCGCTTAGCCCGGCTTAAATTGCCGCTGCCAACCGATGTCCAGCAAAGCGTGATTGACATCATCAGGGTTGATCAGGGCGACAATTGGGTTCTGTATGCCAAGACCGGCTGGGCAAACACCCCGGCACCTGATCTCGGCTGGTGGGTGGGCTGGGTTGTGAAAGACCAGGATATATTCAGTTTTGCACTGAACATCGACATGCCGGAAAGCGCCGATGCGGACAAGCGTGTCCGGCTGGGCAAAGCCAGCCTCGAAGTACTGGGGGTCATTCAATAGGCTGGCTATAACACCAGCGCGCAAAGGTTTAATTGAGCATCTTCAGCTTGGCTCAGAAATCATAAGTCACGTTGGTGTTGACGCCGTAGTCAGTCTGTGATGCTTCATCTGACGTCTTGTTGTCGAAGCTGCTATAGAAAGTGATGCCCCATTTCAGATCATTGATTAATTCCCACTTAAGAGACGTGTCAAAATTCGCACGCAATCGTCCCAAATCAGACAGGTTGGGGATAAGTTGCAAAGTCGTTGACCAATCAAGCTCGGGGCTGTCATAGCGGAACCAATCCCACCTGCCGCCGAAAACGGCCTCAATCGAGTTCGTGTCTTCCGGTTCGTCAACCAGGCTCTCACGGGAAAACTGCAATCCTGCCTGCAGGTCAAGCAGCATGCTGTTGGACTGGATCAGGAAGCGCCCGGCATTGATACCGAGCGACCGGCGCAGGTCGAGACCAAGCTCGTCGTTACGTTCAAAGGTCAGGTTTCCAGAAACATACCAGCGGTTTTGCCACAGACGCAGGTAGCCAAACTCCAGGTTACCTCGCGTACTTTGTTCCTGATCATTGCTGTCATTGGTTGTCGTGCTTGCGCTGACTGAATATATCCGCTGACGGGTACGGTAATCCACGTCAACGCCGAGTGTGCCCTGGGTAACACCACCTGCCTTCGCAAAGTTATAGCCTAACGTCAGGTCGATATCGAGGACATCCAACGCCCGCCCGAGTTCAATCGGCTCCATCAGGATAACGTTCGCACTGTCCAGTACCTGTGTACCACTTTGTGATTCAATCTTCACGCTTGCAATTTCATCCGCCGACTTCAGCTGGCCGAAATACCTCGCACCACTGCTCGTCTCCACCTGGATAGACTGGTTGCTGACAATTTTGGCTACCTTGTCCCACTCGATCGAAATTGTACCGGTGGCGTCGGTGTTAAAACTCAAAAGGCCCCGTTTTAATACCTTGATTTCGCCCGTCAGCCTGTCACCGTTTTTGAATATGATGATATCGGTTTTCGGCGCTGCAACAGCTGCGGACGATAAAGCGCCAAAAATGAACAGGCACAAGATGATGGAAACCAGGTGTCTGTGCCTGCGAAGGCACCTAATGAAATCACGCATGGAACATTCCTTTCATGTGTTTGCAAAATTATCCAAAAAACCAATCTCCGGTAAGCAATTCGGTTCAGTGCGAACCGGTCAAAAAACAACTACTGTATTGCCTGCTAAGAAAACGGTGTCAGTTTAAAAATAAAACGGTGTACAGCCTACAGGAGCTTTTTAAAAAGTCCCACTGCCAAGGAAAAGCAGATGAGTTCATCTTTCGATAGTCAGGTCGCTATACTCTGCAATGCGCTGTTCGCATCAACCGGAGTAATTCATGCCCCATATTTTAATTCGTCAAGCTGAACCTGCTGACGCCGCACTGATTTTGCGTTTCATAACAGATCTTGCGGTCTATGAAAAAGCGGAAGATGAGGTAGTCGCCACGGTATTGGATATCCAGCGGTCGCTATTCAGCGAGGGTGCTAATGCCCATGCCC
>JABDPJ010000320.1 GCA_013042835.1 Lysobacterales bacterium
GGCCTGCGCCAGTACCTGCCACGGGCAATGCGCGATGGCGCCAGCCCCCATGAAATTCTCGACGCCATCCTGATGGCTTTTCCGACGCTGGGTCTGGCCAAGATTGTCTGGGCTGTCGATATTCTGCTGGACATGGATATTCCTGAATTTCGCCCCGAGCTGCTGGGTATCGAGCCCACCTGGCACGACGTGATTGGCTGGGATGATGTCAAGGATGGCGAGATTACCTACGTTGATGACTGTGACGGCCGCAATGTCTTTATCTATCGCTCAGGTGAAACCTGCCGGGTATACGACAGTCGTTGCCCTCACCAGGTAACAGATATACCGCACCTTGCACTGTCCGGCAGCCAATTGACCTGTCCAAAACACAAGTGGGCCTTCGATGTGTCTACCGGTGAATGCATAGAAAAAGGCACACGGCCACTCACGCAGTTCGACCACCGCGTCAGGGAAGGGCGGCTGGAAGCCACCTGGTAGCCGAGTGTCCGGCTTTGGCGGAATTCCCGCAATCAAAAAACCCGGCGAAAAGCCGGGTTTTTTGATCAGCCACTGTTTGGCCGTCGCCGTTACTTACAGCTACGGATTAGTGGCTTCCACATCCTGACTTGAACCGCCCGGCAGCTTCCTTCGAATCGCTTTTTTGATGCGACTGAAGAAAGTGCCGATGTCCAGCCCGATACCATAAAGCGACGGTACCATCAGGAGTGTAACGAAAAAGGCGAAAAATACGCCAAAGGCCAGCGAGACCACGATGGGTATCAGGAAGGCGGCCTGGATCGACCGTTCCAGCATCATCGGGGTCAGGCCGACAATGGTCGTGACCGAAGTCAGCAGGATCGGTCTGAACCTGATCACGCCTGCTTCCACGATCGCCTCGCGGGCACTCAGGCCCTTGTCGCGCAATCGGTTGCAGTAGTCCATCAGAACCAGGTTGTCATTGACCACCACGCCCGCCGCCGCGGCGATACCAAAGTAGCTGAAGATCGCCATGGTCAGGCCGGTAGCCCAGTGTCCGAAAATGGCGCCGACAAAGGCATACGGCATGGCAATCAGGATCAGGATCGGTTGCCAGTAGCTGCGGAAAGCGACTGCCAGCATTGTGTACATGGCGAAGAATGTGATCAGGTAGAGGCCCATCACCTCCTCGATAAAGCGTTGCACACCCTCCGCCTGGCCAACCGCGCCGCGAATGATGCCCGGATACCGTTTCTCCCATTCGGGGAAGAAGTTTTCGTCCAGGTCTTTCATGATGTCATCACGCACCTGGTCTTTCAGGTCGGCGCTGACCCGCGCCGCGCGGTTGCCATTCCACCGCTGTATGCGATTGATGCCGGGTGCGTATTCAAGATCGGCGACCGCGAGCAGGGGTAATTCACGTCCATCGTTGGTGCGGACCCGGAAGTTTTTCAGGCTTTCGATATTCTGCCTGGACTCCAGCGGATAGCGCACCTTGACCCTGACGTCCTGCCCGTTTCTCGGCAGGCGCTGAACCTCTTCACCGAAATAAGCCTGGCGCACCTGGCGGTTGACATCAGCCAGGGTCAGACCGAGCTTGGCTGTGCCCGGTTTCATGGTCAGGCGGATTTCCTCTGAAGCGCCTTCGAGATTGTTGCGCACGTCATAGAGTGATTCGTAAGTGCGCAGCTGGTTTTCGACATCCGCAGTGGCCGCGCGCAAGACATCCAGGTTCGGGTGCCTGATGGACAATTCAAAGCCCGGGTCGTTGTTGCCTTGGGTGTACTGGACGGATACTTCCCGTGCGTCAGGCACGTCGCCCATCAGCTCCCGCAGCCTGATAGAAGCATCCTTGGCGGACATGTCGCGCACTTCCGGCGGCGCGAGTTTGACGATGGCCAGTACGCTGTCACGGCGCGATCGGGTATACCAGTTTTCAATCAACTGGCCTTCGCCCTCGGTGCGCTGGTTGACTTCCTCGACCAGGGCTTGCTCGGCTTCCTGCAGCTGCGCCAGGATTTCCAGGGCACGGCTGTAGGGTGCGCCTTCAGGCATGACGACATTGACAACGATTTCGTCTGATTCGATGTCGGGCATGAAGCTCTTCTTGACCCAGCCGGTGCCGAAAAGACCAAAGCAGATCACCAGGAAACCGAGAAAGATGCTGGTTGTCAGGTAACGGCGGTCCAGTGTCCAGGTGGCTATCCGGCGATAGTGTTGCTGTGCAAAGTAGATAATGCTGTCAGCAATCCTTTTCTGGAATTTGCCAAAGCCATGCGGATTCTTCCGTGGTTTCATGCCGGAAAGGTGTGCCGGCAGGATCAGCAGCGATTCTATCAGCGAAAAAGCCAGGGCCAGGATCACGACCCAGGTAATGTGGCGGGTAAATTCAGAGGTAGAGCCACTGACGAACAGCCAAGGCAGAAAAGCCAGGATGGTCGTAATCACACCGAATACCACCGGCTTGGCCACCAGTTGGGCGCCGGCGATGGATGCATTGACCCCGCCGCCAATACGGTTGGCTTCGCTGTGTATACCTTCCCCGACCACGATCGCGTCATCGACAACGATGCCGAGTACCAGCAGGAACGCAAAGGTGGAAAGCATGTTGAGGGATATGCCAATCGGTCCCAGCAGAACAAACGCGCCCGCATAGGCGGTCGCAATACCTACCGCGACCCAGAAAGCGACGATGGGCCTGAGCGTGAGCACCAGGATCACCATGACCAGCGCCAGGCCCATGGCAGCGGAGCTGCCGATGGTTTTCATGCGGCTCTTAAAATCGACCGCGTTGTCGGTCCACAGGGTAAGAGATACACCCTCCGGCAAGGTGTCTTTCCTGTTGTCCAGCCATTCCCGAACCGACTCGGAGGCTGTGACGATATCCATGATCTCGGTCGACATCACCTGGATCAGCACGGCCGGTTCGCCATTGAGCGTCGCCAGGATCGGGTTGTCCTCAAAACCATCCACGACCGTGGCGACGTCGCCGACGCGAATGATGCCGCCGTCCGCTGTTTCACGGATGATGATGCTATTGAATTCGGTTTCCGTGTCCGCCTGGCTGCGGACCTTTAACTGGTAGGTGCCGACCTCCGTCCTGACTTGCCCGGCAGACTGGTTGATAGACGTGTTACGGATCGCGTTGGCAACCTCGGAGAAACTCATGTTGTAGCGTCTCAGAGCCTCTTCACTGACCTCGATGGAAACTTCTTCCTGGCGCGTGCCGAATAATTGAACCAGGCTGACCGCCTTTAGCTGCGCGACTTCCCTGCGCAGGGTTTCCGCCAGGCGCTTGAGCTCGCGCTCGCCGATATTGCCGTGCAGGGCAACCCGCATGAACTCGTTGCGGTTAACCCATTGTTGCACCTGCGGTGGCTCTATGTCCCTGGGAAACGATGAGATGGAATCGACGCGGATTTTCACGTCATTCATGAACTGGGTGAAGTCAACCTGCTGCTCGGCCAGGATGTAGACACCACCGTAACCCTCGGCCGAGGTGGAACGCACCCATTCTATGGCGTCCAGGTCCTGGACGGACTCCTCGATCCGCGCGACTATCTGCTCTTCAACTTCCTGCGGCGCGGCGCCGGGCCAGAAAACCTCGATCTGCAGGCCGGGGAACCGGACCTGTGGAACCATCTCCCGTTCCATCTGTGAGAATCCGATGGTGCCGGCAACAAAAATGCCGAACATGACCAGGTTTGCGGCTACAGAATTCCGTGCCCACCAGGCAATAAGACCATTCATGTCCTGCTCCCTATCTGATTATTTTAAGTTTTATCTTGTATTTCAGCTTTGCTGTTCACGGGTGATGGCGCGGACCTCCATACCATCAACCGCAGCCGGTATGGTGGAAGTGACGACCTTGTCGCCCACTTTAACCCCGGTGCTCACCAATAC
>JABDPJ010000321.1 GCA_013042835.1 Lysobacterales bacterium
CCGCGTACCTGGCCGATGGCTGGCTGGTGCTGGCCAGCGGTGATGCCGAGCGCAAGATTGTGCCGGCCGGCGACGTGCCGATTACGTTCGGTGGTGCGGCCCGCTATTACATTAGGAATGCGCTTGGCGCCATGGCGCTTTGCAGCGTGCTGGGTGTCGCGGACGAGGCGTTGGCTGCGGGCCTTGTAGCTTTCAGCGGTGACGCGGACGTGAATCCCGGGCGCGGCAACCTGTTTGAAAGAGAGGGGATCAAGATATTCGTGGACTTTGCGCACAATGAACACGGCGTAAAGGCGGTCAACGACACCCTCAGGGCGTTCAATGCCGGGCGTTACATCGTGTTGTTCGGCCAGGCGGGGGACCGTAAGGACGAGGAAATCGCCGGCCTTGTCAGGGCCGTTTGTGAGCTTGGCCCCTCGCACCTGCTGGTGTGTGACCTGCCCGGGTACGAACGAGGCCGCGAGTCCGGCGCCGTATCAAAACTGATCGCTGAATTTGCCGCTGATGAGGGTGTTCCAAAGAATGCGGTTTCGATGTTTATAAGCCCGGTGGAAGGTGTTGAGCAGGCGTTGCGCGAAGCCCGCGACGGTGATTGCCTGCTGCTACTGGCGCTCACCCAGCGCGATGAAGTGCTGGCAATGATCCGGTCGTTTGTCGCCGGTGATGTGGAAGGTTTAGAGTAAGGTCATGGCAAAGCTTTATTTCAATTATTCTTCAATGAACGCGGGCAAAACCACCGTCTTATTGCAGTCGGCCCACAACTACCGCGAGCGCGGCATGATGCCGATGCTGTTCACGCCGAAACTCGATGACCGCTACGGCATAGGCTGGATCAAGTCACGCATCGGCCTGCAGGCGAAAGCGACGATATTCACACCGGAAGACGACCTTTACGAGGCTACCCGGAACCAGTTGGAAGAACGTAATATCCATTGCGTCCTGGTGGACGAGGCGCAGTTTCTCAGCCGTGACCAGGTGTTCCAGTTGAGTGAGATCGTCGATCGCCTCGGCATTCCCGTGCTGTGTTTTGGCCTGCGTACCGACTTCCAGGGTGAGCTGTTCGAAGGCAGCAAGCACCTGCTGGCCTGGGCGGACGAGCTGAATGAAATCAAGACCATTTGCCATACCGGTCGCAAGGCCAACATGGTGGTGCGGGTCGATGACGATGGCTATGCCCTGAAAGAGGGCGCGCAGGTGGAAATCGGCGGCAATGAACGTTACGTTTCGGTCAGCCGGGCCGAGTTCAAGAAAGTGTTTTACGGCGGCCGGCGCATCAAGTTCATCGAGCCGGTGGAAGGCGAGGCCCCTGAAGATGAAAGCGGGCAAGCTGAAAAAGACAGCGACAGCCTGTTATAGTCAAGGCATGGTTTCAATGCCGCAGGTGGCGGGAGGTACGCGATGCGCTGGTTTATATTCCTGATAATCGTTTTTGCCGTGTTGTGGTACATCCGCGGCATCGAGGACGTCGAGCCGCCGCCGATCGAGGAAAGTATCATCGGTGGCCCGGTCAAGGCCCTGCACAAGGCGGAAGGATTTGAAGACTCCTATCTCGACGCGACCGAACAGCGGCAAAAGCAAATGGAAGAGCAGCTGGAAAAAGATTCCGGGGGCGGCTGATTACCTAGCCCAGCGCCTGCAACAAGTCTGCGCTGATGTCTTCCGAGTCTTCGATACCCACCGATAACCGTAACAAACCGTCGGTAATACCAAGCCGCTGCCGCTCTTCCTCCGACACTTTTTGATGCGAGGTCGCAACCGGCTGGCAGATGGTGGTTTCGACACCGCCGAGGCTGATGGCGCAATTCACCAGTTCGAGGCGGCGGATATAACCGATCGGATCAATATCGTCCGCCAGCTCAAAGGACAGCATGCCACCGAAGCCGTGCATCTGCCGCGCTGCGATTGCATGGCCCGGATGGTCTTCAAGCCCGGGGTAATGGACTTTCTTTACACGTTCGTCCGCGTCAAGGAGCGCGGCGACCAGGCCCGCATTGTCGCTTTGGCGTTGCACCCGCAGCTCCAGCGTTTTCAGGCTGCGTTCCAGCAGGTAGCAGTCCTGTGCATTCAGGCAGCCACCGTAGGCGACGGCATGATTACGCGCACTGGCGACCAATGCCGCCGAACCGTTGACCGTGCCACAGATCAGGTCACTGTGGCCGCCCAGGTACTTGGTGCCGCTGTGCATGACCAGGTCAAAGCCGTGCAACAGGGGGTTTTGCAGTATTGGGGAAGCAAAGGTGTTGTCGATCACCGTGATAATTTCGCGATGCCGTGCAAACGCGGCCAGTGCCGGCAGGTCCACGACCGTCATCAACGGGTTGCTGGGTGATTCGACATAGATCATGCGGGTTTCAGGCCGGCAGGCCGCCTCGAGTTCCCGCACATCGGTGGTCGCAAAACTGTGACTGATGCCAAAACGCTGTAATTCGTTGACGATCAGCGCGTGCGTGCCGCCGTACAGCCCTTCTGTAAATACGACGTGGTCACCGCTTCCAAGCAAGCCGAACAGGATGGCGGAGATCGCAGCCATGCCCGAACTGGTTACCAGTCCCGCTTCGGCATGCTCCAGTGCACTCATTTTGTCCGCCACGACATCATGGTTGAGCGTGTTGAAATAGCGCGGATAACGGACTTCGGAGTCGTCCATGTATTCGATTGCGCTGGAAGGGAGCAGGGGGGTATTCAAGCCGCCCATATTGATATCGTGCCGGCTGCCGGCACGGACTGCCTGGGTGGATTTCTTCAAAATACTGGCCTCAGTCTGTAATCTGCCCGCATTGTAGCCTCATTTCTGGCAGGCGGGACAGTAGTAGCTGGAACGCTGGCCGATAACTTTTTGCCGCACGGGCCCGCCGCACTGGAAACACGATTTTCCGGCGCGCTCGTAGACCAGCAGTTCCTGGGCGAAGTAACCGGGGGCACCCTTTGAGTTCACATAATCCCTCAGGGTTGTGCCGCCCTGTCGAATGGCGCGGCCCAATACATCGCGAATGGCCGCCACCAGCCCCGCGTAGCGCTGCAGGGAGATTCTGCCGGCGGCGCGCTGCGGATGGATGCCGGCCATGAACAGCGACTCCGACGCGTAGATATTGCCGACACCCACGACGACGTGACCGTTCATGATGAAGTTCTTGATGGCGACGCGCCGGTTGCGGGAACGCTGATATAGGTATTGCGCCGTGAAGTCCGCCGACAAGGGCTCGGGGCCCAGGTCACGCAGCAGTTCATGCGACTCCATATCACCCTCGACCCATAAAAACGCACCGAAGCGGCGCGGGTCGTTGAAACGCAGACACGCGCCGTTTTTCAACTCGATATCAAAATGATCGTGTTTCTGCGGTGATTCAGGCTGTTCCAGCACGCGCAGCGAACCCGACATGCCGAGGTGAATGAGCAAGCCGCCCTTTTCCAGCTTCAGCAACAGGTACTTGCCGCGCCGCGCCAGCCCTAAGCACTGTTGCCCGCCGGCCCTGCTGACCTCTGCGGGCACCGGCCAGCGCAGTCGCGGTTCGCGCACCGTGACGGTGGCGATACGCTGGTGCAGCAGGTGCGGCTCGATACCCCGGAGGGTGGTTTCAACTTCTGGCAGTTCGGGCATGGCGCTTCAGCATGGGAAATCAGTCAGCATTGTAAACCAGCTGGTGTTAGCATTTGACCCCATGAACGAAATTACACTGGTGGGTGTCGATACCGGCGGGACCTTTACCGATATCGTGGCGCTGGAGGACGGCCCGGACGGTGCCGGCATGCGGCATTGCAAGGTGCTTTCCAACCCGTCAGACCCCTCCATTCCGATTGTCGAGGGCCTGCAAAAGCTCGGTCTCGAAAACAGAAAATTGCAGATTATCCATGGCACGACCGTGGCCACCAACGCCGTACTGGAAGGCAAGGGCGCACGGGTCGCCTACGTGACCAGCAAGGGCTTCGCCGACGTGCTGACGCTGGGCCGCCAGGAGCGTCAGCAGGTCTACCAGCTAAAGCAGCTTGAGACCCGGCCGCCGGTGCCCCGGAAACTTTGCCTGGAGCTTACCTCGCGAATCGCTGCCGATGGCAGCCTGCTCGCAGAAAGCAGTGACTCTGAGCTCGCAGCGCTGAGAAACCGCCTGGAATCCCTGGGCGTCGAGTCGGTCGCGATCAACCTGTTATTCGCTTTTTTAAATCCCGGGCAGGAACAGCGTATTGCCGAGGCGCTGGAGGGACCCTGGTTCATGTCCTGTTCAAGCGGAGTGCTGCCCGAGGTGCGGGAATATGAAAGAGGCATGGCAACCTGGCTGAACGCCAGTGTCGGGCCGGTGATCTCGCGTTACCTGGGCCGTCTCCAGCAGCGCTTACCGCTGGCCAACATTGCCGTGATGCAAAGTGCCGGCACCACGATAGCCGCTGACCAGGCCGCCCAACAGGCGGTGCGCTTATTGCTGTCCGGTCCGGCCGGGGGGCTGGCGGCAACGCGCAGCATCGCGGCGCAGACCGGTAACCCGAAGCTGATGAGTTTTGACATGGGCGGCACCTCGACGGACGTTGCCCTGTTCAATGGCGAGATCCCGCTGACCTCCCAGAGCCGCCTCGGCTCCTGGCCGTTGTCAATTCCGTCCGTAGATATCCATACCATCGGTGCCGGCGGTGGTTCGATCGCCCGGGTGGACAAGGCCGGCATGCTGCTGGTGGGTCCGGAATCCGCCGGCGCCAGCCCCGGTCCCGCCTGTTACAGACAAGGCGGCACACAGGCAACGGTGACGGACGCCAACCTGGTGCTTGGCCGCATCCCTGCAAACACATTACTCGGGGGCTATTTCCCCCTCGACCTGGAGGCGGCTTCAGTAGCCGTCGCGAAACTGGCCGGGGATATGGCCTGCGATGTGCAACAGGCTGCCGAGGGTATCGTGCGGCTTGCCAATGAGCACATGGCACGGGCCTTGCGGGTTATCTCTGTCGAGCGGGGACATGACCCGGCTGAATACGCGCTGCTGTGTTTTGGCGGCGCTGGCGGGCTGCATGCCTGTGACCTGGCCGAGTTGTTGAACATGGAGCGGATCATCATACCGGCTCGCGCCGGTGTACTGTCTGCCATGGGCATGCTGGTCAGTAAGCCCGGCAGGGAGCTGTCACGGGCCGTTCTGCAACCGGTTGCGGAATTGACGGATGACCAGGTCGGGCACTGGTTCCGGGCCCTGGAAACAGACGCAACCTCACAATTGACGGCGGAGGGCTGTAATCCGAAGCAGGTGACATTCACGCATCAGCTCGAGCTGCGTTACGTAGGGCAGAGTGCCACCATAACTATCGAGTGGCGTGCCGGCGCAGCACATGAAGAAATTTTTCACGCGGCCCACTTAACTGCCAGCGGCCTGAAACTGGATCACCCGGTTGAGCTGGTCAATATACGCCTGAGCGCCCGGGCGCCGGCGGTGCTGGAGTCGATCGACATTCCTCACTCACAGGGCGAAGCAGACGGGATCGAAATTATCCGCCTGCCCGGAGTCGAGGCTGATGTTGCATTGAGAAGCCGCCGCAGCCTGGCACGTGGGGAAGTGGTCAAGGGCCCCTGCATCCTTACAGAGCAGGTTGCCACAAGCTGGATCAAGCCCGGTTGGGTTGTCAGCCCCGATGAGTGGGGTAACCTGTTTCTTGAAAGACAGGCGCGCGCCTGAAGCACGGGCAACGACGCCCTGTTTCCAGGGCGTTAGTTGAGATCACAAGATCAGTTGCACGCGACCACTGATTCCGGTGGCGGATTCATCGTGATCCGCACGTCGGAGATGCTCAGTGTGAAGTTATCTTTGGTGGCCACGACCAGCGGTGCAAGGATATTGGCCATGTTGGCCCCGGACTCTTCGAAACAGCTCAGTTTCAGACTGATCCGGAACCACTGGTTTTCCGGCACGGCTTTCAGCAAGCGGGTCATGTTGAGCGAACCTGCGCAGGGATAACCGCAGTCCATTTTAAGGTCAACGGTCTTCTTGGGCTTCTCGTCGACGCGCAGCACAATACTCAGCGCAGCACCTTTAGCCGATAATTCACGGTAATCCCGTGGGTTGCCCTGTTGCCAGTAAATCTGCCCCAGTCCGCCGTTCCATTCCGCCTGGATGGCGTCGAGTTCCGCTACATTGTCGATCCAGCGGACCTTGACAACATTGCTTTTGTAGGAGGTTGTTTCGGGGCCGTTGATGGGTACCATCCAGTTATTCATGCTCCCCAGGTAAAGTCGCCAGGGTTTTCCGTTATCGCCGTTAAAAACAATTTCATCGCTTGTTTTTGCTTGCTCCCGGGTGTCGGCCTTGGGCGCATCGGTCTCCGCCGAAGTTTCCTGCGCAACTGCCCCGCTGGAGATCAGGCCAGCCAGGATGAGACCGGCCAAGAGAATCGTGGATTTGTAAGATTTCATGAGTTTTGTCAGATTAATCATATGCTTTTGCTCTTTGAAGCCTCAACTGAAAATTAGTTCAAGTATGTCATACCATACCCGCGCGGAAACAGGGGGGCATGGCTTTTACGATGGCCGGCTGGCGCATTGACGCCATTTCCAGGCCAGGAAAAAGAAAGTTTGCCGTGGAAGTCAAAGTCTCCGAACAGCACATCGGCAATTCCGTGACCTTCGGAGCCCGGCAGCCAGGCGGCAACGAATGCCGAGGACGCCTCCAGTTCCCGGTCCACCACCAGGGGCCGGCCCGAAATCATCACCACGACGGCGAGAATGCCTTTTTCGGTGATGGTCCTGATCGTGCGCAGATCCTCCGGGTGGAGGCTGGCCAGTTCCAGTGTTTTGCCATAAGGCCGCAGGACGTTGATGGAGCCTTTTATTTGCGAACCTGCTTCTACGATCAGGTGGTTTCCTTCCCGCACATCACCGAGGCCTTCGGCGTAGGGGTGTTCGCCGATTACGACGATGGCGGCATCGTGCTGAGCCGGATCAGCATCGGCGCCGTAGTCCTCCTGGCTCAGGCTGGCGTTTGCCGCAACCTGGCGGATGCCTTCCCAGACCGACGTGCCACCTTCCACCATTTCGTTGCCGCAGGTGCCCTGCCAGACAATACTGAAACCGCCGCACTGGTGCCCCAGGTTGTTGGCGTTCTTACCGGCGACCAGGACGCGGGCGTTCTTAGCCAGCGGCAGCAAGCTTTTTTCATTCTTCAGCAGGACCAGGGATTTGCGCACAGCTTCACGGGCGACAGACCGGTGTTCACTGCTGCCAAAGCTGGCATGGTTGGACCAGGCACGCTCCAGCGGCCGCGGTTTGTCAAACAGGCCATAGGCGAGTTTCACCTTCAGGATACGGCTGACCGCGTCATCAATTCGCTTTTTGCTGACGCTGCCGCGCTGCACGTGTCGTTTCAGGTGTGCGATAAAGTCCTTCCAGTTTTCGGATACCATGAACATGTCAATTCCGGCATTGACCGCCAACGCGACTGCATCGTGGTAATCCTCCGAGAGGTAATCAATGCCGTCCCAATCGGAAATGACAAAACCGCCAAACCCCCATTGGGTCTTGAGAATGTCCGTGAGCAGAAATTTATGCCCATGACACTTGTCGCCGTTCCAGCTGCTGAACGAAGCCATGATGGTCAAAGCGCCGGCATCGATGGCCTGCCGGTAAGGTCGCATGTGAACGGTTTCCAGTTCGTCGATGCTTAACGCGACATCGCCCTGGTCGATGCCGTTGGTCGTTCCGCCGTCACCTACCCAGTGCTTGATGCAGGCAACGACGCCGTCAGTGCCAAGGTCGGCCTGCAATGCCTGGATAAATTCACCCGCATAAGACGTGACGATGCCGGTATCTTCCGAATAGCTTTCATAGGTCCGGCCCCAATGAATGTCGCGGGCAACAGAAAGGTTGGGAGCAAACGTCCAATCCACGCCGGTAGCGAGGATTTCGCGCGCCGTGACCGAGGCTACCCGTTTCAGCAAGTCGTGGTCGTAAGCTGCACCCAGGCCGATATTGTGCGGAAAAATCGTGGCGCCCCTGACATTATTGTGACCATGAATGGCATCGACACCATAGAGGAGCGGAATGGCCAGGCGCTTTTCATCCTCGGTCATTGAAGCGGTCCAGTAGGCATCGTTCATGGCCACCCAGTCTTCCGGCCGGTTGCTTCCGGGACAGGAACCGCTGCCGCTCAACACACCGCCAAGATGAAAATCCCTGACATCGGCGGGAGTAACGGACAAACGCTCGGTCAGGGTCATCTGGCCGATCTTCTGCTCCAGGCTCATCCTGGCCAGCAGGGCCTCAGCTTTTTGCCGGATGGCGGGATCCTGTAAAACCGAACCGGGCATTATTCAGTCTTCGACATAAAACGGAATGTTCGCGTGTGCGGCATGCCCCTGGCCATCGTAAGCGTATACGAACAGGCGATAAGCACCGGGTTTCGAGGGTGCTTTCATTTTGATTTCCTCCGCTGCCGGGTCAGCAATCAAGCCGGGCAGGCTTGAGATGTACTCTTCGTAATCGCCACCCAACTGGGTCGAGTCGCTCTCGCTTTTAACCTGCCACAGGTAAGTCAGGGGGTCGCCATCACTATCAATGACCGAGGCCCCGGCGCGGTATGATTTTCCAGGTTTCAACTTGACGTTCTGTTCGGCCGATTTGCCATTCAGGCGGACCGGTTCGATCTGCGGAGCCCGGTTCTGCGGCCATGAGCCGGTCCAGACGTGTTGCAGTACATCCATCACTTCTGTCGCCTCACCGGTTTGGGTAAATATGCCGTACCAGGTCGGGGTCTTTTCCTGTTTCCAGCCCCACAGGAATACATAGTCTCCAATGTTCTGCCCAGCCGCCGGTTCGATTACCGTGCTGAAGCCGCGCTGGTATGTGGCCGCTTTCTCAGAACTGGTTTGCTCCAGCGGCGCGCCCCAGCTCGTTTTCCCGACTTCCCAGTGACCGATGGCGCCCCATTCGGTAATGAAGTACGGGTCTTCAAAGTCTTCTTCCTTGACGAACCTGGGCAGGTCATAGAGCTGGCCATAAACCTGGAAGCTCAGAAAATCAAGATCCGGGGCCCTGTCGTGAACGATATCGATGACGGCTTCGTTGAAGCCAGCCAGGGCTGTGCTGGTCGGGTGGTTTGGATCCAATTCATGGATCATTTTGGAAATATCATTGACGGCGTCATAGACCTTGGGGTTCTTGTAGTCGTAATTCAGCTCGTTGCCGATCAGCCAGGTCAGCACGGCAGGGTGGTCTTTGTATTTCAGAACCTCGCCGCGAATGCGCTCCTTCTGTTCTGCGACCGCTTGTGCATCATTGTAACTAAACCCATAGCGTTCCGGCGCCGTGTAAAGGCACAGTGTCACCGTGATTCCGAGCTCGTGGGCCTGGTCCAACAGAGGTCCGGCATCATCGGTACTCCAGGTACGAATCGAGTTGCCGCCCAGGGCAGCCAGGCTATCCATTTCGGTATGGGCAAAACCTGCACCTTTCACACGGTAGGGCTGACCATCCCTCAGAAGTTGGTATTTCCCGCCATTTTTAACCAGCTCCACCTTGACAGCTTGCGCCAGCAATGGCGTTGTCATCAGCAGCGCCGTGACGCCAACGGCAGCCGCCAGGATCATCGGGACAGGGCTTTCAAGTAATTTTTTCATGGTGTTACTGTGTTCTCCTTTGTTGACCCGGCCGGGATGACGGGTTCCGGGGCAAATGTAAACGATCTAAAATCGTATTGAAGCGTGCTTCCGGCGTTGCGCAATGGTCATCGTTCAAGACTACACTGCCGTTTGCAGGCATAATTCAATTCGCATGAGGATCGACGAGCTTTCACACTCACCCATTTCCCCGGGACCCTTTTTTATCGTTACGGGCGCGGCAGGCACGGCCGTGACCGCGCCTGTTACCATTTGTTTGCTAATCAGTGTATCGGTGACGTTTATTCCGTGGAATGCGTTTGCGTCAGGTGGGATTAAAAACACGACAACAGGGAAAAAGCGCCGCTTACCAGCGCTGCAGCGCTGCGGGAGATCGAGCAACACGTTACCGGTGGCGGCGCTATGACTTCAAAGGCCCTGCGTAAATGTAGGTTCGTCATTACCGCAGCCTCACTGAGTGGAAACCAGCAGTTCTGGATGATGCAGCTGATCGGGTGGGGCGGCCTGGCCGTGGTTACTTTCCTGAGCCTGACCCTGTGGTACAACACGCTGGAGTGGTCCTATGTGCTGCATACCATTCTTCAATCCGTGTTGGGCTTAGTTTTGTCGCTACCATTGCGCAGGGCTTACCTGGCCATCTGGCAACGGCCAATATTCTGGCGTATTTGCATGAGCCTGTTTGCTGTCGCGGTGGTGTCTTTCATCTGGACCATACTGCGGATGTATGCGTTTGTCTGGATTACGGCGGAAGACTATATTTGGACCGAATTTGGCGGTTGGTATTTTTCTTCTTTCCTGGTTTACCTGTGCTGGTCGGCACTTTATTACGGCATCAAGTACTACAACCAGGCTCAACATGAGCAAAGCAGGAGGCTGGCAACCCTGGACAGGGCCAGGCAGGAGCAACTCAGAAGACAAGGTGCCGAGGCCGAAGCCAGGGAAGCGCAGCTGGGCATGTTGCGATACCAGCTGAACCCGCATTTCCTGTTCAATACGTTGAATGCCATAAGCGCCCTGGTGAAATTCAACGAGTCTGAAAAAGCCCACCAGATGATCACTCAGCTGGGTCAGTTCCTGCGCTATTCGCTGGACAACGATCCGGCGCTCATGATTACGCTGGAGCAGGAGGTGGAAGCGCTGATGCTGTACCTTGATATCATGCAAACGCGCTTTGGCGATCGCCTGACGCTGGAATTCGATATTGAAGAGCGGGCCAGGCAGGCCCAGATCCCAAGCCTGTTGTTGCAACCCCTGGCTGAAAACTCGATCAAGTATGCGATATCGGTGAATGAGAACGGCGGCACCATCAAGCTCAAGGCTGCGGTTGCCGATGGTGACCTGCACATCGAGTTAACCGATACCGGACCCGGCACCCCGGTAAACCGGCCACCCGCCAGGTCAGGCCGGCGGGTGGGACTGCACAACACCTTGCAGCGCTTGCAAACGCTTTATAATGACGCCTACATGTTTGATATCGACCTGCATCCATCCGGTGGTTTGAGAATCACCATTCGCATTCCTTTCGAGAGGGCCTGAGCAAGCGATGACCAGCTTGAAAACGATCGTTGTCGATGATGAATCGCTGGCCCGCGAATTGCTCATTTCGATAATCGATAACATTCCGGAGATAGACGTCATTGCCGAGTGCCGCAACGGGCGCGAAGCGGTGGCTACCGTGCTGGACCTGGAACCCGACCTGATGTTCCTGGATATCAAGATGCCGGGTCTGAACGGTTTCGAAGTGATCAAAAAAATTCAGCCGGAACTATTGCCAATGGTGATTTTTTGCACGGCTTATGAACGTTATGCATTGAGTGCATTCGAAGTTCATGCGGTTGATTATATCGTCAAGCCGCTTGATGAGAGCCGCCTGCAACTGGCGGTAAAAAGGGCCGTTGCCCGCTTCAATGAAGAATCCGGCTCTGATGAAAACAAGTCCTCCCTGCTCGGCGCCATAGATACGATCGCCAGCAACGTGGCGGAGCAGCCCCCGCTGCGGCATGAAGAGGAAACCGCAGGGCCAGGTGTGGACCAGGAGCGGAAGATAACCATAAAAGACCGTGACTCCATCAAGTTGGTCAAGGTCGATGATATTGCATGGGTCGACGCCGCGGGTGACTACATGTGTGTGCATGCCGGGGGTGAGACCCATATTATGCGGTGCACCATGAAACAGTTGCTTGACCAGCTGCATGACTCCGTATTCAAGCGCGTCCACCGGTCCACGATCGTCAACTTGAACTGCATCAAGGAAGTTATTCCGCATACCAAGGGTGAGTATTTCCTGGAGCTTGAAAATGGTGAACGGATCAAGGTCAGTCGAAACCATCGTGACACGATCAAGTCATTCCTTAAATCCATGGACAGTGACCCCCGTCAGCCGCAGGCATAAAGCATTCATTTCAAGCGAATGGTTCCGGTTTATGCCGCCGGAATTTTCATTGTCCGCTTGATCTCAGTCCTGAACCCTCTCACCGTTTTCCAGTTGTTTCGCCCCGTTCTGCCGGTAACATGTGGCAGTGGTGGTACAAATGCTCATTACGCTTGGGGTTCCAGCACCTTTATTTATTGGCAAACCAGCAAGCATTTGTGATACCAATGTGAATGGGTTCAGTTGTTTTTAACAGAAGCTGGTCTTCAGCACAGTCAAACAGGCCGATATTTCGTCCTGGCACAGATGGGATTAAATCAAAATGACCAAACCGTTTTTTACCCGCTCGTTACTTACATTTTTAGCCTTTGTGACGCTCGCCACCGGTTCATGGGCGGAAGAGCTGATCCTCGAAGAAGTCGTGGTCACCGCTGTCAGGCGCGATACCAACCTGATGGAAACGCCGCTGGCCGTATCGGCTATCACGGCCGATACCCTTGCCCGCGAAGGCGTGGACAACATGGTCAACATCGGCGCACTCGTGCCCAACATGCAGGTCGGCCTGTCGCCGTCCGACTCCGGTGTGCAGATCGCGATTCGCGGCATCACTTCGAACAACTTCACCGAACTGGGAGATCCCACGGTCGGTATCCACTTTGACGGTATCTATTCGCCGCGCCCCCAGGGCGGACTGGCCCTGCTGTTCGACGTGGAGCGCATCGACATCCTGCGTGGCCCGCAGGGTACCTTGTTCGGGCGCAACTCAACGGCAGGCACGATCAATATCATCAACTCGAGGCCGCAGTTTGACTCCTTTGCCGCTTCAGCTGAGCTGGAGGCCGGCAATTATTCGACCAGGGCCTTCCGTACCTGGGTCAACATGCCTGCGACTGAAAACCTCGCGTTCAGGGCAGCCTTCATGGCACAAAAGGCCGACACATACCTGAACCAGGAAATGGACCTTTACGACCTGGATTGGGACGTCGATAACGATGGCAACACCGATGGCCCCAACGATGTTCCAGCGGATGGTATACCCAACACGGACCAACGCAGAAACCGTCATCAGAAAGACTCGCGGGCCTATGGCAGCATCGATCGATATTCGGGGCGCTTGAGTATGCGTTATACACCGACGGACACGATTGATTGGCTGGTGACTTACGAGTACTTTAAGGACAAGAGCCCGGGCGTACCTTTTTTGAAGGACTGCCAGAAAGCCAAGGGAACATTTTTCGAGTGTGAGCGCGACGAGTTTGATGTCAGGATCAATACGCCCGGTAAACTGGATATGTCCATCGAGACGATCCGCTCCGAATTTGTCTGGGATTTTTCCGAAAATGTTTCAGCCGAATATCGGTTTGCCTATTCGGTCCAGGACCGCTACCAGTTATTTGACCAGGATGGCGGCGCTTTTACAGACCCGGACCATCCCGGCTACGGTATTGCTATCGAGGGTGAAATATTTGGCGGCGAAACCGGCTACCTGATTCGGGATCCACAGGCTTACATTGACCTTGGTTTTGATCCGGTTGCGTTGCAGCCCTTCGACGATCTCGCGCTGGAGACGGAATACTCAAATTACAAATCCACGGTCCACGAGATAATTTTCAAGTCTGAGTCCGATTCCGACCTGCAGTGGCTGGCCGGTTTCTTTTATTTGAAAGAAGACAATGAAATCAAGTTCAACGTTGAGATCCCGTTCTGCTGTTCATTCATCCGGCCCCTCGCACAATCATTCGTCCAACCGAAAAGAACGGTTGAGTCCAAGGCTTTGTTCGCGCAGTTTGACTATGCTGTAAACGACCGTCTGAATTTGACCGCCGGCTATCGCTATACCTGGGATGAGAAACAGGACAAGAACGGTTCAACCCACTCCACCACCGGCTACTGGGTTAACCCGGGCCTGTACTCCGCGCGACCGGATGATACCTTCTGGTACGAGAGCTGGACCTTTATCGGTGACGGCACACCATTCTATGGCTTTGACGTTCCTTTCTGGACCGATTACTACCAGTCAGACGACCTGGCGCCGGACGACGGCACCCTGGGCGCTGATTTCACTAACCGCGTTCCCGGCACTGATAACAGCCACAAAGCCGACTGGGGCAAGGGAACCTGGCGGCTGGGTTTTGATTATGTCATACGGGACGACCTGTACCTTTATGGTTATGCGGCCACCGGTTACAAAGCCGGCGGCTTTGGCGACAACGTCGATACCTGTGAATGCGGTAACTGGACAACGTTCGATTACGATCCCGAGCTCGTAACGACCTACGAGTTGGGCATAAAGTCCACCCTGGCGGATGGTAAGCTCAACCTGCTGGGTAATGTTTTCTACAGCAACTACGACGATATGCAAAGGACCTTCTATGCCATCGTCGGTGAGAGCGTACAAAGTGGCGCTGACATTGGTACCAACCTGACCACCAATATCGCCAAATCCACCATCAGCGGTGTCGAGATCGAAGCCGACTGGTACCCATATGACGGTGGCAGGATTTATGGCTGGATCGCCTACCTGAATGCCGAAATCAAAGATATGCCTGCCGGTGACGGCTGGTTCTGCTTCGAACGCGCGTTGCTTGGCCTGACCGGATGCCCGCCCGAAGAGGAAAACACCGATCCCAACGCGCCTAACGTGCGACCCACCAATTTTGCCGGCAACAGTTTACCGTGGTCGCCCAAGTGGTCTGCGACGGTTACTGCGGAGCACAACTGGTACTATGATAATGGCCTGCGCCTGAGCCCGGTCGTTACCGTGCACTGGCAGTCCGAGATCTTCTTCCAGGACAACAATTTCGATGAGGACCCATTCCATAGCGGTCAGAAGGCCTATGCAACGGTCAATGCTTCCTTGCGCCTGATCAACGAAGAAAAGGCCTGGGGTATGGAGTTGTATGTCTATAACGCCTTTGACGAACGTACACGGAACTGGGCTGACTACGGCCCCGGTTATATCAAGTCCAGCTATGCACCACCGCGCTCATATGGTGTGAAGTTCCGCTATGATTTCTAGGCTGTGCCAGTCCTGAGGATTTGGATTTAAGTAGAGCGCCTGCCCGTCGGGGCAGGCGTCCGTGAAATTTAATTTGATTAATAATTGAGGTAATTACGATGAAACTCCCCATGAACCACTTAACGATCCTGGGCAGCGCTTTGCTGGCGCTGACCGGTTTCAGCAGCACGGCTGTAGCCGATCCGCTGTTTTTCGATGATTTTGAGGACCGGGTCAGGGACCAGGCGATCATTGGACCGGGCTGGACCTGGTACAACCAGACTTATGCAGACAACGATTGCACGGAGTTCAGCTCCGGCTTCGGGCCTTTTGATGACGGTGATGACAGCGATTACCTGCAGGAAAACCGTAACTACTGGACTGCCAGCGCCGATGTCGGCCAGGGTGACTCTTACTTCCGGGCAGGCCTGGAAGTGCCGGCCTGGGCAAACGACGATAGCGAAAAGGTCGTGCTGGGCAACATGCTCCGGGTTTACGGGGATCAGTACTACAACCCCGGTGTAACCACTTGCAAGCGCACGCTGGTTTTCCAGGAAATGACCGTGGCGGCCGCAGGCTCTTTCACCATGTCGTTTGATATGGCCATGGATCGTGCTGGTGCGCCGGCGTTTGGCGAAAGGACCGCGGCTTTCGTCAAGGTTCTGAAATCGAGTGACGGTAGTTTCAACGAAATACTGTTTGAGCACGTAGAAACCAATCCACCCGTATCCAGTACGCCTGAAAATGCTTCAACGCGTACCGAGGGCGTTGATTTCATCCTGACCGAAGACATGGTCGGCGAGCTGATGCAGTTTGGTTTCTACAACGACATCGTCGAAAGCCTCGGCCAGGGTTGGGGAACCTCGGCTGTTCTTTACGACAACGTAATGCTCGACACGCTGGACATTGGCCCGGCACACTCCGGTTCTTTTTATAACGCGGGCCAGAGCGGCCATGGCTTTTCAATAGAATTTGGCTACCTGCCGGACGGCTCACCTTTCGGAATTGTTTACTGGTACACCTATGATGTCGACGGCAACCCGATTTTCATGCTGGGTAACGGCGTGCCGAACGGGCAGACGCTCGAAATCACATTGTTCTCACCCACCGGCTTGCAATATGGCGTGTGGCAGAGGCC
>JABDPJ010000322.1 GCA_013042835.1 Lysobacterales bacterium
GTCCCAGGAGGAGTACCCGACTCCCGCCGAATTGTGCGGAGTTGAAAGACAGCAGCTTCGATCGTTCCCGCTCACCCCCCCCGTCGTGCGGGGTTGGAAAGCGGCAGCTTCGATCATTCCCGCGCACCACCCTCATTTCCGCGTAGCAGGGCAGGCGGTTGTTTTTGCGGAGCGATGACGGTGTAACCCCATAAAATGCTTGTTATCATGCGGTGGGAAAGAACACCGGATGACTTTAATGCGACTTTTGATGTGTGTCATGATGCTGACAGCCTGCACGGCCTGTGCGTCGGGTGAGCCGAGGGTTGTCCTTGGCGGAAAGACCTTCGCCGTGGAGTTGGCGACGACCAGCGAGAAGCAGGCGCTGGGGCTGATGTTCAGGGACAGCATGCCGGAGGACGAGGGCATGTTATTCATCTTTCCCAACGAGGCCCCGCGTAGTTTCTGGATGAAGAACACCCGTATTCCGCTGGATATCATGTATTTCGACAAGAACCTGAAGATGGTCAGCCTGTCAGCCGACACACCGCCCTGCAGGGTCGCCCGGTGCCCCTCTTACCCCAGCACCGGACCCGCGATGTACGTACTGGAGCTCAACGCGGGTAAAGCTCAGGAGTTGGGTGTAGGCCCGGGATCCGTATTGACACTCAAGCTGGACTGATGGTTTTCCCCGTTTGACGACAATAGGCACACGAATGGATGCTCGGGCAGAAAGGCTACCAGTTCATCCTGAACGTGACCCGATTCAATCATTTCATCGGTAATTGGTATGAACACTTTCATTTCAGCGCCTCCCTTTCTGTTGAAGATTGTGAGCGGCGGATATGACAATACGAGGACAAAGGAGCGAACAATTGGAGTTTACGGAGGTTCCTGATCCATGAATCGCAACATTCATATTGTCCAGGTCAGTGATTGCCATGTGTCAGCTGAAACCGGAATGACCTACCGCGGCCAATATCCGCACAAGAACCTGCAGGCGATGATGAGGCAGGTGGAACCCCGGCAACCGCAGCTTTTGCTCGCGACCGGTGACCTGAGTGAAGACGGCAGCCGCAGGTCTTACCAGTTGTTAAAAGAAGCCCTGCAGATTCCGGGAGTGCCCATACTGGCCTTACCCGGCAACCATGATGATCCGAATTTGCTGGCTGAAATGTTCCCGGGCAGCCCGGTGGAAACGATAGCAGTATCGGATCATGGCCCCTGGCAGATTATTCGGCTGAATTCCTGCCTGCCCGGGCGCCCGGAAGGCTTTCTGGGCGAGCGGTCACTGGCAGACCTCGAGGCGCACCTGTCCTCTGCGGAGCAGCGGCCGAAACTTATCGCCGTGCACCACCAGCCGGTTCCTGTCGGCAACCCATGGATAGACAAGTATCCGCTGGAAAACGCGACGGAGTTCATGCGGTTGGCAGACCATTATGCGGATGTCAAAGTGGTCACCTGGGGACATATCCATCATGCGTTCAACGCGGAGAGGAACGGAACGGTCTTGCTCGGCGGGCCATCAAGCGTCATTAACAGCCTGCCCAATGTGCAGCGGTTCACGGCCGATCCTGCCGGACCGGCATGCAGATGGCTGGAGTTGAAGGCAGACGGCACTCTATCTACCGGAATTCTGCTAGCGGCGGCAAAAACGGGGTGAAATTGCTTCTGCAACGCGACTTGATGTAGCCGTGGGTGGCAAAAGTACCCGGTGTCACCCTGCCGGTCGAACGGAGAGCCGGATAAAAACCAGCTTTAGTCTGATTCGGGCAACAGCAGCCAGAGAATGATGTAGACAAGGATGCCCGGAAACGCCGCTGACAAAATGGAAGCAAGCACGTAGACAACCCGCGTGCCGGTGACCGACCAGCCGAAATGTCTTGCGATACCGGCACACACGCCGCCGATCATGCCGTTGCGCCTGTCTCTGGAAATTCCCTGGTTCTGACTCATTGCATATACCCCGCGTGGATGCCCATCATAACTCAATCATCTCAAAATCTTCTTTGCCGACGCCGCAATCAGGACAAACAAAGAACTCCGGTACATCCTCCCAGCGGGTACCCGGCGCCAGGCCTTCTTCGGGACAACCTTTCTCTTCTTCGTAGACCCAACCGCAGATGATGCACATCCAGATTTTATAGTCGTTTTCCGCCACGATCATGATCCTGCAAAAATTAAACACCTAGTTTGCCATGCCGGGGCGCGCGCTGAAACCGTTTTGCAGGTTAAAATGGGGTTTTTGCACATTGAGAAACAATCAAGATGACAAGTAGTGAAGAACTGATTCGACGCGCGCGGGTGCATATCCCCGGCGGGGTCAATTCCCCGGTGCGGGCCTTCAACGGTGTTGGTGGCGACCCGGTATTTTTTGACCACGCCGAGGGTGCCTGCCTGTACGACGTTACCGGCCGCTCCTATATCGACTATATCGGCTCATGGGGGCCGATGATCGCGGGTCATGCGAACCCGGAAATCATCGCGGCAGTGCAACAAGCGGTGAGCAAAGGCCTGAGTTTCGGCGCGCCCGGACCCAACGAGGTGGTCATGGCTGAAAGGTTGTGTGAATTGATCGATGGCATGGACATGGTGCGTATGGTCAACTCGGGTACGGAG
>JABDPJ010000174.1 GCA_013042835.1 Lysobacterales bacterium
ACCTGGAATCGTGACATGGCCATGCTGTCCGGCGTGAGGTATTCGGGCGTACTGAGCCCGGGTTGAAGCTGAACGACAGCCGGCACCATGACGGCTGCCGCGTTATCAGTGGTACTTTTTGACGCCCGCAAGGACTGCTATTGGAAGCTTGTTTTCCCTGGTCGGGACGATGCAGTTGTAGATCGGCGCGTAGGTGCACAACGGGTTGGTAACCAGGTTGAAATCGATCTGGATGTCGTTACCCTCCGGTGGTTCATCCACGATTAAATAGCGTCCTCCGCCATAGGTGTATTTACCGGTGGTTTTATCGGTGAACGGGATAAACAGTACGTTAGAACCATAGCCTTCGAGCGCTTGCTTGTAGGCGGTGAGTTCAAGCGCGGTGCCGTCGACTTCAAAGTGCAGCTTGGCGTAGCGGTAGCGTTTCTTGACGCGCTGGATTGCGGTGATGAGTTCCAGCTGCTCCGGGTCCTCAAATCTTTCGATTGTCGCAGTCAGGGCAAACTTGGGGTTTGCCTCGAAGCGGTCGAGCGTTTCGAATTCCCTGATCCTCTGCGTATCGGGATCAAACACCAGTGCAGTCAGCGTATCTTTCATCGGGTAGAACTCGACCGTGAAGCGACCGACTTTCGCCTGGTCGACAAAATCCAGCGTAGAGCCTGATGGAAGGGTTTGGTTGTCCCTTACCAGGCTGGTGTCTGCTGCCAGGCTCGACCACGTCCATTGCCCATCACTGTTAAGTACGGAAAACGCTGCCTGGTCTGCAGGCTCGAGCAACCATTCAAGCTGCCCGGCATTTTCGGCAAAATAGACTGTGCCGGTCTCGTTGATTTCGAATCTCAACGTGCCCGCCAGCGGCGATGTCGGGCTGTTTTTAAACTCATCGTCTTCCTCTGCCCAGGCTGCGTGAACGGACTGCAGCCATGCTCCCTGGTCCACGTAGTCCCTGCTTTTTACACCCGACACATGAGAGGACACAGCGCGCCATTGACCGTTCTCCTTGATCAGCGCGTTACTCGATGTGTAAGTATAGGTGTCGGCCATGCCTGTCCCGGAGACGATGGCAAACGAACCGCCGTAGATGTCCAACCTGTCTATTCGATACTCAAAATTTCCGGGGTCCCAGGTGTTGTTCCTGATGTATTCCAATTCGTCCTGCTTGGAGGAACGCTCACCCGAATCGTTGACGACTTCGAAACTGTCATGCAGCAGGCTGTCCAGCAACTCCACGTCCTGGGTCAAGTACGCCTGCGGCCACAACACGGTCTTGATATAACGCAGTTCCTGTTCATCAATAGCAAGGGCGGTTGAAATAAAGGTTGTCAAAAAAAGCAGGCAAAGAACTGGTTTTTTGGTCATGGTGAATGCGCTCAGCTGACGTTGAAACAGACCTTAAGCAGGTTTCCGGGCAAATATGTGCCTGATAGAGGACCGGGTAACATGCAAATTCTCAAGTATCTCTACAATAACGACTCAATGTCTTTTGCTAAATCCTTCGGTTTTACCGTCGGCGCAAACCGGCCGACAACTTTACCATCGCGATTGACTAGAAACTTGGTGAAGTTCCATTTGATTTTCTCGGAACCCAGTATCCCTTTTTTACTTTTTTTCAGGTACTTGAAGAGGGGATCAGTGTCATCACCGTTGACGTCAACTTTTGCAAACATGGGAAATGAAACTCCGTAGTTAAGCTGGCAGAATTCAGCGATTTCGCTTTCATTGCCAGGCTCTTGATGGCCAAACTGATTGCAGGGGAAACCAAGCACCACCAGCCCCTGGTCTTTGTACTTTGCATAAAGCGCCTCCAGACCTTCGTACTGGGGAGTGAAGCCGCATTTGCTGGCGGTGTTGACGATCAACATGACCTGGTTTTCATAGCTGCCAAGTCCGGTTTTTTCGCCGGTTATCGTTTGTGCTTCAAACTCATATATTTCTGCGGTCATGAAAACATCCTATTCATAATTTTTCGAGGATGCTCATCATACTCTTTATTGGCTTTTATATTTAGGGCGGGAACCGGGTTGCTCCAGGCCATCCCTGGCCTAAGTGACCGACCGACATCCTGGTTTCTAGGCCTCTATTTCTACGACGACCTTGCCCATAGCCTGCCCACTTGTCAGGCGTTCGTAGGCCGCGCCAACTTCTGTAAAACCGAAGCGTTTTTCATCAAGCAAAGGCCGCAGAGAACCTGAGTCAACAATCTCACTGAGTCTGGCCAAAATTGTCCCGTGCTCCTCTCGATTATAATCGTAGAGCATTGGGATCAGCATGAAAACAACATGTAGCGACAGCCCTTTAAAGTGAGCCGTCGTTAAGTCCAGTTCAAGCATAGAAACGGTGGAACTCACCTGACCATTCAAGGCCGCCGCCTCGAACGAGTTTGTCATATTGGCTCCACCAACTGAGTCGAACACCACATCAAAGCCAGCGCCATCAGTATGCTTCGCTACATAGTCCGCAACCTGCTCTGTCGTATAATTAATGGCGGTAGCATCATACTGAGCAACTACGTCAGCCTGCTTTTCTCCAGAAACTGTTGCATAAACATCAGCGCCCAGGTGCCTGGCCAATTGCACGGCAACATGGCCTACGCCACCCGTGCCGCCATGAACCAGCACGGACTGACCTGCATGAACATTGGCTCTGTGTAAGCCCTCATAGGCGGTAATGGCTACCAGCGGCAATGCTGCAGCCTCGCGCATGGAAAGGGACTGCGGTTTGTGCGCAATCAGCCTGGCGTCGGCCAACATGAATTCAGCCAGCGCGCCCTGTAGATCAGCCAGTCCGCCGGCACAGCCATAGACGGCATCGCCTGGTGCAAAGTTGCTGACACCTTCGCCCACTTCTTCAACTGTTCCGGCAAAGTCCATACCCAATACGGCTGGCAGATCAGGCGAAAGAGGCAAATCCTCCTGTCCCATTTGGCGGATCATCGTATCGACTGTATTCACACTGGTTGCGGCGATGCGCACGACAACATGATCAGCCTCAACAGTGGGCCTGGCCAATTCTGCCAGTTGAAACTCGGCGTTGTCGCCATATTCGTTAAGAATCATTGCTTTCATTGGTATTCTCTCTGTTTCAATTGTTGTGTTGTGCCAGGAATTTTTCGATCATCCTAACAAGTTGCTCATTTTTCTGTGGCTTGAGTGCATCGGGGTGGGGGTCGGCGAAGCGTTTGTTGTCATTGTCGTAGTAGCGCCCGGAAGCGTCCGCAAACTTCTCGCTGGTTGCGGCCCGCATCAGGATATCTGCGCCAATTCCAAGATCATTTCCTGCCATCCCATAGGCGTTCTTCACCATTTTGCTAGCCAGGAAAGAAGCCGGATTCACCGCGATAATCGCCGGTCCCTCGTTTGCCAGGGAACGCGCCATATGAAAGGACCACATGGTTATCGCCAGCTTGCTTTGGGCGTAGGCTTCGTTGTCACCCAGGATATGATTACCTGAAAGCGCTTCGAGGTCCACGGAAGCCTGGGCAGCTGAAGACAGGTTAACCACGCGAGCCTGTGAAGACATCAGCGGCAGCAGTCGTTTGGTTAACACATAGGGTGCAATGGTGTTAACCAAAAAGCGTACATCCATACCGCCCACGACCGTCGGGCCAGCAAGCTTGAAAACGCCGGCGTTGTTGATCAGTATGTCCAATTGCTTGTGCCGGGTACTTACAGCATCTGCAAGCTCGGCTACTTCATCCAGGCGCGTCAGGTCAGCCTGGTAGGTCTCGACTTCACACGCCCCGCCAATCTGCGACAGCAGTGCCTGGGTGGCCGCAAGCTTCTCTGCGTTGCGCCCATGTGCGAGTAACCTGTGGCCTCTAGCTGCCAGTATTTTTGAAGTTTCCAGGCCGATACCATCGGTGGCGCCTGTTATCAGAATGGTCTTGCTCATGTCATTAATCCTTAACTAAGATCCGGCAGTATTGTCTCGGCCAGGTGCGAAGGGGTTGCTCGGAAGCGATGCGATTGAATCGAAGATTCAGGGCAACGTGATTAACACCAATCGCCTGACGGGACTCCAGGTGATCGGCCGGAGAGTTCATCCCTGGCCATCGCAGTGCGCTGTACCCCTCCGGTTGCTAACCATGGCAACAACTATATTGATTATGAATAGCAATTGAAATGACCAATATATGAGTTCAGAATTCGGTTTTTGTATATAATCAATCCAATCTCGAGTTCTGGAGCTCAAGGCCTTGGATACGGAAGGAATACGCCTGTTTGTCCTGGCAGCGGACAAGCTGAATATCAGTGCCGCGGGGCGGCAATTGGGACTGGCACCGGCGGTCGCCAGCGCGCGCTTGTCCAAGCTCGAAAACCAACTGGGAGCAGACCTGCTACACCGCTCAACCAGAAGAGTCTCACTCTCATTGGAGGGGGCCGAATTCCTTCCCTATGCCCGGGAAATCCTGGCACAGGAAGCTGCCGCCCGGGCCGCCTTGGGGCACGGCAGCCCAGAGGTCTCCGGAACGCTGCGCTTTGCGGCTTCCAGCACCTTTGCCCAGCTCTATATCGCACCCGTGCTGCCCGAATTTCTGGAACGCTATCCTGGCTTGCGCCTCGAGCTAAAACTGTCCGATACACAGGTAAACCTGATTGAAGGTGGCTTCGATCTTGCGCTGCGTAACTATGCCATTGCCGATAGCACCCTCAGGGCGCGGAAGCTAGCGGATGACAAGCGCATTCTCTGTGCTTCTCCCGCTTATCTGGAACGCCATGGGACGCCTGAGACACCGGATGACTTGATGGATCATCACTTGTTGGTCTTCGGCAAGGGGCCAGGGAGAACCCTTGTAGGCGACGGCGACCTGCCTCAAGGAAAATTCCCCCCAACCAGCACCCGAAACCGTATCGTTTGTGACGATGGCGCGAGTATGAGGGTTGCCACCGTCGCCGGCGTCGGGATCTCCATGAACTCCTGCTGGAGCATCTCTCGGGAAATCAAACAAGGTTTCCTGTTGCGGGTGCTGCAGGACTACGAGGTCGACGACGAATCTGCAATCTGGCTTGTTTATCCGAAGTCGAACGTACTCACCGCAAAGGTTCGAGTATTTATTGATTTCCTTCTGGAGAAGATTGGTAATCCGCCGATATGGGAGAAGGAATTGCAAGAGCGGACATAAACTAATAGAAAACCACCGCCAGGGTTGTTTTATCTGGTTGTAACGGGAATCGGCTCGCTCCCGGCCATCCCTGGCCTTCGCGACCGACCGACATCCTGTGGGGTCGCTCCCGGCCATCCCTGGCC
>JABDPJ010000020.1 GCA_013042835.1 Lysobacterales bacterium
GGGCGAATTTATTCGCGATCGGTTCAGGCCGCCGGCAGAATCAGCGTCGCCTTCAGACCGCCCAAATCACTCCGTCCCAGCTTCAGTTCGCCGCCATAGAGGTTGGCAATGTCCTCGGTGATGCCCAGTCCCTGCCCGTGGCCCGGGGTGGTTTCATCCAGCCGCTTGCCGCGGTGCGTAATGGTTTTGAGCTCTTTCTCGTCGATGCCCGGACCATCGTCTTCTATGATCAGCGCCAGGTGCTGGTTTTCGTGCTCGCAACGCACGACGACTTTCGTTTTGGCCCACTTGAACGCATTATCGATCAGGTTGCCGGCCATTTCCTCGAGGTCCTGGGATTCGCCCCGAAACCATTTGTCTTCAATGCAGAGAAGTTCGATTCCGATTTTTCGGTCCTTGTGTATGTGCTCGACCGCAAAGCTCAGATCATCGATAACCGACCGCACGCTGGTGCGATAGCCGATAGCGTCCTGCTTGCCGTAGATCCTGGCGCGCGACAGGTAATGGTCAATGCTGTTGGCCATCACATGGGACTGGTCGAGAATCAACTGCCCCTGTTTACCGGAAAGCGTTCGAGCCTCGTTGCGGATCACCGTGAGCGGGTTCTTGACCGAATGCGCCAGGTCGCCGAGTTGGTTGCGGGCTCGTTTCAACAAGGTTTCGTTATGGTCGAGCAGGTAGTTCAGTTCATCGACCAGCGGTTGCACGTCGCTGGGAAATTCACGCGGCAGGCGCTCGGTTTTGCCGGCCTTGATGTCGCTGATCCCGGACTGAATCGCGTTGAGAGGTCTCAGCGCAAGCCGGACCTGCATGACTACGGCGACAGACAGTCCGATGCCAAGCACGAGAAAACTGGTGGCGATATGTAAATAAAACTCCTTCACGTCATCCGTTATGGCCATTTCTGGCGCGGTTGCAACAATGGTCAAGGCGCCAGCTTCGTGGGGATAGGCGACGTTTATCACCTGCGCTCTTAAATGATGCCCGCCGGGGCCTTCCAGGATTTGCACTTCATGGCTTTCAGTGACCTCCGTGTTGCTCAGGTCCAGGAGGTTGGTACCCAGCGAAGGCGAACTGTACAGGGATTTATCTACACTGAGGATCTCCCAGTACCAACCTGAATTGATCCGGTGAAAACGAGGGTCAGTTGGCTCCCTTGACAGTACCAACTTTCCATTTGGAAGTGTTTCAACCGCCGCAACCAATTCTTCGACGTGAGTAAATACATGGTCGTCATAGTGACCCTGGGTGTGCTCCCGGTAAAATTGTCCCATCAGGACGCCAGTGAACACCAGTGCGATCACGATCCAGAAAACGGACAGCGTGATAATGCGCTTGGTCAGCGATTTATGCATTCGGCCTGGGTTCGCCGAGTTGGTAACCAAGCCCCCGCCGGGTCTTGATCATGTCCGTGCAAATTTTGCCGCGAAGGCGATTGATCAGAACTTCGATGACGTTCGAGTCGCGGTCGAAATCCTGGTCGTAGATGTGTTCGGTCAATTCGGTCTTGGAGATGACCTCGCCCTCGTGCTGCATCAGGTATTCCAGCGTGCGGTATTCCAGCGCGGTGAGTTCAACCAGGTTGCCTTCCATGGTGACACGAGCCGAAGTGGTATCTATCACCAGCTTGCCGCAATCGCATTGCATGATCGGGCTTGAATGGCCGGTGGCCCGGCGAATCAGTGCTTCCAGCCGGGCCAGCATTTCTTCGAATTCAAATGGCTTTGCCAGGTAGTCGTCCGCCCCGGCCCGCAGGCCGGCTACTTTTTCCCGCCAGGTATGGCGCGAGGTCAGGATCAGCACGGGAACGTCGTTACTCTTGGCGCGCCACCGCTCCAGTACATCAATACCATCCATTTTGGGCAGTCCGAGGTCCAGCACCACCGCGTCGTAGTGCTCCGATTCACCCATGAACAGCCCCTCCTCGCCATCGTATGCAACGTCCACTACATACATGGCGTGCTCCAGTGAACTTTTAATCTGGCGGGTCAGTTCAGCATTGTCTTCGATTACAAGAATTCGCATGGCTTTTTCCTGCCGGGCAAGGTGCTATTATCCCAAAGTTATTTTGAATCAATAACCTGAAAAGGGCACTGATTTGAGTCAAGATGCAAGAAGGGCCGGCGGTCATTCGCAGGTCCTCCTGATTGTTTCCGCCAGAACTCCTTTTTACATACCGCCGTCATCGGCTTTATCACCCCAGACAAAGCTGCCCATTAATAGGTACGCTCCTTCTTCCGGGAAGGAATTAAGGTTCAAACTGCGGGTTTTACCCAGGGGGTTCACCTGGATTTCAAAAAATACGCGGTTGGAATTCCAGTCGCCATAGTAGGCCAGGTTTTCAACACCGTAGAAGTTGCCTACGTGCTTGTTGCCGTGGTTCATGTGTCCCGGGCGGCAGTGTTTGCGTAAAGAAGTTTCATGGTGATCTCCTTAATTCGTAAATAGCGACAGGTACACCAATCTCCTCGCGGCATTCAGAAAATCCACAAATTACAAGTTTACAGCAGCTTCCTTAAGCCAAGCTGAAGGGATGATTCAACCTGGGTTGCTTGGCACTCATCAGGAACAGGGAAAACTTAAGCTCACCTTAAATTACCGTTCAGTGTGGGCTAATCGGCTTTTGTTACAGTGAAATTGGAATGGAACGTCCGGCTCCGCATGCCGGTCTCCAACGTTTTCCCTGCTCATATGCGAGGTGAATCATGCCATTCAAAGACAAGATATTTGCCATTCTCCTGGGACTGGCCACTCTAAGTGCTACCGCAGATGCGGATCTGATCATCTTCGAGAGTTTTACGGGTTATCCGGACAACGCCTTGATTTCTGTTAGCCCCGCCGGCCCTGCGATTGGATTGGCGGGTGATTGGTTCCTTAATTCCGAGAGCAATTTTTATGTCAACAGGACAGAAGCCGACCTTAATGCCGGAACCGGCAAGGCCATTTACGATTTTCCTTTTGACGATAATGGTATGCGAACGGCACAAAGGTATAGTTCACAGGATCATGAATTATTCAGAACCGATGGTGAGAATTTCTACGCCAGTTTCCGGATTCACCCTTCGCGTGCAAACGGTGACATGACCTTTACGCTGATTCTCGAGCAGCTGAACGGCGGGGGGCAGCCGGATGTGTCTTTCGGGATGAAAAACAACAATTTTATGGTCGGCAACGGGGGAGCGAACATCGATGTCGTTGGTGGTATTCCTTCCTCCATGGAAATGTTGGTGGTTTTGCGAATCGAATATGGAGAAGCCATTACCGGGCCCGATGACCTTGAGGTTGTTACGTTGTGGGTTGACCCGGTCGATGAATCAAGCAGCCCGGTAATAGACAATGTTACGGTGGATTTGCTTTACCGGGGTGGCGGCAGGATTACTGCTGTATCCATCCGGGGTGATCAGATGGCGGGGCAGCCGGCGTTTTTTGACGATTTATCGGTAGGATCAAAGTTTGCAGATGTTATATCAACACCGCAAGCCGGTGGCTTGACCAACGACTTGGGAGTGAACGGACTGTTCTATGATCCCAATAATCCCGGGCACGGCTTCAACTTCGTATCACACGAATCAGGGCTAACCGTATATTACTACGGACATACCGCAATGAGTGAAAGGTTGTGGCTGTTCTCGGAGACATTCGAAGGGGACCTGGAGTTCAACGCTCCTGTTGAAATGGACATGTATGAAGTCATTTCTGGAGTTTTTGGTCTACCGACGCTTCCGGCAACTTCATGGGGTACCATTATCATAAACTTGGCAGATTGTGATACGGGCAAAGCTTCATTCAGTGGTCTTGACGGCAGCCTGGAGATGGATTTTATCAGGCTTACGTCCATGCCAGGAATCAGTTGTAATTAGTAATAGCGTGCCTGGTCGCGCATTTGCGCGATCGGGACCATAAAACTTAACCAACCCTTAAACTCCGTTTCAGATTCCGTTAATCCGGTATCTGCTAATTTAAATTTGGGTCCATCGTATGGGCCTGCGAAATTCCGCGTAAGACGGGGCAGGCTCCATCGAAGATGGTTTCTTTGCGAAATGCGAACCGTGGTCGCATGAGGAGGAGTCCACCCCTACAACAGCGCAGGACGCTGCCAAGTTTCCTCCGGAAACGATGATTGTGCAGGAGGAAACTGGAATGAAACGTATCAGACTTAGATCTCACGTATTAGCGCTCGTGGCGCTGTTAATGCTGCTGTGCACGTCAGCCAGCAGTGTCAATGCCCAGAATAACCAGGAAGGATTGACCTGGCCGGTCGAAACCCGGCTGATGGTCAAGGACTGGAATCCCGGTACACCGGACGCATGGATACCGATTGGTGAAGTAGATTTCGTCAACGGCCACAAAGAGAACGGCAATCTGCAAATTACGATCGACCCAATCGAACCCTACACGATCGGGGAAGTGCGCATTCATATCGTCCAGGATCTGGACGACTTTGACAGCATCCTCGACAAAAAGACCGGACAACCAAAAGCCAGCAAGTTTGATTACAAAACTGACTACTTTGGAGATCAGGGCATAACGGTCGAAAGTCATGTCGAAACGATCCCCCTCTCCAATTTCGATGTTTGCTGGGGACCCAATCTAACTGCGTGCCCGCCGCTCTACACCATCGTGTCCGTCATACTTTATGAGGAGCAGGTGGTAGAAGACGTCACTACCCTGGTCAGGGTGCCGGAAGATGCGTATGCCGAGAACGAAGGCGTTTTCAGCCGGTTCGACAAAGACGACGACCGTATTTGGGGTATGTACGTCACCTACGTGCCGGCCAAGGTTGAGCCGGGACACTTCATCGATGCCATCGTCAATGGATTGTCGTATGTGACCGTTACCCAGACCAATTTTGGTATCACGGGTGAGGGAGGACAGTTCTGGTACCTTCCAGGCGAGTACATCGCTTTTTATGCGGGCAACCTTTACCTGGGCGACGCCCTGGGTGACCACCAGGTCTCACCACCGGACCTCTTCGGCCAAGCCGACATGGATGACGACCGGGTCCTCAATGTGGCCAGGCTGTTACAGAGCCTGGACGCGGACGGAAACCCCGCGCAGGGTGCGATCAACCTCACTGCGGAGGTGGTCGATTGCCTGAATTCAGCTTTGGGCGACCCTCCTCCAGTT
This sequence comes from Lysobacterales bacterium, assembly GCA_013042835.1. Taxonomy (GTDB): domain Bacteria; phylum Pseudomonadota; class Gammaproteobacteria; order Xanthomonadales; family SZUA-36; genus SZUA-36. The sequence continues at coordinate 5,128 of JABDPJ010000020.1, forward strand.
CTGGAGCCGGAACTTTTCTTTTCTGATGATGCAGCCGTTGGCGCTCTGATCGACGCAACAATCGCCGTATGCAGGGGCACGGTGAGTTTGGCCGCAGTTACCAAGGCAGAAGCCCTGGAAAACCTCAATAACGGGATGCAGGCCGGCAACCTGATGAAGCGAAATATCTCCAAGTCTCCGGACCTGAAAAGCAACAAGGCCAAGATCGATATGATGCCTGTCTACGTTCCGGCCAGACGGTCGGACGACACTCTGACTGAGGTGGTCTACTTCGACGAGAACGACGCGATCATTGAAACACGTTATGAAGCCAAACCCATCGTGGTTTCCTACCTTGATGAGGTCGAGGGCACTGGCGCACTGGACGTTTGGGTCGCCATCTCGCGGGACGACGGCGACAGCTGGAAGCGCAGTAACATCTCCAAGACCGCCAAAAAATCATCCCTGGTGGGTTACGCGGGAGAATCCTGGAAGCCCATGCTCAAGGTCAAGGACAACAAGATCTTCGTGGCCTGGACCGACAAATACTGTCGGGGCGGAAGACCGGGTTACGGCATTACGGTTTGTGATGCGTTTGATGTGGACTCTGATGATGACGGCGAATTCGACACCTGCGAAGTGTGCCGCGAAACAGACGAGGGCACCATGTGCAGAAACGATTACACGGGTGACGACACCTACTGGCAGGACGACATTTTTGGTGTGGCCGGCCCGCAACGTTCGGTCATCTACGAAGACTACCCCGATATGGGTGAGGTGCCCTATAGCTGCGTATGGGCAGCCAGGGGTATCGTTGCCACCGAGGCTGACTTCAATGCAGGCATTGGTGATTATGTCGGTGACATCGTCTGGTTCAAACCCGAGAAGTTGACTTCGGGACGCCGCGACGCCTTCCAGCTCTTTGCCGGGGCGGGTACCGATGTCGCATTCGCCATTGTCTGGCAGGAAGACCCCAAGGGCCTGTTGCCTGGTGACGGCGAAGGTCCTGGCGACGGATGGAGTGGCGCCAACACCAACAACAAGGCCGATATCTGGTACAGCTATATCACTTTGAAGGATTTCGCCAAGATCGATTACGACTACCCATCAGGCGAAATGGGTGAAAACGACGAGGATTTGGCCGCCGACCCCGAGTTGACTGGAAGGGTCAAAGCCCTTGTGCCCATGACCCTGCCGGTCAGAATTTCCGACAATGAAGTCTGCAGTGCTGAGAACATGGATCCCGATGGTGGAAATGGCGAGCATGATTTTGACGGAGAAGGCAAGGGAACCCACCGGTATTGCGGCACGATAGAAGGTATCGGCACGGCCGCAGTCCCGGGGTTCAATCCCCTGTGTGCTTACACCCTCGAGAAAGCCAACCCTAAAGGTGAAATCCACAATGTATGTGTTACCGCCGACGGACGTTTTCTCGACGGCAACACCGGCGCTTCCCGGCCCAATATCTTCCTGCAGCCCTATAAGAAACCGGACGGCAGCAAGAGCGCCTGGGTCATCATCGGCTACGAAGAAAGCAAGGGTGTAGGCTCGCCCCCGGAGGGTGAGCACGATGACGACGGCTGTGGCGGTAGTGATGATTACATTCCGGTTTGGCCCGTTGAGGAAAGCGATGAGCACGACGAGGATCGCTACAAACCGGATATGGGCAAAAACGTCTTCTATCACAGCTTCGATCTTTTCAATCCCGTAACAGTTGCCAGTGGAGGCATGATCAACCAGCCGGAGATCAAATTGGACGACTTCGGTAACCCGATATTGGACGGGTCTGGAAATCCGATACCGGTCTACCTGACGGAAGATCCTGCTCTCTATGCTCCTGATCCACCCCCGCTGCTTCTCGATTGGAAGGACGAGCCAATCCCGGCGACGAATAATGCCCGCCGGGTGCGCTTCGTGACTCAGCCCAAATCCAAGAAAGGAGCCTCGGGCACGGTACTGGTAGCACTTTACCGCGAGGGTGAAGAAGGCAGAGGCAAACCGGCGGACATTTTTATGCGGCGCATGAAGGCCTCTCCGAGCGGCAACCCCTATGCCTTTGGGAACTTCACGCCCGGGGCCATGAACCTGAGCAGCGTAAGCGTAAGCGAAGATCCGAACTCCACGTTCCAGGATCCGTTCGATCCGGAAAAACCCATCAAAATGCTCCGTTGGACCTGGGTTGAAGACAATCTCAATGATTCATCGGCGAGAAACCCCTTCTCAGACGCCCGTGCCCACCGCGGCGCCCTTAACGGTGACGATCTTCTGATCGGCTACACCTGGACGCCCAACTGGGGCAGAAAGGCCAACGACAAGTACGACTTCTATATTCGTCGTTCTTTCAACGGAGGCCAGCACTGGACGACCGATAAGACCGATACCGATATCGAGCACAACGTGGTCTTCAGGGTCCCGGTGATCGATGATGAAAACCAGGAAGTAACCTGGGATGAGGAGGTGGTCACCACGGTGTACGAGCCGGGTGCAATCGAACCGCCGCGTAACGTTTCCAATCTGCGCAACTACCGCACGACCGTGGAGGAACCACGGCTGGTCAAGACCCCGGGGACCATCAAAAATCCCGACGGGACTGCCACCGGTTACCCGGAAGATAAATGGGATTCGAGCGTCTACCAGCTGGCCTATGGTCTGGATTTCAACCAGAACACCCTGCCGGACGGTGTCGAGCAACCCAAGCTGCCGCTGGACATCTATTACAGCCGCACCCTGGACAAGGGACAGCGCTACCAGAGCGTGATCGTCACCCCGCAGGGCGGCAACGGCAAACCTGAGGAAGGCTGGAATCCGCTGGCCAAGGATAAGCCTCAGCAGGGCGCAGCCCAGCTCCGCCAGACTCCCGACGGATCGCGGATGTACGGCATCTGGCTGGAGGAAGGCGACAACGGCAGCGACATCATGTTCCGCAGAGTTGACTATCGCGACTGATGAACTGCTTCGAAATGAGACGCAACGAAATGCAATGAAATGCAATCAGGCGCAGGGACGCGCAAGGAGGAAATCATGAAAGCACGTAAACTTATTATTCTCATTGGAGCCTGCGCGCTGCTGCTCCTGGCCTTTGCACCCGTGTGGGGCGCCAAAGGGGGTGTACCCGGCAAACCACCCGCGGACCCAGTGGATCCACCACCCACGCCAATTGAAGGTTACTATTTCTGGAAGCTCGGGCATATGGATGGTCCCCACGATTCGAGCCTGGCCCTGGGTATCTCCCGCGACGGTAAAACAGCCGTGGGCTCAACCATGGTGGTGGACTTCACGCGTGCATGGCGGTTGGATATCGATTGGGCGATTGCCACAGACGACGGTGTGCCACCACTCTACAACGAACTGCAGGTGCAGGAAGACCTCGGCGTCGTGGCCCCATCTCAGCCCAGTGCTGCCTACGCGTCTTCTGATATGACGTGCGCATCTTACAACTATGACAAGGTAAATCTTGTATTGGACTGGTGCGGATCAATGCCGGTCGGCGGCTATCAAGTCGGCAAGGTATCCTACGGCATCGAGTGGCTGCTTCCCGTTCTGGATTCCGTCGACGAGGGTGACTACCTGGCCATCCCCGACTTCGGCGGCGGCATCTCCGACATGAAGGTCAGCGACGTGTCGGCCGACGGGCTTATCCTTGTGGGCACCGGCAATACCAAGACCGGCATGAAGGCGTTTCGCGCCGACACGACGGTTGTCGATGGAGTCGGTGTGCCGATTCCGGCTCAGCTGACCATCCAGGATGCGGTGACCTTGCAGACGCTGCGCTCCAGTTCGGCCCAGGCAGTATCCGCAGACGGGCTCATCATCGCGGGTTACGGCTCGACCAAGAC
>JABDPJ010000185.1 GCA_013042835.1 Lysobacterales bacterium
CGCCAGCTCGCCGGTGGTCATTCCATGGCGTACCGGCAAGCGGTGAAATCCGACAAAGGATTGACGGCCTTCATCCAGCATGGGTCCGCTGACGGTGACACCATTGATCGGGTTTGGACGGTCCAGAACGACAAATGGTATCCGGTTGTCAGCGGCGGCCTGCATGGCATAGCCCATGGTCGAAATGTAGGTATAGAAACGCGTGCCGATATCCTGGATATCGAAAACCAGCGTGTCGATTCCCGCCAGCATGTCCGGGGTCGGAATGCGGGCGCTGCCGTAGAGGCTGAATACACGGATGCCGGTCAGGGGGTCTTCGCTGTTCCCGATCAGCGGGACATCGAGTTTGCCGAACAGGCCGTGCTCCGGGCTGAAGATGGCAACCAGCCTGACTTCGGCTGCGTCATGCAGCAACTGGATGGCGCTGATGCCTTGCCGGTTAATCCCGGTCTGGTTAGTGATCAGGCCGATTTTGCGGCCGGCGAGTGGTTTGAAGCGGTCGCGTTCCAGTACGTCAATTCCCGTCAGCACAAAACCTTCAGGCGGATGCGGTTTGGCGGGGACCGGCGCAACCGGGGGTGCAGCTTTTGCATAAACGGCAGTGGCAGCGATAGTGACCAGTGCGGTTGTCATCAGCAAAAAAGCAATGAATCTACGGGTAGGCATCATGACAGAATCCACTGAAAACTCGTTAGGGTTGCTGGCGACAGAGGCGCGGAATCCTGCCACGCATGACATCGACAATCTTAGCGCAGTTGAGATTGTAAAGTTGATGAATTCAGAGGATGAGAAAGTGACTGCCGCGGTAGGGGCAGTGGCGGATGACATTGCCAGTGCGGTCGAGTTGATCGTAGAGCGATTGTCTGCGGGTGGTCGCCTGGTTTACGCAGGCGCCGGTACTTCGGGACGGCTGGGTGTACTGGATGCGGTGGAATGCCCGCCGACATTCAACACCCCTCCGGAACTGGTCGTAGGGGTCATGGCGGGTGGTCCTGACGCCCTGCTAAGGGCTGTTGAAGGCGTGGAGGACTCAGCCCGGGCGGGGCGGGTTGATATGCAACAAATTAAACTTGGCAACCGGGATGTGGTGGTCGGCATCGCGGCGAGTGGCCGCACACCCTATGTTATCGGGGCGCTTGACTACGCCCGCGAAACCGGCGCCGGGACCATTGCCTTCAGCTGCAACCCGGAGCCACGGATACAAGCGCATGCCGACTTGTCCATCATTCCCGTGGTGGGTCCGGAAGTATTGTCGGGATCTACGCGCCTGAAAGCCGGTACCGCGACCAAGATGGTATTGAATATGCTCACAACCGCTGCGATGGTTCGTTTGGGCAAGACCTATAGCAACCTGATGGTCGATCTCAGGGCAACCAATCTGAAGCTGACTGAGCGGGCCAGGCGAATCGTTCAAATACTGGCGAATTGCAGTTCGGCCGAAGCAGATGAGCTTTTGCAGCGCAGTGATGGCGAAGTCAAAACGGCCATCGTTGCAGACAAACTTGGTATCTCAGTGGCCCAGGCCCGTGGGAGACTGGATGCGGTACAAGGGCACTTGCGCCTTGCCCTGGAGGAGTGAAGGTGAAATCTGTTAGTGAGAAACCTGCCTGTAAACAAGCCACGGTCAAGCGATCACGGCTGTTGCTCGGCGTGGACGGCGGTGGCTCAAAGACCGCCGCGTTGCTGGCGTCCGTTAATGAGCGCGGAGATATGCAGATCATTGGCCGCGGCAGCGGCGGGCCTTCCAACCTGAGGCTGGCGGGTAAAGAGCAGTCCTTGCAAAGCCTTGACAAGGCGGTCGATGAAGCACTGAGCGATGCCGGGGTAGCAGGCCAAGAGTTGGACTGTGCTGTGCTGGCTTTGGCCGGCAGTACCGCGCCCGGCGTGCAGCAGGATGTCTTTCAATGGGCGATGAATCGCAGCTTGGCCAACCGCGTGGAGATCATTCCCGACGTCAATCCCGTACTTGACCAGGCTACGGAGTCCGGCCGGGGTATTGCATTGATCGTTGGTACCGGCTCCGTTGCAGTCGGAACCGACAGTCGCGGCCATTCCGTTACAAAGGGTGGCTGGGGCCACTGGTTTGGCGACAAGGGCAGTGGCTTTTACCTGGGCTACAAGGCCCTTGCAGCGGTCGCGGAAGCGAGCGACGAGATCGGGCCGGAGACCGTGCTTTCCGATTTGGTGTTGCAGGAACTTGAAACCACCGACCCGAGGGGCATTCTCACCGAAGTAACGGCGAGTGGTAACACACGCTGCGAGGTCGCGGCACTTGCGCCCATTGTGCTGCGCGCTGCCGCTGCGGGTGATGCCGTGGCAGTGGATATCGCCAATCACGCTGTGTCGGAAGCCGTCAAGCTGGTCGAGGCAGTGTCCAGGGCGCTGGCATTTGACAGTCCCTATCCATTGGCGTTGGCTGGCGGCGTCGCTTGCAGGAACGTATTCTTCAGGGACCGGTTAATGCACGAGCTTGAACAGTTGCAGCCGCCTCCTGCCAGCATAACGGTGGTGGACGAACCGGTGCAAGGTTGCCTGACCATTGCCAGCGAAATGTTGCGAAGTTCCCGGGCGACAACTCGTCTCAGAGCGGATTAGCCGGGTGCAAGCCGACAAATCGCAGGCTGGGCGGTCCGCGTGGTCCTGGATACCCAGCCTTTATTTTGCCAGTGGACTGCCTTATGTCGTCGTCATGACGGTGTCGGTCATCATGTATAAGCGCCTGGGGATATCCAACACGGATATCGCGCTGTACACCAGCTGGTTGTACCTGCCCTGGGTGATCAAGCCCTTCTGGAGCCCACTGGTCGACATATTGCGGACCAAGAGGGCCTGGATACTGGCGATGCAATTGTTGATCGGGGCGGGCCTCGGCGGTGTCGCGCTGACCATTCCAAGCGACGACTTTTTCCGCAATTCACTGGCATTCCTGTGGTTGCTCGCGTTCAGTTCAGCAACCCACGATATTGCCGCGGACGGTTTCTATATGCTCGGCCTTTCCAGGCACCAGCAGACCTGGTTCGTTGGCATTCGCAGCACTTTTTACCGCCTTGCCATGATTACGGGCCAGGGACTTTTGATTATTCTCGCCGGGCAACTGGAGAGCCTGTTCGCCAGTGGCGATCCCGCTGCAGTCAGGACCGCTAACGAAGCAGTTGCGTCGCCTGATCCGGGCACGGGCCTTGCCTGGGTTTTAACGTTTTACATCATGGCGGGATTGTTTGTGCTGTTCTTCGCCTGGCACCGTTTCAGTTTGCCCAGGCCTGCAAGCGATCAGCCCCGGCTGCATCAGACCTACGCGGACATCATGCGCGACTTTTTGCAAACGTTTGTGCAGTTTTTCCAAAAACCGAAAATCGGCCTGGTGCTGGCTTTCCTGCTGCTGTTCCGCTTCTCCGAGGCCCAACTGGCCAAGTTGGCGGCACCGTTTCTGCTCGACTCAGCTGAAGTTGGTGGCCTGGCCCTGACCACCGGTGAGCTTGGATTTGCTTACGGAACCATCGGTATCCTGATGCTGACACTGGGCGGCCTGCTTGGCGGTTTCCTGGCGGCCAGGCACGGGCTGAAGTTCTGGTTGCTGTGGATGGTGCTGGCGATCAACCTGCCCAATGCTGTTTATGTATTTCTTTCCATGCAGCTTCCCGACAGCCTCTTTATTATCAACCTGGCCATTGGTATTGAACAATTTGGTTACGGGTTCGGTTTCGCGGCCTATATGATTTATATGCTGTACATCTCCAATGGTCCCCACCAAACCGCCCACTACGCGATCTGCACGGGTTTCATGGCGCTTGGAATGATGGTTCCGGGCATGCTCAGCGGCTGGTTGCAGGAATTGATGGGCTACCAAAATTTCTTTATATGGGTGCTGGTGGCGACCGTGCCGTCATTTGTCGTGACCATGATGATTCCGCTCGATGCGTCCTTTGGTAAAAGAGAAAACTAATGATTGATTTTCAATTTCGCCATGCATTTATAGTGTAGAATACGCGGCTGAAATCGCCCTCCAGTGGTCACTAACATTAGTAAAGGTTAAGCAACATGATCAAAAAACTGCGCCTCAGCCTGGCTGCCCTGGTTGTATCGTCCGCACCGGGAATTTTACTGGCCCAGGACTACGACTACCACCCCTATATCTCTGATTCTTTTTCAGTGTCACTGGGCGCAATGCGTTCATCGAATTCCTTCAAGATCGGAGCCTATGGCGTTGAAGGTGATGGTGAGGATATCGATTTTGATGACAGTGTTGGTGTCAGTGACAGCAGCACTTTCTTCAATGGTCAGTTCAAATGGAAGTTCGGCAGTGAAAAGAATTGGTCGCTGGCTGGACAGTATTTCAGCAACAACGCCAAGGGCAACGCGACGTTAACCGAAGATATTGAATGGCAGGACGAAGTCTTCGAGCAAGGTACCTACGTCGAAGCGGGAATCAAGCTGGCCGTGGCACGCGTATTTGTGGGGCGTAGCTTTATCAAGAATGAACAACATGATTTTGGCCTGGGCCTCGGCCTGCATAACCTTGATTTGTCGGCCTATATCGAGGGTGAATTAAGGGCCAATGGTGAGAGCAGCGGCGTGCAGAGACTGGAAGTGAGTGAAAGTGCACCGTTGCCGAATATTGGTGCCTGGTATAACTTTTCTCCCGCCAGGAACTGGTTGTTGCACGGCCGGATAGACTGGATCAGTGCGAGTGTCGGTGACTATAGCGGTGGACTGTGGAATGCTGCCGTTGGTGTCAACTACCAGGCATGGCGCAACGTGGGTTTTGACCTTTCCTGGCAGTATTTCAATCTTGATGTGGAAGTCGATAAAACCGACTGGAACGGCGGCGCGGAAATGACCTACAGCGGCCCGGTCCTCGGTGTGACTTTTAACTGGTAGTTTGCAGGCGTTTTAGTTATTGCCGGATACCGCATGTCGCGGTATCCGGCCAGTTCGTTTTATCGGTTCGCGCTTTCCCGTGTTGCTTCAAGTGGTTGTTAATGAGCTTTTCAGTTAGCCCGTCGTTCAATGCACGCACCCAGGCTGGACAGTTTTTCTTCCAGCTTTTCATAGCCGCGATCAAGATGGTAAATCCGGTTGACCGTGGTTTCCCCGTCGGTTGCAAGCGCAGCCAGGATCAGGCTGGCGCTGGCACGCAGGTCGGTTGCCATCACCGGTGCCGCACTTAACCCGCCTTTTTCGCCACGGACCACGGACACCTGGGATTTTGGCGTGATGTTGGCGCCCATGCGGGCCAGTTCCTGCACGTGCATGAAGCGGTTTTCGAAAATTCGTTCGGTAATCACTGAAGTTCCGTCGGCTTGTGTCATCAAGGCCATGAACTGCGCCTGTAAATCAGTGGGAAAACCCGGGTGGGGGGCGGTATCCACGTCGACCGCCACCCATCGATCACAAGGCTTGACGCGCACCCAGTCGTCACCGCACTCAACCGCAAAACCGCAATCGATAAGCTTGTTGATCAGGGCATCGAAATCCTTGGGTACACAGTTGGTGACTTTGACGTCGCCACCGGTTATCGCGCCGGCGAGCAGCAGGGTGCCTGCCTCGATGCGGTCGGGAATCACCCGGTGCCTGGCGGGCTGCAGTTCATCGACACCTTCGATGGTGATTACGCTGCTGCCTTCACCCTGTATTTTTGCGCCCATGCTGCGCAGGCAGCGGGCCAGGTCGACAATTTCCGGTTCCTTGGCGACGTTTTCCATGATGGTCGTACCGCGTGCCAGGCTGGCCGCCATCATAATGTTTTCGGTGCCGCCGACCGTGGCAAAATCAAAAACGATACGGTCACCGACTAGCCTGTTGGCCCTGGCCATGACGTAACCGTTCTCGATGTCGATTTCAGCACCCAGTTGGCGCAGTGGTTCAATATGCAGGTTGATTGGGCGGGAACCGATTGCACAGCCACCCGGCAGGCTCACCTTGGCTTCACCGTAACGTGCGATGAGTGGTCCAAGGCACAGGATGCTCGCCCGCATTTTGCGAACGATGTCATAGGGCGCGACCAGGCTTTGCGGCCGGTTCACATTGACTTTAAGCTGGTGCCCGTTCCTTTGCGTTTCGCAATTGAGGTGGTTGAGCAGCAACTCGGTCGAGTCGATATCATTCAGTCGCGGTACGTTGTCAAAGACGTGTTCGCCTTGTGCGAGTAACGAGGAGAACAGCAATGGCAGGGCTGCGTTCTTGGCGCCGCTGGTGGCCACGGTGCCATTGAGCTGCCTGCCGCCTTTGATGACAATAATATCCATACTTTATCCTTTTGACCTGTCGAGCAACTCGATCCAGTGCAATACCGGCACGTCTGCGTCTTTTCGCAGGTGCAGTTGGCAACCGACATTCGCGGTTGCAATCAAATCGGGTGAGCTAAGCTGCAGTTGCGCCAGCTTATCCGCTTTCAGTTGTCCTGATAACACGGGCTGCAGCACCGCGTACGTACCCGCCGATCCACAACACAGGTGAGCGTCGCCGACCGGCACCAGCGAGTAGCCATAACGCTCCAGCAGTGCTTCGATCACACCGACGATCTTCTGTCCATGCTGCAATGTACAGGGGCTGTGGAATGCGACTCTCAGATCCTGCGCAAGTTCCGACTTGGGGGTGGATTCAGCTGTTTCAGCGGCGATGAGTTCCGCAAGGTCTAAGGTCAATGCCGAAATCCGTTCTGCCTTGTCGGCATATTCCGGGTCGTTCTGCATCAAGTGGGCGTAGTCTTTCACGGTCACGCCGCAGCCGCTGGCCGTGGAAATGATGGCTTCGATACCGTTCTCGATAGCCGGCCACCAGGTGTCGATCCTGTTCCTGATGTCCTGCAGGCCGCGTTCGCGGTCGGATGTATGCAAACGCACTGCACCACAGCAACCGCCACTGGCCTCAGGTATCAACGAGATGCCGAGACGGTCGAGGACCCGCGCCGCCGCCGCGTTGGTTTCCGGTGTCAGGCTCGACTGTGCGCAGCCCTCCAACAGCAACATCCTGCGCTTATGCAGCGACCCTGGTCTGGTTAAATCTTTGTCCGGCAAAGGCAATTGCGTTGCGAGTTTTTTGGGCAATAACGGACGCAGGGGCTTGGCGATGCCGACGCCGGCACGCATCAGACCTGTGCTCGGGATGACAGCAGTCATTGCCTTGCGTTTCAGGCGGTCGAGGCCGCTGCGGGGTTGTTGCTCCTCCAGCATCAGGCGGCCGGTTTCCAGCAGACGGCTGTAGGGAACGCCGGAAGGGCAGGTGGTTTCACAGGCACGGCACAACAGGCAGCGGTCCAGGTGGTCCCGTGTCTGCCGGTCGGCCGGGTGGCCTTCGAGCAGTTGGGTAATCAGGTAAATTCTTCCGCGAGGCCCTTCGGATTCGTGCCCCAGTTGCTGGTAGGTGGGGCAGGTGGCATTGCAGAATCCGCAGTGCACGCATTTGCGCACGATGGCTTCCGCTTCCTTTGCCCAGTCCTGGCTCGCAATGCTCTTATCGAGATGAATTTCCATGCAGCTTACAGTTTCGGGTCCAGGCGGCCGGGGTTCAGGATCCCGGCGGGATCGAGTGCGGCTTTAAGCCGCTGGTTCAGAGCCAGCAAATCCCCCTGCAGCGGTTGGAAGGTGGGCACAGCCGGGTCATCGCTGTAACAGGACGCGTGACCGCCCAGGTGTGCTACCCGGGCGCGGATGTCATCGGCCGGTTCATCGCTCATCAGCCAGCGTTGCGCGCCGCCCCAGTCGATCAACTGCGGTGAATTCATGCCTATCGGTCCGCTCATGGGCGCCAGGGCAATGCGCCACAGACGGCCCTGTTGTTTGAAAAACTCCAGCCGGAAGTTATTCAGGTCATTCCAATAGTCGCTTTCAGTGAGCTTCTCCCCGCCAATCTGCACTTCGCCATGCGCTATGCCCGCCGATGAACCGGAAAGCCGGATACGAATATTTTCACCGTCCCATGCCGCGGCGCTGATGGCCTGCGTTTGCAGCGCCCAGCGGTTCATTTTCTCTAGCGCGGTGGTTTCATCGTTTTCCTCGTGCAGCAGGGTCTCTTCTGCTTCCGGCCGGGGTACGATACGCAATGCGGCCTTCAGCAGGACTCCCAGCGTGCCCATTGCGCCGGCCATGGGTCGGAACAGGTCGAAGCCCGCGACATTCTTCATCACCTTTCCGCCGCTGGTGATGATCTCTCCTTTACCGTTGATGAAACTGGCGCCGAGTATGAAATCACGTACGGCGCCCGAGTACGCACGACGAGGCCCGGCCAGTCCCGCGGCTACAGCACCACCCAGCGTGGCCCCCTGGGCGCTGAACGGCGGTTCAAATCCGAGCATTTGCTGCCGGCTGTCCAATGTATCCTCGATTTCCTGCAGCGGCGTTCCGGCCCGTGCCACCAGGATCAGTTCGGCGGGATCGTACTCGATGATGCCGCGATGCCCGGTAACATCCAGGGTCGTGGCGGTCGGGGACGGCCGGCCCAGAAAGGACTTGGTTCCCGCACCCCCAATGTCAATGGGTGAACCTTTTTCAAATCCAACTTGAACCCGGGCTGCAATGTCACGCGACAGGTCTGTCATCAGAAACGCTCCAACTCAGGGTGTGGCAGCTTGCCGTGATGGACGTGCATGGCATTGAATTCGGCGCAGCGGGCGAGGGTTGGAACAGCCTTGTCCGGATTCAGCAGGCCATCGGGATCAAAGGCTTCGCGTACCGCGAGGAACTGCGCCAGGGTCGCTTCATCGAATTGCACGCACATGCGGTCTATTTTCTCCACTCCCACACCGTGTTCTCCGGTGATGGTGCCGCCGACCGCGACACATAGATCCAGGATTTCGCCGCCAAATTCTTCCGCTTTTACGAAATCTCCGGGCTTATTGGCATCGTAAAGAATCAGCGGGTGCAAATTACCGTCGCCCGCGTGAAAGACATTGGCCACGCCAAGGCCGTACTTGTCGGCCATGGCGGAAATCCTGGTCAGCACATTGCCAATCTCCTTGCGCGGAATAGTGCCGTCCATGCAGTAGTAATCGGGCGAAATCCGGCCCACCGCGGGAAAAGCGTTTTTGCGTCCGGACCAGAACAGGATGCGTTCATTTTCATCCTTTGCCAGGCTGATTTGAGTTGCACCGGCTTTGTCCAACAAGGCCTTGACCCTGTCCAGTTGGGCGTTGACCTCCTGCTCGGTACCATCGACTTCGCACAGCAGGATAGCCTCCGCATCAGCCGGATAACCGGCCCGGACAAAATCTTCAGCGGCCGTTATCGCCGCGCGGTCCATCATTTCAAAACCTGCCGGAATCACACCGGAAGCAATGACGTTGGCCACCGCATTGCCGGCCTTTTCTATATCGTCGAAAGCAGCCATCAGGACCCGTGCCAGCGGCGGGCGCGGTAACAGCCGCACCACCACTTCGACCACGATACCCAGCATGCCTTCGGAGCCCATCATCAGGGCCAGCAGATCATTTCCCGGTGAGTCAGGCGCCGTGCTTCCCAGTGTAACCAGGTCACCGTTCAGGGTAACGATCTTGACCTGCAGAATGTTGTGCACGGTCAAACCGTATTTCAGGCAATGCACGCCACCGGCGTTTTCCGCGACGTTTCCGCCGATCGTACAGGCTATTTGTGATGATGGATCGGGTGCATAGTAGAGGCCAAGGTGTTCAACCGCATCGGATATCTGCAGGTTGCGTACGCCCGGTTGCAGCGTAGCGCAGCGGTTTTGCCCATCGATGTCCAGGATGCGGTTAAGGCGGTTAACGGACAGTACGACCCCATTTTTATGCGGCATCGCGCCGCCGGACAGACTGGTGCCCGCGCCCCGTGGTACCACGGGCGTTTTACTCGCCTGGCAGGCTTTCATCACGGCCTGCACCTGTTCAACCGTTGTGGGCAGTACGACGACCCTCGGCATTTGTCTATAGCCGCTGAGACCGTCGCATTCATAAGGTTTCATGGACGCGGGATCCGATACGATGCACGAATCCGGCAACACCGAACGCAGTTGTTGGATTAACGGGTCACTGTTGGGTTTTGCTCGGGACATGACGGCCTCTGGTGAAGCGGTTGATGCGACAGTGCTTGGAGCGGTTCAGATTTATTTTACTTGAAAAGAAACAATTAATCGCGTTGCTCTTCTTCATACGCACGGGGTGCCTGCGTTGGATTTTACGTGTTCTGAGGGTTAGTGCTGGAGTATCTGTTGCAAGCTTTGTATGCTAGGCGCCATTCATTCAGAAGTGAGCAGAAAAAATAGAATAAGGAGAGATCATGATGCAGGGGTTTCGTCGCAAACATATCAAGGATCCGGAGATATACACTGCCAAGGGAGTGATCAGGAACAAGGTGTATCAGCGGGAACTCGCCCGTCTGCAGGTGGAACTGGTCAAATTACAGGCCTGGATCAAGCACAAGGGATTGAAGATCGTCGTGATCTTTGAGGGTAGGGATGCCGCCGGAAAAGGCGGCACGATCAAGCGGATTACCGAACCGTTGAACCCGCGTACCTGCCGGGTGGCCGCATTGCCTGCGCCAACCGACCGGCAGAAGACGCAATGGTACTTCCAGCGTTATGCCGCGCACCTGCCGGCGGCCGGCGAAATGGTGCTGATGGACCGCAGTTGGTATAACCGCGCCGGCGTAGAGAGAGTTATGGGGTTTTGCAACGAGGACGAGTACCAGGAATTCATGCGCTCCTGCCCGGAGTTTGAGCGCATGCTGAAACGCAGTGGCATTATCCTGATCAAGTACTGGTTCTCGGTCAGCGACAGGGAGCAGGAGCGCCGCTTCCAGGCCCGCCTCAAGGAACCGACCAAGCGCTGGAAGCTGAGCCCGATGGACCTTGAGTCACGCAAGAAATGGCTGGAATACTCGAGGGCGAAAGATGTCATGTTTGCGCATACCGATATCAAGCAGGCACCTTGGTATGTCGTCAATTCCGATGTCAAAAAGCATGCCCGGCTGAACTGTATCTCGCATCTGCTGAGCCTGGTTGAGTATGAGGACCTGACACCAAGGGATATCGAATTGACAGAGCGTCCCAAGGAAACCCGGGGCTATGTGCGGCCCCCAATTGAAGACCAGGAGTTTGTACCGGACGTCTTCTGATGCAGCGAGTGCTGGTTATCCGTATCGGCCGCCTCGGCGATACCCTGCTGGCGACACCGGTCATAGAAGCATTGAGACAGGCCTTTGGCCCCGGAGTGGAGATTGATTTTGCCGCCAGTCCGGGCGCTTCGGCCTTTATCCTTGACCTGGATAAGCGTGTCAACCGGGTTTTCCCCATCGCTCACCGCAGCACCCCGTGGCGTCTTCACCGTGTCAAGCGGGCGCTTGAACGACATTCGCATCAGTTTCCTTACGACCTGGTGATCAATCTCGAGTGTGGTCACGAATGCGACGACTTCATCAGGTTCGTTGAGCACGATAAGTTTCTTGGCCGGCCACTGGTTGAAACACAGCACCGCAAAGAACGGCATTGTGTGGATACCGAAAAGTCCATTTACGCGGACTTTTTGGGCAGGGATATCACCCGGGAAGCCGGTACTTCGCTGAAACTCAAGCTCGACACCCAACAGCTGCCGGTGCCGGCCGGGGTGAAGTACCTTGTGATGAACCCCGGCTTTTCCGGCCTGGGAAAAGCGGGTTATCGAAGTCACCGGGCCTGGCCGGAGAGTCACTGGCTAAGGCTGGTCGAGCTGGTCCGGAAAGATAGCGGTTGGCCGGTGCTGGTAAATGGCACCGCGGCGGAGCAGACGTTTTTCCCTGGCCTGCTTGAGGCTCCTGGCGTACATTCGCTGATGGGCAGTTCACTGCCAACGCTGGTGCAGGCGCTGTCGAACGCGCAGTGCCTGGTCAGCGTCGATACCGGAACGATGCACCTGGCTGCGGCGCTGGCAACGCCGGTGGTTGCATTATTTGGCCCCACCAACCCCCAATTAACCGGGCCTTACTCCAAAAAGGTTGCCAGCAAGGTGCTGGTCAGCGGTGTGGATTGCCAACCTTGCGTCAAGACAGCGGCACAGAGGAAGTGCACTCTGAACCGCTGCATGACCGGATTGTCGCCTGAAATGGTCTACGATGCCTGCCTTCAGGTCGTACCCGCGTGAGCCTGGCCGACCGCGCCAGCCCGATCAGGTATTGGCAAATAAAACCCTATATAAATTATAAATATTAGCAACTTACCATCTTTTCCTAGAAACATAATCAATATGTTTTTCGGGGGATAGCTGCTTTTTGATCGCTATGCCCTGGTTTTTTCCCAGCAGTATCCTGAACTGGTAGTAACTCTCTTTAGCCAGCAACAGCCATTCGGCCCGGAACCAGTTTTGCTGGAAAAGCTTTTTGAGGCCGGCAACCGCGTCAGGTGAGCGCTCCGTGATCTGCGCGGCCAATTGCCTGGCCAGTTGTAATGGTTCATCACTGACCTCGCTGATCAAACCGCATTTCAGCGCGGCTTCAGCCGGGATGATTTCGGCGGTCATGGCCAGCCGCAATGCCGTGTCTTTTGGAACGATCTCCCGCAGCGCCAGGTTGCCAGCCATATCGGGAATCAGCCCCCATTTTCCTTCCATGATGGAAAATGTCGAACCTGCCGTGGCGAACCGGAAATCCGCGCCGAGAGCAATTTGCAGACCGCCGCCCCAGCAACGGCCCTGGATGACCATGATCACCGGCACCGGGATTTTTCGCCAGTTGTACGATACGCGT
This sequence comes from Lysobacterales bacterium, assembly GCA_013042835.1. Taxonomy (GTDB): domain Bacteria; phylum Pseudomonadota; class Gammaproteobacteria; order Xanthomonadales; family SZUA-36; genus SZUA-36. The sequence goes on from JABDPJ010000185.1 coordinate 12,669, forward strand.
TGTGCCAGGTTGGCATGGCCCGGGAGCCATTTGGCGAGTAGCGTCATGGCCGAGGATTTACGGCTCAGCACCGCTTTCACATCCAGACCGCTACAGAAGTCCTCACCTTCGCCCTGGACGATGACCGCGCGAATGTTCCTGTCCTTTCTCAGGCGGCGGGAAACCCTGTCGATAGCCCTGAACATCGCCATGTCGAGCGCATTGCGTTTCTCTGGTCGGTTTAGCGTAACAAACGCGATGCCGTTCTCAATATTCAGGCTTACACATTCGGTATTCATCAAAGTAGTCCTCGCGACATTCGGGCTTCAGGGTGGGGCAGGGAGCCATCTGTGCCCGTACAAAATGGGCAATGCCGGTATTAATAAGAGCCGGATTGCATCGGGTGCAATTTTACAGCAAAGACTACAATAGGGAATGATCGATACCAGGCAGGCCTGAACTGCAGTCAGGAGCGCATATGAGAATGTCCAGGGTTATTGAAATAGTGGGTTGCCATGCCGAGGGAGAGGTTGGCGATGTGATCGTTGGCGGTGTTGAACCACCACCGGGTGATACGCTTTGGGAGCAACGAGACTTCATTGAAAAGGACCAGCGCCTGCGCCGTTTCGTGCTCAACGAACCGCGCGGCGGCGTTTTCCGGCACGTCAACCTGCTGGTGCTGCCCAGGGA
>JABDPJ010000189.1 GCA_013042835.1 Lysobacterales bacterium
GTAGTAGGCCGTCGCCTGTGCCGGGGAGCGAAAGGTATAGCGATCGATTTCGGTCTGTGCATTCAGGTCGTCGAGCACCACTTCTTCCATTAACACCCGCTTGGCTTCCTCTGCACTGATGAGCCCCAGGTTAAGCATTGGGTCGAGCCATATTCGCGCCGCACGCAACAGGCGGTCCTGCAGGGAGATCAGTTGGCCCTCAAGCGGCATGTAGGGCTTTGTTATGGCTTCAGCGTAGAGCGCCCAACCCTCCACATTGGCTGAATTAAATGCAAACAGTACCCGGGCAGTCGAGACCCCGCCGCGTATCATGGTGGTGAACTGCATTTCATGACCGGGGCGGGCCTCATGGGCCGATAAAGTCCACATCATGGCGGGAAAAGCATAATCGCTCACCGGCCAGCTTCCATCTTCATTCTGTTCAATGGTGGGAACGATAAATTCGGGGAACTCGCCGGTGTTGCCGATGAGTCTCGGTACATCCAGGTGGGCAGCCGGTTGTTGAGCCGTTTCACCGGGAGTTGCCATGCGCACGCGTGCCGGCCCATCAGGTAGTGAAACCAGTCCTTCCCGGTCAATGACCACATCGAGTTGAGCCATGATTTCACGATACTTGGCGATCAACGCGTCGCCGTGAACCTGTTCCTGTTTCAACCGTTCAATGACCTCGCTGTAGTCATTGGTTTCATAGCCTTTCTCTTTCGCTACCAGGGGCGCAAGCGCCATCATTTCATTGCGGATATTCATAAACCCAACCTGGCCTGTCCTGATCAGGGCTTCGGGTGAGTCATCAACACCGTAGTTCTTGAGTTGAAGCTCATAAAGCTCGCGTGGCAGCGCCGCGCTGTCGCGGGTATTGGGAAGGATGGTCGCTTCGACCCAGGCGTTGTAAGCCGTCAGTTGGTCAGTCAACAGCGCCAGGTCCTCTGCATAGCCTTCCAGATCGGTTGCCGCGAAGACACTTTGCAGGCCTTCGATCATGACCGGGGAACGCTCCAGATCCTGCTGCACTTCGCCGGCGTATGGCTTGATCAGACCCGGTACCTGCGCGCGCTCCGTGAGCCGGAGCTTGGCCAGTTCGGTCAACGGTTCGTAACCCTCAGCCTGCCCGGTGTATTTCTTGAGACGCACCAGCGCGGCTTTTTGCCGTTCCAGCGGAACCTGCTTGTCCAGCAAGCCACGGAACCCGGCAAAAACCAGGCCGGTTATGTTGCCGTAGGGCAGCACTCGCTCAAAATTGATCCGGTTTGCTTCGATGCCATCCCGTTCAGCCTTGATCATGATCTCGATATCCTGTTGAACCCGAGGGTCTTCCTCGCTGGCGAGCAGTCCGGTCAGCATCGCGATATTCTGCTCGGAGTTCTCGATCTGGCGTTCAAACAGGTTTTCACGCAGGTCAAATATCTCCTCGTCAAAGCCCTCGACACCACTTTGACCTGAAAACTCGGGCGCAAATTTGGCGTTGGACTCGAGAATCTTGTAAGCAATCTCGTTTGAGCGCTTAACCCATTCCGGTGTGAAATTCGCGGTGTCCTGGGCAAATGACTGGCCGGTCATGAACAACAGGCTGAATGCCAGGTAAGCAAGGGTGCATTGCAGTGGTTTGTTAGTCATTGAATCGGGTAATCCTGTGTGGGAAGTGCGCTCATGCTACAAGTTTGCGTGCGCAATAGCATGGGCGAATGGTCACGGCACCCAGACCAGCGCCAACCGGCGGGCTGTGCCTTGGCGCATCGCCCACGAAAAGCGACCGCGTGCGATGTTGACAGGGCCATGGCATGGATTATGCTCGCCATTTGACCCATACTGCCGCCTGTCGAAAAGAAGGAAGGTTTATGACCCTGTTGATTCTCGCAGGCTTGTTTTTTCTGACCGCCGTGGCTTACTCCGCGGTCGGTTTCGGCGGGGGTTCGACCTACAACGCCCTGCTGATTCTGTCGGAGATGGATTATCGACTGATTCCCGCGATCGCATTGAGTTGCAACATCCTGGTAGTCGGCGGTGGCCTCTATCATTACCTGCGCGGCGGCTTCCTGACCATTAACAGCCTGCTGCCATTTATCGTGCTGTCGGTTCCGATGGCCTGGCTGGGCGGCAGGTTGCCGGTATCCGAGCAGGTCTTTATCGGTTTGCTGGGATTCAGCCTGTTGGTGGCTGGAACGCAAATGCTGATTAAACCCCAGGTGACCGGCATGCACAAATCGCTGGGCAAGACAGGGTACTGGTTTACTGCCGTACCGGTCGGGGGCGCTATCGGTCTGCTGGCCGGTATTACCGGCATTGGGGGCGGCATCTTCCTGGCGCCGGTGATCTACTATTTTCACCTTGCGCCTGCGCGAACGGTGGCAGGTATTACCAGCGGGTTTATCCTGGTCAATTCGGTCGCCGGGCTGTCGGGTCAATTGATGAAGGCAGGTGAATACTCGCCGTTGGAGGGCTGGATGCAGGCCTGGCCGCTGTTTTTAACGGTGGTTATTGGTGGTCAGATCGGCAGCCGGCTGGGAGCCTATCACTTGCCGGAAAACTGGATCAAGCGCCTGACGGCAATCTTGATGCTATACGTCGCATTGCGGCTCATATGGCGCTGGGCTGGCCTGACCCTGGTTTGATCGTGACGGTGTTGTTCGCTGGCGGGTTGTGTATCCTGGCGCCGCACGGGTTAGAATTCGACATCTGTTTTTTTATTCACGGAGCGTTGGGAGGCATATTGCTGATTCCTTCGCCAACAATCGGGGCCTTTTATGCCAATCAATGACACGCTGGGCCGACCGCTGAGAGACCTCAGGGTCTCGGTACTCGACCGTTGCAACCTGCGCTGCACGTACTGCATGCCGGAAGAATCCCTGCATGCCAGGGGCGTGTTTTTGCGGCCGCAATACCTGTTGAGTGACGGTGAGATCGAGCTGCTGGTGCGGGCCTTCTCACGGCTGGGAGTAAGCAAGGTCAGGTTGACTGGTGGCGAACCGTTATTGCGGCCGGGATTCACCGAGCTGGTTGGCCGTATAGCGGCTGTCGAAGGGATCGAGGATCTGGCCCTGACAACCAACGCAATACTGTTGCCAAGGCATGCTGTGGCGCTCAAGGAAGCGGGCCTGGGACGGATCACCGTCAGCCTGGATAGTCTTGATGAAAAAGTATTCAGGACGATGGCGGGTGAGCGCGGCACGGTAAAAGAGGTCCTCGATGGCATTGCAGCGGCCGAGCAGGCCGGCTTTGAAAAGCTGAAAATCAACACCGTTGTGCAGCGCGGCGTCAATGAGCATACCGTTATAGACTTGGTGGAACACTTCAGGAACAGCGGGCACACGGTCCGCTTGATAGAGTTCATGGACGTGGGTAACGTCAATCATTGGAATCGCGAGATGGTGGTACCCAATGCCGAGCTCTTGAAAGCCATCCACGACCGCTGGCCATTGCGGCCGGTGACGCAGCAGGCGGCAAGCGAACCTGCGCGGCGCTACGAGTTTACCGATGGCAAGGGCGAAATTGGTTTTATCAGCTCAATTACCGAACCGTTCTGCGGAGATTGTTCCCGCGCCCGAATTACGGCGGAGGGCTTGTTCTATAGTTGCCTGTTTTCCGCAAGGGGAGTCGTTTTACGCGATAAAATTCGTGAAGGCATGGGTGAGGACGAGCTCGTTGAGGTGATCGGTGAGATCTGGGCCCGGCGCGCAGATCGCTACAGTGAATTGCGCAACCAGCTCCCCCAGCGACAGCCGCATGTCGAAATGTACAGGATAGGTGGATAATTGAAAGTTCGCGTACGATATTTTGCCCTGTTCCGGGAACAGACAGGTTGTAGTGCAGAAGCGGTTGAATGGCCGGGTGGCACAGCGGCCGAGTTGTTTCAACAAATGGCAGCGAAACATGCCGGCCTGACAGCCGAAGCCGCGGCGCTGGTGGCCGTCAATGACGAAATGGCAAGCTGGGAATCGACGTTGAGCGATGGCGACGAAGTTCTGTTTTTCCCCCCGGTTGCAGGCGGATGAAATTCTCAGTCAGTGACACGCCCATTGACGTGGCGGCCGCCAGGCAAGCCGTGGCCGACAGGAGTTGCGGCGCGCTGGTCGTATTCGAGGGCTGGATTCGGGACCACAACGAGGGCCAGGAAGTCGAACGCCTTGAATACGAGGTCTACCGGCCGGTGGCGGTAAAAGAGGGCGAGCGGATCATCGACGAGGCGGTCGAGCGTTTCGGTGTCAGCAACGCGCTGTGCATTCACCGTGAAGGCCTGCTCGAATTGGGCGAAGTAGCCGTCCTGGTCTGTGTTTCCTCGCCCCACCGGGGTGAGGCCTTCGATGCCTGCCGCTACATCATCGACCAGGCCAAAACCCGTCTGCCGATATGGAAAAAGGAGCACTATGTATCCGGTGTCAGCGAATGGGTGAACTGTGAACATTGCGCTGCCGCCGGCCACGCTCACGGGGAAACGCCGCATGACTGACGAGCGGATGCAGCGCTACAGCGATATCATTATCGAGCACAGCCAGTTCCCGCGTCATCACAACACGATCGAAAACTCGACGCACGAGGGTCTAGGTGAGAACCCGTTTTGCGGTGACCGGGTGCGCCTGCAATTTACAGTTAACGAAAACGGCATCATCGAAAAAGCGGCAGTCGAAAGCGTTGGTTGTGCTATCTCGATGGCATCCGCATCATTGTTGGCCAGCCATCTGCACGGG
>JABDPJ010000191.1 GCA_013042835.1 Lysobacterales bacterium
ATTTCTATCCAGAAGACGAACACGGTCACCAATACCAGGTAGGCGCGCAGCACCTGGCCAGCGCGTTTGCGTCCCGCCTGCCACGGCGCCGCCAGCAACGCGGGACCGATCAGCATACCCATCAGGACAATGTCAAAGCGCAAACCCTGCAAAAATATGAACCAGGTTCCACCGGTGGGCTCGACCCGGTCCCAGTACCAGGCCACCAGCACGATGCGGGATGCCGTCAATACCAACAACAGCAGGGCACCTACGCGCACGGGCGCATCCAGCGAGCGCAAATTAGTCAGGAAATCCGAACGGTTCATTCAGCAAACACCAGATTTTGCACGCAGGCGGAAATAGGCGAATTTTTGCTGTCCACCGGCTGGCGTGAGGTGAATCTCATGTCCGTTCTCGAGCAATTCGAAACCTGTTCCCAACTCCGCTGTAAGCTTGTCCGCATCATACTGAACGATATCGAGACCACTGCATTTAGCTGGCCCATCAATGGCAAAAGTGATGATAATCAGCTGCCCCCCGAGCTCCAGCGCCTGCTTGAGCACATTGATATATTTCTCCCGGTCCCCCGGTTCTGTCAAGAAGTGAAACACCGCCCGGTCATGCCAGAGAGAAAAACGGTGTGGCGGCCTGAAACCGGTGACGTCCTCGGCATACCAATCAACTGCAGCAGCCCTGTCAGCAAGTCTCTCCTGGGCCACTTCAAGCGCCCTTTCTGATACATCCAGCACCGCGACACTGCCATAGCCTTGCTCGCAAAGCCGGTCAACGAGCACAGAAGCTCCACCACCGATATCAACAAGCGGCGCATCCAGCGACAGGCGTGCATTGGCAATCAACCGCAAAGACAGGGCCGGTTCCTGCTGGTACCAACTCACTGCTTGTGGCGCCTTGCTTCCATACACCCTTTCCCAATGGCTCTTTCTGTCGATCATGGCATAATCTTAACGAATCCGGCCGGTTGAAGCGTATACTTTTCAACGCCAAGAACCCCGGCAGTTTTTCGTGGTCAAAGCTTTTGCTGTCATGATTGTGGTCATGGTAACTTTAAATTCTGGCAATAACAGGTATCGGGCACGTGTCATTTGGCCTATAAACGGTAAATTGAAATTCGCTGGAATATAACTAAATAGGAGCAAAGCTATGGTTTCTAGAAAGATTTCAGTCGCTCTTGTCGCATTGCTGCTGGCTGCTGCTGTAACGGCACCCGCATGGGCAAAGAAAAGTCTGCCGGCGGTCAATGATGAAGGCATGGAGCTGGTCAAGGATTCCAAGCTGGCCACCGTTTATGCCGATCCGGGCGCCGACTTGAGCATCTACAATCAAGTCTGGCTAAAGGACGCCACCGTCGCTTTCAAGAAAAACTGGCAGCGCGACCAGAACCGTGGCATCAGCTCACTGAGAGTCAAAACCAGCGATATGGAGAGAATCCAGGAGAGCGTGGCAACCACGTTCCGGGAAGTTTTTACCAAGGAACTGATTGACGGCGGTTATGAATTGACTGAGGAAGCCGGTCCGGATGTGCTGCTGGTAATCCCGGCCATTATAAACCTTGATGTACACGCCCCGGATGTGCAGGGTGCAAGCCGCGTTTACAGCTACTCTGAATCAGCGGGTGAAATGACACTCAAGCTTGAGCTGTTCGATTCCATCACCAACGACAAGATTGCAACGGCCACGGACCGCAAGAGGGACTACCGGGCGGGTTACCTCGAATGGCGGACCCGCGTCAGCAACAAGGCCGATGCCAGGCGCATGATGACTTCCTGGGCAAAGGCCCTGAGATCAGCGCTGGACGAAGCCAGGAATCCCTGAACGTTTGCGGCTGTCGTGCCTGAACAACGCCCACCCCGCGATTGGGGTGGGCTTTTTATTACGTGCTTCTGTCACCCCCGGACCGTTACTTCACCCGGTAATTGGCGCATACTTCAACTCACTTGTGCCATGTGACTCCGGACAGAACTGATGAATACCGAGACTGCTACTTCATTCAAGCAACTGGGCCTCAAAGCAGCGCTTTTGAAAGTACTCGACGAGGTGGGTTATGAAACACCCTCTCCGATCCAGGCGGAGACCATTCCTTTGCTTCTCAATGGCAGGGACGTTGTCGGCCAGGCGCAGACGGGCACCGGCAAGACCGCGGCATTTGCGCTGCCGTTGCTGTCGCGCCTCGATCTGCAGCAGAGGGACCCGCAGGTGCTGGTGCTGGCGCCCACGCGAGAACTGGCAATCCAGGTTTCCGAAGCGTTTCAGAAATACGCCCACCACATGCAAGGCTTCCACGTGCTGCCCATCTACGG
>JABDPJ010000192.1 GCA_013042835.1 Lysobacterales bacterium
TCTTTTTTCCAGAAAAAAATCAGCCAGGAATTTTTCAGTACGCATTTCAGCCGTGACGATGAGTGCCTGATCGTTCTGAACGGTATGTTCTCATCCCAGAGCAATGCTGAATTTCAACGCAAGTTGCAACGCCTCGCCAGGGAATTTGATATTTTGAACAATGACGATGCGGCACTCGACCTGGAAAAACGCAACGGTGTCACCCTGGTGATGGCCATGCGCGGTTGGCAATATGGTCTTTTCAAACCGTTCATTAGAAACTAATACACGCAGCGCTCCCCTAATCTAGTATTATTATTTAATACCTTAATGCCTCTATATCGCGACTATTTCCATTTAAGTTGCTTATTATAAAACCTTTCTCCATTGTTACTTCCATAGGACGGCTTCCCACCAGGGAAACCGCTTATCAACCACGAACATGGAGACCAGACAATGAAAAGCTTGAAGTCGATTATCCCGCAGATGGCGGCAACCTTCATCGCCTGCTTTTGGTTTACACCCGGACATGCTGCCGGGCTGTTAACACCAACAGACTCGCAATTTGCCCAGCTCGTAATTTCAGAGCACCATGTCGAAGTCGTCATAGAAGACGGTTACGCAATAACCAGCGTCGAACAGGTATTCAGCAATCCCAACGCTGAGGACCTCGAGGCGATTTACTCCTTCCCGGTTCCTGAAAAGGCCGCGGTCGGGGAGTTCACTTTCTGGATCGACGGGCAACCCGTCACCGGTGAAGTCCTTGAAAAAGAACAGGCCCGTGAAATCTACGAAGCGGAGAAACAGTCGGGTCGTGACAGCGCCCTCACGGAACAGGACAGCTACCGCACCTTTGACATCTCCGTCTACCCGGTGCGGGCCGGCCAAAACGTCCGTACCCGGTTAACGTACATACAACCCGCACATGTTGATTCCTCCATCGGACGTTATGTCTACCCCCTGGAAGACGGCGGCGTTGATGAACAGAAACTCGCCTTCTGGACTTACCAGGAAGCGGTTCAGGAACGCTTCAGTTTTAACCTGTCATTCCGCTCATCCTGGCCGATTGACGAATTCAGACTGCCTCGCCACGCGCAGGCGAACATTCAGAAGCTGTCTGATCGGGAGTGGTCGGTTTCGATGGCTAATGAGACTGCTGCCTACGAGGAAGGGATGACCTCGGAAAATGCTTCGGGCGCGGCGCATCACCTCGATGAAGACATCGTTGTTTACTGGCGTCAGCAACAGGGCCTGCCGGGTTCAGTCGAACTGGTTGCATACAAGCAAGAGGCCGCAGGCCGGGGCACGTTTATGATGACGGTCACACCGGGGGACGATTTGGCGCCAATCATTAAAGGCAGGGACTGGGTTTTCGTTCTGGACCTGTCGGGCTCGATGAAGGGCAAGTACCAAAGCCTCATCGAAGGCGTCAACAAGGGCCTGAGCCAACTGAACCCCAACGACCGCTTTCGCATCATTCTTTTCAATAATCACAGCCAGGAGATCACTTCCGGGTTCGAAAATGCCGTGCCTGAAAACGTACGGAAATACATTCAGGTTCTTGAAAGCCACCAACCCAACAGCGGCACCAACCTGTATGCCGGCCTCGATCAGGGCATGCAGGCACTGGATGCTGATCGCAGCAGCGCCCTGATCCTGGTGACCGATGGTGTCGCCAACCTGGGCCACACTGAAAAAAGTGACTTCCTGACCTTGCTTGAAAACAAGGATGTCAGGCTGTTCAGCTTTGTCATGGGCAACAGCGCAAACCGGCCGCTACTGGAAAGCATGGCGAAGGTATCCAACGGCTTCGCGATGAACGTCTCCAACAGTGATGACATTGCCGGCAAACTGCTGGAAGCCACTTCCAGGCTGACCCACGAGGCTTTGCATGATGTCGAAGTCAATTTCTCAGGCGTCAGGGTCAGTGATCTTACACCACAGCGAATCGGCAGTCTTTACCGCGGACAGCAGTTGATCGTATTCGGCCACTACTGGGACCATGGCGAAGCCACCGTCACGCTGGATGGCAAGGTGTCAGGTCAAAACATGGATTATTCAACCAGGTTTGAATTTCCCGTAACAGCAACACTGCACCCTGAAATCGAACGGCTGTGGGGATTCGCAACCATCGAGGACCTGCAAAACCAACTCGACTACTTCGGTGAAGACGCCGATATCGAACAGGCGATTGTCGACGTTGCCATGGAAAACAGCCTGGTAACCGACTACACCTCGATGATCGTTCTGCCAGAAGAACGCTACCAGGAACTCGGCATCAATCGCCTCAACAAGCGGCGCATCGCAAAAGAACAACTGGCGCGACAGGAACGGGCGCTGCACGGGGTCCGCGATAACCGGGTGGATCACCAGCAGCCAATGTACTCGAATCAACGCGCCGGACACGCCAATGGTGGCGGCGCTCTCGGGCCGTGGATGCTGCTGCTGTTGATTCCCCTGCTATTGCAGCATTTAAAAACTTCGAGAAGATTTCACTAGTATCGATGGGCAGCCTTCGGGCTGCCCTTTCCCGGGAGCAAGATTATGAAAAGCCGGCAAATTCCAATCCTGACCTTTACCCTGGTGGTGCTTGTGATTGCTCTGCACGCATTGGTTCCGGACAGAACACCCCTGTATTTCTCGGCAGACGCCATTGCAAAAGGGGAAAGCTGGCGAGTAGTAACCGGGCACTTGATGCACGCTGATGCATCCCACCTGCTTTGGAATTGCCTTGGCCTCGCTGTTCTGGGTGCGCTTATTGAAAGATATTCACGAATAGGTTTATGGGCTTCTCTTGGCATCGGTATCATGGCTGTCAGCGCCCTGCTGATGTCGCCCCTGTCGCAACTGGCGTACTATTGCGGCCTCTCCGGTGTACTCAACACCCTGCTGCTGGTTGTACTCTGGCTGGAATGGTCACGCACCCGCTCCTGGCTGGTCGTTGCGATCGCGTGCGGCAGCATCGCCAAAGCTGCCATCGAGGTGACCACGGGCCATTCAGTCCTGACCCATATCAGCTGGCCACCTTATGCATGGTCACACGTGGCAGGCCTTGCGGGAGGCGCACTGCTGATAGGGTTTCTTAATGTCAGTAAGTTGCAGAGAAGTTCGTGAAAGCAGGCTCACCACGCGGGGGGAAAGCCCCTGATTCGGCAACTACCAGGTTCCTGACCGCACATTGCCAGGATAAACGGCACTGTGAAATCCGGCAGTTCTGCTAGAATCTGATGATGACTGCAAACTCTTCCGGGCCAAAATCAAAAACAAATATCTGGTCTCAAGCTGCAGCACTCGCGGCCAAAACACCCGAATCCCGCAACCGTTATGTCGACCTTTTACGGGCGGTTTCCATTTTCGCAGTGGTCTTCGGACACTGGTTGATGGCCGCACCTTACGTCAGCGACGGTGGCGTCCAGATTACCAGCATGCTGGAACACCAACAGTGGACACGCTGGATGACCTGGGTTTTCCAGGTGATGCCGGTGTTTTTCCTGGTCGGCGGGTATTCAAACGGTATCTCCTGGCTATCCGCGCAAAGCAAGGGGCGCAGCTATGCCGAATGGTTGCAGGTCCGCCTGCAGCGCCTTGTTGGTCCTGTCTTGCCGCTCATCGTCATGTGGATCATCCTGGCGGCGGGCGCGCAATTCATGGGTGTCAATGCGACCATGGTGAAAGTGGCTTCGCAGATGGCCCTCATCCCGATCTGGTTCCTGGCGGTATACGTCTTCGTCGTGGTCCTGGTGCCAATCAGCTACGCGGCCTGGCAACGCTATGGATTCAAATCATTCTGGCTGCTGGTTGTCGCTGCCGTGCTGAACGACCTGCTGTTCTTTGCCGCTGACCAGAGGGCCATCGGGGTTCTCAACTACGCATTTGTCTGGCTGGCGGTCCATCAACTGGGTTACGCCTGGCGTGATGGCTATATGGCCGGCGCACGCCAGGGCTTAACCTGGGTAATCGGCGGCGGCCTGGTTCTGGTGGGGCTGATTACCATCGGCCCTTACCCGGTCAGCATGGTCAGTGTGCCTGGACAGGAAATCAGCAATACCTTACCGCCCAAAATATCCATGCTGGCGCTGGGCATTGTTCAATGCGGCCTGCTGTTGTCGATCGAGGCGCCCATGCGCCGCTGGTTATCGAAAGCTACGCCATGGACCGCTGTGGTACTGGTCAACAGCATGATCATGACGGTGTTCCTGTGGCACCTGACGGCCTCCACCCTCGCCATTGGCGGCGCTCTACTTTTGAATGATATCGGGCTTGAGGTCATGCCCGGAAGCGGCACCTGGTGGGCTATCAGACCTGTCTGGATTTTAGTTTATCTGCTGGCTTTACTGCCCTTCGCGCTGGGGTTTGGGCGCTTTGAAAGAAGCGCCGCCGGTGACCGCATTCACCCACCCTGGAGGTTGGTAAGCGGTGCCATCCTGATTTGTGCGGGACTGGCATTGCTGGCACTGGATGGCGTTGCCGGTGACGGTTGGCTGGGCCTGCGG
>JABDPJ010000194.1 GCA_013042835.1 Lysobacterales bacterium
GGCCAGCCATCTGCACGGGCTTGACCTGCAGCAGGCGGAAGCGCTGTTTGACAAGGTCCGGGCAGCTATTACCGGCGGTCCGGACGAAGCCAGTGACGAGCAATTGGGAGAGCTGGCGGCGCTGGCGTTTGCCGGCCGCTATCCTTCGCGGGTCAAATGCGCCACCTTGCCCTGGCACGTGTTGAAGCACGCGTTGGCAGGGGATAAATCAACCGCCAGCACCGAATAAAGCCAATCGCCGCTCAGCCGGGCCTCTAAGCGCAATCCCTGCAGCCGGTTTGCTTGCCGATTTTGAGTGATTGCCATTGCCAGTTGGCGGCATCGAACAGGTGTATCCCTGCAGGAGGCGGTTTGCCTGCCAGGCCGGACAGGGCAAAATGCGCAGCAGCGGCACCGACAATGCCGGCTACCGGCGCAAAGATGCCCGCCCCGGGGCAATCCTCGAGCGTGTCCGGCGCACTGCCATAGGCGCAGCGGTAGCACGGTTGCTCAGGAAGGTCGGGGCGCAGGTACATGATCTGTCCCTCCATGCGAATGCACGATGCCATGATCCAGGGTTTTTTCAGCGCCAGGCAATTCCGGTTTACAGCCAGGCGGGTGCCGTAATTGTCACTGGCGTCGATGACGAGGTCACAGGCAGGGAACAGGTTTTGCATGTCCTCATCGGCCATGCGCTTTGCAACGGTGTGCAGCGTGCTGTCAGGGTTGAGCGCGCGTAGTGATGCCGCTGCTGCTTCCACCTTGAGGCGACCCACATCCGCCGCCCGGTAGAGTATCTGCCTGGCAAGGTTGCTCTCGGCAACCGTATCAAAGTCGCACAGCGTGAGGGTTCCCAAGCCGCTGGAGACCAGGTATTGTGCGGCGGCACAGCCGAGGCCGCCCGCACCAATCAGGGCGATATGGCTGTCGCGGATATGCTGCTGACCATGGCGGCCGATTTCCGCGAGCGAAAGGTGCGCCGAGTAACGCGCCATATTCGATTCAGTGTTCATCCAGAATGGCTTGCGCGGTCGCGGACAGGCCCTGCGGATGAACCCAGTCCCCGCTTTTACCCCCGGCCTTGTAAAGGAGTTTTATATCGCTGATCTCAAGAGCTGCGTTGATGGGTTTGGTCAGGTCCCAGATGGTCAGCAACGCAATATTCAAGCCGCACAGGGCTTCCATCTCCACCCCGGTTTGCGCGTTGATCTCAGCTACTGCATAAACTTCCACCGCATGGCTGTCTTCATCCAGGCGTGTATGAATCGACACGCGGTTCAGTGAAATGGGGTGGCACAGTGGAATCAGGGACGGCGTTTGCTTGGCCGCCTGGATGCCGGCGAATTCTGCCAGTGCCAGCGCATCACCTTTTGGAAGGGATCTGTCCCGCAACAGTTCGAACGCCTGTTCACCGACAATGATGCGACCGCTGGCCATCGCCAGTCGGTACGTGACCGGTTTGGCGGATACGTCAGCCATTGCAAGGCCGTGTTGTGCTTGGTCTTTTTCAGCCATGAGGCGTTCTACTCCTTCGACGCTTCACGCATTTCGTTAATGCGGCTCATATGCGCCGCTATTTCAGCGGGTGGCAGGAACGACGATTTGAATCCGTTGCCAACCAGTTGGAAAATCTCGTCCCTGGTCAGGCCTGTCGAAGTGATCAGGGCATCGAAATTCTCATTCATGTAACCGCCGAAATAGGCGGGATCATCCGAATTGATGCAGGCATTCAAACCCAGGGCCAGCATCTTGCGGATCGGGTGGGCGGCCATATCGTCGATCACGGCCAGTCTCAGGTTGGACTGTGGGCATACGGTCAGCGGCATCCGCCCGGAGGCGAGCCTTTTGACCAGTTCATCATCCTCCAGTGAACGGTTGCCATGATCAATCCGGTCCACTCCAAGTAAGTCCAGCGCCTCGTAAACATATGCCGGCGGGCCTTCTTCACCCGCGTGGGCCACGCGCTTGAGGCCGAGTTGGGCGGCGCGTTCAAAGACATTGCGGAACAGGTGGGGCGGGTGCCCCAACTCGGAAGAATCCAGGCCCACACCGGTAATCGCGTCCAGGTAAGGTTCTGCCGCCTGTAGCGTCTCGAAGGCACTTGCTTCATCCAGGTGCCTTAAGAAACACATGATCAACCTGCTGCTGATACCGAGTTCATCCTGTGCCTTCTCCAGTGCACGACTGATGCCCGGCATGAAAACCTCAAAGCCGATACCGCGTTCGGTGTGGCCCTGGGGATCAAAAAATATTTCACAATGCACGACGTTTTGCTGATGACAGCGCTGCAGGTATGCCCAGGTCAAGTCATGGAAATCCTGTTCGGTTTGCAGTACCGACATGCCTTGATAATAAATATCAAGAAAGTCTTGTAAGCAGTTGAAATTATATGCTTTAGAAACGGCATCAATGTCCGGATAGGGCAACGTAATGCCATTGCGATCAGCCAGTTCCAGCATCATGGCCGGCTCCAGGCTGCCTTCGATGTGGATATGCAGTTCGGCCTTGGGAAGCCGGGCGGCAAGTCGTTTGAGTGATGCTGTCATCTTGATAATTACCTTTGCGCCTGTTGCCAGTTCCAGGTATCCCGGCACATGTCTGCCAGGGCCAGTTTGCTGCGCCAGCCGAGCAGGTTGTTGGCAAGGCTGGTATCGGCCCATGCTGCGGCGATATCACCGGGTCGTCGCGCGGTGATGCGATAGGGGACTTTCACGCCATTGGATTTCTCAAAGGCCTTGATCATTTCAAGCACCGATACACCATTGCCGGTGCCCAGGTTGACCGTCAGCAGTTGTTGATTCTGTCCCAGGTAATCGAGCGCCGCGAGATGGCCCTCGGCGAGATCCATGACGTGTATGTAGTCTCTGATAGACGACAGCATGGCCGGCGTCCAGCAGCGCAACACAGGTATGCGAGCCGATAAAACCGGTTCCGCCGGTAATTAATATGGATTCGCTCAATTTGTTTGCGCCTTCCCGCTGTTGTACTGGCTGGATTGTATTATATGGGATTGTCGGAGGCGGGGGTTACTGCGGTATAATCCGTGCTCCCAAACAGGCACCTGACAATCATGAAAATATTGGTTACCGGAGGCGCCGGATTCATCGGGTCCGCGCTTATCCGATACCTCGTTGACGAAACCGAATGCGAGGTCGTCAACCTGGATAAATTGACCTATGCCGGCAACCTGGATTCGCTGCAAAAGGTCGAAGCTTCACCGCGCTATCAATTTGCGCAAGCGGATATTTGCGACCGTGAGGCCCTGGATCGCTTGTTTGCAAAGCATCAACCCGGTGCGGTCATGCACCTGGCGGCGGAGAGCCATGTTGACCGCTCGATAGACGGTCCCGGTGACTTCATTCAGACCAACCTGGTGGGCACCTACACCATGCTCGAGGCCGCCAGGGCATACTGGTCGACTTTGAGCGACTCTGCGCAGGCGGCTTTTCGTTTTCTGCATGTCTCGACCGACGAAGTGTACGGCGACCTCGCGGGTTGTGACGACCTGTTCAGGGAAGACACTTCCTATGACCCCAGTTCACCTTACGCGGCCACCAAGGCGGGTTCGGATCACCTGGTCAGGGCCTGGGGGCGCACCTTCCGCTTTCCCGTTTTAATCACGAACTGTTCCAACAATTACGGACCTTGCCAGTTTCCGGAGAAACTGATCCCACACATGATTCTCAATGCCCTGCAGGCCAAACCACTGCCGATCTATGGTGATGGCAGCCAGGTACGGGACTGGTTGTACGTGGATGACCATGCCCGCGCCCTATACCGCGTCCTGACCCGGGGCCTGATTGGGGACACCTACAATATCGGTGGGCTGAATGAAAAGAAGAACATCGATGTGGTTAAAACGATTTGCGGCATAATGGATCAAGTGGTCGCCGATAAACCTACGGGGCTCAATCATTTCGAGGACCTGATCACCTTTGTCAAGGACCGCCCGGGTCATGACGAACGCTATGCCATTGACGCCAGCAAGATCAATGCCGACCTCGATTGGGCGCCGGTTGAAGACTTTGACTCGGGCATCCGCAAAACCGTTTTGTGGTACCTCGAAAACCGTGAATGGTGGCAGCGCGTTATCGACGGCAGTTACCGCCTGGAGCGAATCGGTACCGGCAGTTAGCCAGGGTGCTGGTGTGCTGGCATGCGAGCTTTCAGGGCAGGCTGGTGCGTGTCCGGGATACCACTAACCTGAACATCCACACAGGTTGCTAGTGCAGGGAGCGACCGCTCGATTTTGCGGTCAGTTCTCCAAGGGCCTCAGCCTGGCAGTAAAATGCCTCAGTGACGCCGGTTCCCAGGTTACTTCCAGGCCCGGTACACCGCCGACATTATTGCGCAGTTCCTCGAACACCTCGATGATGTAGTCTGCCTGGGCCTGGGTGTACACCCGGCGTGGCATGGCCAGCCTGACGAGTTCCATATGCGCCGGTTGTTCACTGCCATCGGGGTGGCGTCCGAACATGAAAGAGCCGATTTCGGCCGTGCGAATGCCGCCGTGGATATACAGAGCTACCGCCAGTGCCTGGCCCGGGTATTGCAAAGGCTCGATGTGCGGCAGCATTTTTTTCGCGTCGATGAATATGGCGTGTCCGCCGGCCGGTTTCATGACCGGAATGCCGAGCGCATCGAGCCGCTCGTTGATGTACTGGATGGAGCGAATCCGGTACTGCAGGTAATCCTCGCTGACAATCTCTTCGAGGCCGGTAGCGATGCACTCCATGTCGCGGCCCGACAGGCCGCCATAAGTCGGGAAACCTTCGGTCATGATCAGGCGGGTACGGGCTTTTTCCGCCCATTCATCGTTATTCAGCGCCAGCCATCCGCCCATGTTGGAAAACGTGTCCTTTTTGGCGCTCATGGTCATACCGTCGGCGTGGGAAAACATCTCGCGGACGATTTCCTTCACGGACTTGTGTTCTT
>JABDPJ010000196.1 GCA_013042835.1 Lysobacterales bacterium
GCAAGGATGTCGTCAAGGCGCTGAAGGTAGAATCTGACGACAGCAGGGAAATCCTGCGGCGCCGCTTGCGTGCGATGGTCAGGGATGGCCAATTGATAAGGACCCGCCGCAACGCCTATGGTTTGCCCGCGAAAATGGACCTGGTGAAAGGCAGGATCAGCGCACACCGTGACGGTTTTGGCTTCGTAATACCCGATGATGGCGGTTCCGACCTATATATTTCCTCGCGCGAGATGCGCAAGGTATTGCATGGCGACAGGGTGCTTGCCGGTGTCACTGGGACCGATCGCCAGGGTCGCCGTGAAGGCATGATCACGGATATACTCGAGCGAGCCAATGACAGTATCGTCGGCCGCTACGTGGAGGAAAACGGAATCGCGCTCGTGGTTCCGGATGACCCCCGCATCAACCAGGACGTCATGATTCCCCTGCAGGATACCCTTGGCGCCCGCCCGGGCCAGGTGGTGGTGGCCACCATTGTGACCGAACCGACTGATCGCCAGCCGCCCATCGGAAAAATTGCCGAGATACTCGGCCAGTCGGGCGCGCCGGGCATGGCCACCGAGATCGCCATCCGCAGCCACGGCATTCCGCACGAGTGGCCCGACGGTGTCGAAGCCAGCGCCGAGGCATTTGGCGATTCAGTGCCGGAAGAGATGAAAGCCGGGCGCAAGGATCTGCGTGATTTGCCGCTGGTGACTATCGACGGCGCCGACGCCCGTGATTTCGACGACGCCGTTTTTGCCCGCAAACAGAACAAGGGTTGGCGGCTGCTGGTCGCCATTGCCGAGGTGTCGGCTTACGTCAAACCGGGCAGTCTTCTGGATGCCGAAGCAACGCACCGTTCGACCTCGGTTTATTTTCCCAGCCGGGTGGTGCCGATGTTGCCGGAGGCATTGTCCAACGGTCTGTGCTCGCTCAAACCTGCGGTCGACCGGCTTTGCCTCGCCTGCGAGATGACTGTTAGCGAGAACGGCAAAGTGCAGCGTTCGCGTTTTGTCGCAGCGGTCATGAATTCGTCTGCGCGATTGACCTACCAGCAGGTCGCTGATTACTTTGAGACCGGTGTTTTAAAGCATCACGACGAAATGGCGGAGGTCAAGCGTAACCTTGACGATCTGCGTTCTTTGTACAAGGCGCTGAAAGCGGCCCGCCTGAAGCGCGGCGCTATCGATTTTGAAAGTATAGAGTATGGTTTCCAGTTTGATGAGCGCGGCGCAGTCGCCGGTCTCGTGGCGCAGGAGCGTAATGACGCCCACAAGCTGATCGAAGAGTGCATGATCCTGGCCAATGTGCAAGCGGCCCGGTTTTTACTCAAGCACAAGGTGCCCGCACCTTACAGGGTCCATGCCTCACCACCGGAAGCCAAGCTTGAAGCGCTGGCCGGATTCTTGCGTGGCCAGGGGTTGCAAGTGCCGTGGCGGGACGATCCGGAGCCCCGTGATTTCGAAAAGCTGGTATTGGCGGCGCAAGGTCGTGCGGATGAACACCTGATCATGGCCGTGCTGTTGCGCTCCCAGAGCCTGGCCGTGTACCAGAGCGGCAACGAGGGACATTTCGGACTCGCGCTGGAAGCTTACACGCATTTCACTTCACCTATCAGGCGTTATCCCGACCTGCTGGTGCACCGCGCGATCCATCACCTGTTGCAACGCCGCAAGGCAGCAAAATACCCCTATAGCGCAGAGGCGATGTCGGAACTTTGCGCGCGCTGTTCGCATAATTCCCGCCGCGCCGAGGAAGCTGAGCGTGATGTCGTAGACCGCCTCAAGTGCGCCTACCTGGAAAACCGCATTGGCGAGGAATTCGACGGCATGGTCAGCGGCGTGACCTCGTTCGGCCTGTTCGTGGAACTCGACTACGGCCGCATCAGCGGGCTGGTGCATGTCACCGGATTGCCCAACGACTACTATCACTTCGACCCGGTCGCCCACCGCATGAAAGGTGAACGCAGGGGCCGCGTGTTTCAATTGTCAGACCGCGTCAGGGTCCGGGTAGTGGCGGTCAACCTCGATGAACGGAAAATTGACTTCGAACTGGTCGGGTAGGTGAAACCTTCAGACAATCAACTGCTGGTTGGCATCCACGCGGTTGCTTCGGCGTTAAAAGGCGCTGCTGCAGACGTGGAGTGGGTGCGTTTGCTGGCAAACAGCAAGAACAAGCGTTTAAGCGAGATTGAATCCCGCGCTCACGGTTCCGGCGTAGCGGTGTTTAAAGTCGGGGCTGCAGAGCTGGACAGACTGTCCGGACAGCAGCGGCACCAGGGCGTCGTGGCAGCGTTCAAAGGTGGCAACGTGACCAACGAGAGCCGTCTCGAAAGTATCCTGGACGCGATCGAAGGCACACCGCTCATCCTGGTGCTGGATGGCATCCAGGACCCGCATAACCTCGGCGCCTGCCTGCGTACCGCAGACGCTGCCGGGGCGCACCTGGTGGTGATATGCAAGGACCGTTCCGCCGACATCACACCGGTTGTGCGCAGGGCGGCTTGCGGCGCCGCCGAGACCTTACCTGTCATCCGCGCAACCAATCTGGCGCGCGTGTTGCGCAAGCTGAAAGAGCGCGGCATCTGGCTGGCCGGCACCAGTGGCGTGGCGGGTGACGAGCTTTATGCAACGGACCTGACAGGCCCGCTGGCCCTGGTGATGGGCAGCGAAGGCAGTGGTATGCGCCGCCTGACCAGTGAACTGTGTGATTACCTGGTCAGTATTCCCATGGCCGGCCAGGTTGAGAGTCTCAATGTCTCTGTCGCCACCGGGGTTTGCCTGTATGAAATCAACCGCCAGCGGCGCCTGGGTCAAGGCTTGTGATGCAGTGCATTTCCCCGTGCACTAAACTTACAGCATGATGATCAGTAGCCATTGCAGTTTCGGATTGCCCGGCTGGGTGGAACCTTTCCTGGAGGACTGGCAGGAACCCCTGTCAACCATCAGCGTACGCATGCGCCTGGCCATCGCACTGGCCCAGGAGAATATCCACCAGAAAACCGGCGGGCCTTTTGGCGCGGTGGTGGTGAATGAACAAACCGGTGAGTTGGTTGCCGCCGGCGTCAACCTCGTAACGACAAGCGGATTATCCGTGGCTCACGCCGAGATCGTGGCCCTGTCACTGGCGCAAACCGCCCTGGGTGAATGGAACCTGTCTCACGCGGGACCTTTGCAACTGGTAACCACCTGTGAGCCCTGCGCGATGTGTTTTGGTGCGGTGCCGTGGTCCGGCGTAAAAAGCCTGATTTGTGGTGCGCGCAAGAAAGATGCCGAGTCGGCCGGATTTGATGAGGGCGACAAGCCCGACCAATGGGTCAGATCATTACAACGCAGGGGCATTGTTGTGCAATGCAGCGTGTTAAGGGCTGAGGCAGCCGCGGTCCTGGCGCTATATCGCGAAGATGGAGGAGCGATTTACAATGCAGATCATGGCCAGCACAAGGATTGACCATGGCCGGTAATCCCAGTTTAAAGGTATCACTGGCGCAGATTTCACCCGTTTGGCTGGACCGGGCGGCGACGCTTGAGAAAGTAGCGGATTCAGTTCTACAGGCGGGTGCGGCCGGCAGCCAGCTGATCGCGTTCGGTGAGGCCCTGGTGCCGGGCTACCCCTTCTGGCCTGAATTGACCAACGGGGCACAATTCGATTCGGCGTTGCAGAAGGATCTGTTCGCCCATTATTCATCGCAGGCCGTTGATGTCGAGGCGGGTGACCTGCAGACGCTGTGCAGGCTTGCCAGCCAACACTCGATTGCAGTTTATCTCGGTTGCATAGAACGCCCGGCCGACCGCGGCGGCCAAAGCCTTTACGCCAGCCTGGTTTACATCAATGAGAAAGGGCAGATCGCCTCGGTTCACCGCAAGCTTTGTCCGACCTATGATGAACGGCTGGTATGGTCGCCGGGTGATGGACATGGTTTGCAGGTGCATGATTTGCACGGCTTCAGGGTCGGTGGCCTGAATTGCTGGGAGAACTGGATGCCGCTGCCGCGGGCAGCGCTCTACGGGCAGGGAGAAAACGTGCATGTCGCCGCCTGGCCAGGAAGCATCAGGAATACCGGTGATATCACGCGCTTTATCGCGCGTGAATCACGCTCCTACGTACTTTCGGTGTCCGGACTGATGCACGCTGACTGGATTTCGGATGATTTTCCGCACGCGGCCAGCGTGAAACGGTCCGCCAGTGGCTGGTTGACGGACGGCGGTTCATGTATTGCCGGCCCTGACGGGCAATGGCTGTTGGAGCCACAGGTAGAGACAGAGGGTTTGTTCACTGCTGAGCTGGATATGGAAATGATCAGGCGGGAACGCCAGAATTTCGACCCATCAGGACACTACTCGCGTCCGGATATCACCCGCCTGAGTGTTGATAGAACCCGCCAGTCAACGGTGACGTTCAAGGATTGAGCCGCACCATCAGGCACCCGGCGGCGGGTGACCGATCTCCGCTGCCAGCTGTCGCAGGAAGGCATGCATGTATTGCGTGCGTTTTTCAGCCTCGGCACGGCCTGCGTCCGTTTTCATGGTCGCCGTCAAGCCCAGCAGCTTGCAATAAAAATGATCGAGCGTGAACTGGCGATCATCGGGTTCTCGGTGTTGTGCAAACGGGTCTGAAGGTTCATACAGGGGCGTACCCATACTCCCCCCGGTCAGAAAGCAACGCGTAATGCCAATAGCGCCAATGGCTTCGAGCCGGTCTGCATCCTGCACGATGCGCGCTTCCAGTGTTTCGGTATCAAGGTCGGCGGAAAAGCTATGCGCCTCGATGGCGTGGTGGATCGGTTGCAGCAGCTCAGCGGGGTAATCGATGGATTTCAGAAAGCGAACCGCCTCATCCGCAGCCAGCCTGGACGCCTGCCCACGCAGGGGCGAGTCCTTGGGGACCGAGACACAATCATGCAACCAGGCCGCCGGCAACGTGATTGCCGGGTTGCCGTTCTCAGACCGGGTTAAGCCGATGGTGTTCTGGACAACCCTTCTGACGTGGGAAATATCATGCGCAGGATCGGCGGCCATGATTTCCGACAGGTAGTCCGAACACAGCTGCTGTATCTGTTTGAAATCCATAGCGGCAGGGCGGCCGGGGCTCAGCGTCGGTCCACGTTCTTGTAACGCGTCGGCTTTTTGCGTGCGCCTGCCTTTTTGTGGCGCTTGCGCCTGTCGGACTGCCGTTGGCCCTTTTCGGATTTCAGGCCGAGGTGGACCGGCAACGGGCCCAGTCCGACATCCTCCCTGAGAACCTTGTGATCTGCTTCCGTCAGCTCGGCCCAATCACCCATGCGCAAACGCTTGGGCAGAAAAACGGCGCCATAGCGCACGCGCTTCAAGCGGCTGACGGTAAGGTCTTGAGATGCCCAAAGACGCCTGACTTCGCGGTTACGGCCCTCGAGCAGGGTGACATGGAACCAGCGGTTACCCTCTTCACCACCGGCCGGCTGGATGTCACTGAAGTGCGCCATGCCGTCATCCAGCATCACCCCGGATTTCAGGTTGGCCAGTTTCTCCGCATCCACCTCGCCAAAAATGCGGCACGCATATTCGCGGTCCACCTTATTCGAGGGGTGCATCATGGCATGGGCCAGTTCGCCATCGGTGGTCATCAGCAACAGGCCGCTGGTATTGATATCCAACCTGCCAACGGCTATCCAGCGGGCGCCGCGGATGGCCGGCAGGGTGTCGAAGACGGTGGGGCGCCCTTGCGGATCGGAACGGGTGGTGACTTCGCCCGTCGGTTTGTTATACACCAGGTTGCGCTGGGGGCGTTGCGTATCGACGACGCTCCATTCCCGGCCGTCAAAGCTGATCCGGTCACCGGCGCTGGCAGTCTGTCCGATCCTGGCGACCTCGTTGTTGACGCGGATTTCGCCGTTCTTGATCTGGCGTTCCAGGGCCCGTCGCGAGCCAAGGCCGGCGGTGGCCATGATTTTCTGCAGCCGTTCGCCTTTCTGTTCCTGTTTTGCGTCCGCTTCCCCTTTGGGCGATGTCCCTGCACGTTGCGGTTTCTTTGGCTCGTTCATTGCTGTGCGTTGTCTCCGGAATCCGCCGCGGCGCCGGGCTGCTCGGTCGAATCCCGGTCTTCGTCATCATCCGCCGCGTCCGTTGCCGGGTCTGTATCCTCACCGGGGGCTTGTGTTTGCGCGCCGTGTTCCGGTTCGCGCAAATCTGCGGCCGGTGGTGCGGGATCGAGTTGTAACTCGGGTTCAAGGTTTTCCATGTCGCGGATTTCAGCAAGCGTTGGCAGGTCGTCAAGGTTTTGCAGGTTAAACGAGTCGAGGAATGTCCTTGTCGTGCCAAAAAGGGCAGGCTTGCCCGGCACGTCCCGATGACCAACGACCCGAATCCATTCCCTTTCCTGCAGGGTACGAATGATGTTGGTGCTGACCGAGACGCCGCGCACGGATTCAATTTCTCCGCGTGTGATCGGTTGCCGGTAGGCGATCAGGGCCATGGTTTCAAGCAGCGCCCGGGAATAGCGCTGCGGACGTTCTTTCCAAAGTCGCGATACCCATTCGTTCAGTTCCTGCTTGACTTGCAGGCGGTAACCACTGGCAACCTTGCGCAACTCTATGCCCCGTTCGGCGCAATCCACCCGCAATTGCTCCAGCGCCCGGCTGATCTCGCCGGTAGGGGGCCTTTCTTCATCACTGAACAATGCTGCCAGCTGGACCGGGGAAAGTGGTTGTCCTGCCGCCAGCAGGGCGGCCTCCAGTATTTGTTGCAGCTGTTGGCCCTTGATCATTGATTGTGTCATTTCGTTCTTGTCAGTCATTGTTGTGCTGGCCGGCTCCACGGCACCCGGCCGTGATTCAGTGAATTCATCCCGCTCATGATTCGGGTGATTTTACATAGATTTGACCGAAAGGTTCATGCTGAACGAGGTCGATGAGTTGTTCCCGGGTCAATTCCATCAGCGCCAGGAAACTGACGACCACCCCCGCGCGGCCCTCCTCCGGATCAAACAAACGATGGAACTCCATATACGGGTTGTCGCGCAGCGCATTCATGATGCGCGACATGCGCTCGCGTACCGAGAGCGGCTCGCCGGCTATCTGGTGGCTGGAAAAAAGTTCGGCGCGGCTCATGACGTCTTTGAGCGCCGTGAGAATCTCGCGTAGTTCGACTTTTGGTGGTAGGCGAACGACAGACTTGTTTTCCACGAATGCTTCCGTCAGGGCAAAATCCCGTCCCACCATGGGTAATTCATCGAGGTCTTCAGCGGCCTGCTTGAAGCGTTCATATTCCTGCAGGCGCCTGACGAGTTCCGCCCTGGGATCGGTGTCTTCACCATCTTCGACGGCCGGGCGAGGCAGCAGCATGCGGGACTTGATCTCTGCCAGGATCGCGGCCATGACGAGGTATTCGGCCGCCAGTTCGAACTGCATCTCCTGCAGCATTTCAATATATTCGACGTATTGCCGGGTGATTTCATTAATGGGGATATCGAGGATATCCAGGTTTTGCCGGCGAATCAGGTAGAGCAGAAGATCCAGGGGTCCTTCAAAAGCATCCAGAATAACTTCAAGCGCATCCGGTGGAATGTACAGGTCGTGCGGGACTTCTGTAATGGGCTGGCCCTGCACCAGGGCAAAGGGCATCTCCTCCTGGTCACCTTCCCTGTCTGCGGTCACCGTTGTCTGGTATTTTTTGGATTCCATTTCAGATAAAGTCTACCACGCCTCCGCCGAGGCGCAGCACGATGGGTTGTCCGCTGGTCATGTCGATCAAGGTGGTTGGTTCAAGCGGACAATAGCCGGCGTCCACGAACAGGTCGATTTGTCCGTAAACCTCATCGTACAGGTCTTCACTATCCATGATTTTACCGTCCGGATCCGGCAGGATAAGTGATGAACTCAACAGGGGTTCGTCGAGTATTTTGAGCATGCCCTGAACGAAGGGGTGATCCGGTATACGCACGCCCACCGTTCGCCGGTTATCCAGTTGGGCATTACGTGACACTCGGCCGGTGGATTCGAGCACAAATGTATAGGGGCCGGGCGTCAGTTGCCGTATCAGGCGGTGATCGGAATTCTGAACCTTGACCAGGGTGCTGATCTCGGAGATGGTCCGGCAGCAATAGGTAAAGTGGTGATGACGATCCAGTTCGCGCAGGCGGATGACCCGGTCGCGGGCCTTGCGGTTGTTGGACCGCCAGCCCAGCGCATAACCGGAATCGGTCGGGTAGGCGATTAAACCGCCACGGATAAGAACCCCCACGATATGGTCAAGCTGGCGCGGTTTGGCGCCATAAGGGTTGATTTCGATTCGCTCGCTCATGTTGCCGGTATTTTACCTGTGTTGGGACAATCTGCCCAATGTATTCGCCCAACCGGACCGTATCAGGTCAAGTCAGGATCCGTTTGTAGAACAGCGGGTCAAGATACGTGAATTCCATTGCAAAAAAAACCCTTGTTTACCCTTGAGCAAAAACACCATTAAGGTACACTTCGGCCAGCAAACAGGAAATGTGTTTATGTGGTATGTCATCCATGCGTCGGATCGCGAAAACAGCCTTGCAGCACGGAAAGCCGCCCGCCCGGCTCACCTGGAACGACTCCAGGCGCTGATAGAGCAGGGCAGGTTACTGGTTGCAGGGCCAATGCCAAACATTGATTCCGGCGATCCCGGACCTGCCGGCTTCAGCGGCTCGACGATCATAGCCGAGTTCGATACGCTGCAAGATGCGCAACAATGGGCCGCTGCCGATCCCTACGCGGATGCTGGTGTTTACGAATACGTTGACGTACGGCCGTTTATCAGGGCCCTGCCATGAGGTGTCCGCGATGAACGCCAGGCGTGTCGACCGAATCCGTGCACTGCTCGAAGCAGCTTTTGAACCGGAAATGCTGACGATCGAAGACGACAGCCACAAGCACGCAGGTCATGAGGGCGCGAAAAGCGGCATGGGGCATTTCAGCGTCTCGATCGTCAGCGCGCGTTTCAACGGCATGAGAATGCTGGCCCGTCACCGCGCGGTCTACGCTGCCCTGGACGACATGATGCAGACCGATATTCACGCGCTGGCCATCGATGCGGTAGCCAGCGATGAACTGTAAGTTGATTTACGGCAACTTAACGGCGGGCGGCGCCTGCCAACCCTCCTGCCGGTGTTCCGCCACCACGGTGGTATCGATGCCGCCGCGAACGTTGAATATGGCAGTCAAACGCATGAAGCGGGGCGCGGTTGCCCTGACCAGGTCATCAAGGATTTCATTGGTGACCGCTTCATGAAATGCACCTTCGTCCCTGAAACTCCAGACATACATTTTGAGAGATTTCAGTTCAACACACTGCTGCTCCGGAATATACTCGAGCACAAGCGTCGCGAAATCCGGTTGACCGGTCTTCGGACACAAACAGGTAAACTCCGGAATGGTGATTCGAATGGTATAATCACGTTCTGGCTGGGGGTTTGGAAACAGTTCCAGTTCCCGACTGGGCTGGGTCGCCATAAAATTACTCCAGATAACAAAAATTGGGTGGGCACTTTACTCATCTCTGACCACAGATTCAATCTATGCGACTGACTGCGATTAAACTTGCCGGCTTCAAATCGTTCGTTGACGCCACCACCTTCACTGCGCCTACCAACCTGACTGGTATCGTCGGACCCAACGGTTGTGGTAAATCCAACATTATTGACGCGGTGCGCTGGGTCATGGGTGAAGGGTCGGCCAAGGTGCTGCGCGGCGAATCCATGGCCGATGTCATTTTTTCCGGCTCAAGCAGCCGCAAGCCGGTCGGAACCGCCAGCGTTGAACTGGTATTCGACAACAGCAGCGGCCGCATCGCGGGCGAGTTTGCCGGATATAACGAAATCTCCGTCAAGCGCATCGTTGGCCGGGACGGGGTATCGCAATACACCCTCAACGGCACCCGCTGCCGGCGCAAGGATGTCCGCGACCTGTTCCTGGGCACGGGGCTTGGTTCGAAGAGTTATTCGATCATCGAACAGGGCATGATTTCGCAGGTGGTGGAGGCCGGTCCCGAGGAGGTCCGCTCACACCTCGAAGAAGCGGCCGGGATTTCTCGCTACAAGGAGCGCCGCAGGGAAACCGAACGCCGCATCAAGCACACGCGCGAAAATCTCGATCGTCTGACCGATCTGCGCGAGGAAATAGCCGGCCACCTCAGCCGTCTGAAACGGCAGGCCAATGCTGCGGAACGCTACAAGAAACTGAAGATTGAGCAGCGCGAACTCCAGTCAAGCTTGCTTACCCTGCAATGGTCGTCACTGAAGAACGATGCCGACACGGGCCGCTCCGGGCTCGCCGTGCAGGAAACCGCGATGCAGGAGCAGCTGGCCGAACAACGCGCTGCCGAGGCGCGCATGGAAGCCCTGCACCAGGAACAGGCCGCCGCCGGTGAGGCATTCAACCAGGTCCAGGGTGAACTCTATTCAGTTGGCAGTGAGATCGCGCGCCTGGAACAGACCATCCAGCACAGCCGCGAATTACAGACCCGGCAAAAGAAAGAATACGAGGAGACTTCCGCTTCCCTGCAGGACATGGAAAAGCACATGGTTCTGGACCGGGCGCAGGTAGAGGACCTGACCAAAAAACTTGCCGAGGTCGAGCCCGCCTTTGAAGCGGCGCAAAAGGAGGAAGTCAGCGCCGATGCCGAGATGCAGGAGGCAGAAGTCGAAGTAGCCCAATGGCAGGAAAGCCTCGAAAAGCACCATGTTAAGAACAACGAATTAAACCGCAAGGCCGATAGTCAACAAGCGACCCTGGAGATGCTCGACGGCCGCATGCAGGATGCCGCAAACCGTTTAAAGGACCTGGCGGGTGAAAGTGAAGGTACTGATACCGGTTCATTGAGCTTCGAAGTTGCAGACCTGGAAAAGCAGGCTGAGCTGCTGGCGGGGCAGTTGAGTAAACAGCAGCAACGGCTGGAGAAAGACCGGCAAAGTCTTGCTGACAGACGCCAGGCTCTGCAGGCCAGCACCAGCAAACAGCACGAATTACTGGGTGAAATCAACCGGCGCGAGGGCCGGCTCGAATCACTTAAAGCACTGCAACAGGCAGCGAGAGCAAACGATAACGGGCTTGCCTGGCTTGAATCCAATGGCCTTGAATCGGCTCCCCGCCTGGTTGAGCGCCTGGAAGTCGCGCCGGGCTGGGAAGCAGCCGCTGAAACGGTTCTGGGGTTCTGGCTGGAATCGGTGCTGGTTGACCAGCCTGCGGACCTGTCGCCAGCGCTTGGTGTGCTGGCCACCGACAGCAAAACAGACTTTGATTTATCCATCCTTGGCAGCCAGGCGTCCGGCGTTGAGACAGTGCCGGGAAGCCTGGCCGAAAAGGTCACTGCTCCGGATGTTATTACGGCACAACTCAACCGTGTCCGGATCGCAACTTCCCTCGAATCCGCTTTCGGGCAGGTTGAAGGCAAGCTGGATGGAACGTCGGCCATCACCGCCGAGGGTCAGTGGATAGGACCCGGTTGGGTACGTGTGGCCGGTAGTCAATCCGGCCAGGCCGGTATGCTGGCC
>JABDPJ010000199.1 GCA_013042835.1 Lysobacterales bacterium
CGCTCCCTGGTGACTTTCGCCAACCCAAGCGGGTCTCCAATCACCGTAGCGGTTGAGGTGGCCAATAACTTCGGCTCGGATAGTGGCACAACAATTGTTGGTACTTCATCAGGTGATACCAGTTACACGCTGGCAGACAGCTGGGTCACTACCTGGGATGGCAGCAGCGAAATCAACACCACGGCGTTTGCGACGCCGGGCGCTGTTGTCACGCCCGACAGCTACACGCAGACCGTATTCAACTGCGCGGGACCACAGGGTATGGGAGCCACCTTTACGCTGACGGTGCCGGCCTTTGCGACCCAGAGCCTGGTGTTTTTCGGTGGCATCGCCGAGATTGATGGCACCGGCGATACCGATACAGCCAATGCCATGGCCAATGCCATGATGTTTGAATCCCTGTCCACTGTCGACCCCAGCCTGACGAGCGACCTTAGCCCTGCGCAGGTTGCGCAAATCGTCAACTATGTTGGCGAGCCTGTACTGATAGAGGATGTACCGGTCCCGACACTGTCACAATGGGCGCTGCTCGTGCTGATGGTTCTCATGGGGTTGTTTGGTTTTGGCGCCTTCAGACGGAGAGCTTAAGACGAGCTGACCGGGAGTCTTCCGGATAAAAGACCTTCGAGGGGTCCAGGTTCAATTGCAGAAAACAATTGAACCTGGACCCCTTTTTATTTTCCTGCTTATTTTCAACCCAGCCGTTTAAGCCCATAATCGAGGCATGAACCTGTCGCCCTACGTTGAACCCGTCTTCCGGCCGCCTTCCGAGGCTTACAGCCTGATATTGCAGGTGACCATCGGCTGCAGTTGGAACAACTGCACTTTCTGCGAAATGTACACGCAGCCGCAGAAGGCCTTCCGTTTCAAACAGCCGGAACAGATAGAGCAGGAACTGGCTGCAATTGCCGCCTCCGGGACCCGGGTCAGGCGGATTTTCCTTGCCGACGGTGATGCCATGACGCTGTCATTCCGCCGCCTCAGGTTAATCATGCAGGCTATCAACACCTATCTGCCGGCCGTGCAGCGTGTTTCTTCCTACTGCCTGCCGCGTAACCTGAAAAACAAAACCGCCGAAGAACTCGCTGAACTCAATGACATGGGTCTCAGCCTGTATTACGTGGGTTGTGAATCCGGTGATAACCTGGTGCTGGAGCGCGTCAACAAGGGCGAGACCTTTGACAGTTCGCTGGCGGCCCTGAGAAAAATCAAGGCGGCCGGGGCGAAAAGTTCGGTGATGATCCTCAACGGCATGGGCGGTAAACGCTACAGCGAACAGCACGCGGTCAATTCCGCCCGCCTGATGAGCGCGGCCCAGCCGGAGTACCTGTCCACGCTAGTCGTCAGTTTCCCAGGAGGTGTCGAGCGTTATCAGCGAGGCTTCGGAGGAGAATTTGAGCCACTGGACCAGGCGGGCCTGTTCCAGGAAATGTACTGGTTACTCGACAACCTGGAGCTTGAAAGCACGATATTCCGAAGTGACCACGCCTCCAACTACCTGGTCCTGAAAGGCACCCTTGGCAGAGACAAGCAGCGCCTGCTGGACACGGTCCGGGCCGCGTTGGAGCAACCCGGTTCCGTTCACCTGCGCCCGGAGTGGATGCGCGGGCTTTAGCGCCGTTTCGTTGTCAGACCGTCCTGGTTGCGACCGCCGGAGGTACCGACGCAGCCCTTTTTGCCGGTCCGAGGACCGCCAGTTGCCCGACGACCAGCAGCATCAACATGGCCGCCGGCACCAGGTACCAGGCGATCCGTGTCAGGCTGAACGCTTCGATCATCACGATGTTAAGACCAATGGTGAGTGCTGCGCCGATCACCACGCCTATCAGGCTGATGATGAAGTTTTCCGTCATGAAGTAACGCAGGACAGCCACTTTACTGGCGCCCAGCGCCCGCCGGGTGCCGATTTGCTTGGTTCTGCGGTTAACGCTGAAACTGGCCAGGCCGACAATGCCGAGGGAGGTGACAGCAATCAGCAGAATTATGGTGAACGCCAGGATTTTGATCATGGATGAATCGCCGCGGTAACTTCTCTCACGGATCTCTTCCATGCTGCGCATGGAGCGCACGATGCGATCACGGTTGCGTTCAGCGAGCAACGCCTCGACCTGCGGCATCAGCTCATCCCGTCTGCCGGGTTCGGTGCGGATAATATAGTCGGCCCCACCGAACAGGGTATAGTTGGGTGTCAGCATGACTCGCTCGACGCCGTCCCAGCCGTTCCATGGCGCCTGCATCTGTTCGATGATGCCGGTGATCACCAGCGGTTCGTCATCGTTGATATACACGGTTTTACCCAGGGCGCTGCCGGGGTCATCCGGGTACAGCGCCGCAGCCATCGCGCGCGTAATGATCGTTTTGTCCGGCCAACTGGTTTCAGACCTGCCCCGCCAGGCGATATCGGTGGCACTGAAGTTTTCCCCGGCGACCAGGTTGAGCCCGAAAGTTTCCAGGCCATGTTCATCGACGAAATACACCGCCACCCCGGTGCCGTCAATCTCAGCGCCCGGTTCAGTTTGCAACCCCATTGACCAGCCGCCACCCGACAACGGGATGGAGTTTGACTGGATGGCATTCACGACGCCGGGCATGGCCCGCAAGGCCGCCAGGTCCTCTTCAACGGTTACGCGTTCGTTGAAATCCGCGGCAAAACCGTCGCTGGAGAGGATGAAGGTGTTTTGCTCGTCAATGCCGCTGGGGCGCGCCATCATGCTGCTGCGTTCCTGCATGATGGAAATGGCGTTGACCATGATGGCCATGGTGACGGCGATCTGCAGTGCGATCAGGATCGCGCCGGTCTTGTTGCGTAACAGTGCGCGCCAGATAGGTCCTAGTTCCATGCTCTGCTCCTTAATGAATTTTCAGTTGGCTGGCAGGTACGACTCTGCAAGCGCGCCAGGTGGGATACAGTCCGGCCAGCAAAGCGGAGAGAATCGCCAGGCCAATGGCGGTCAGCACCATGACCCAGTCAAGGCCCACCAGGTTTTCAACAAAGTCGCCGAACAGCATTTCTATGCCGCGCAGGCCCAGCCAGGTCAGGCCCAGGCCCAGGACGCCGCCGCCCAGGCCGATCATTCCGGACTCGATCATATGTTGTGTGAATAAATTGGCGCGTGTCGCGCCGAGCGCCCTGCGCAGGCTGATGTCGCCTGACTTGCCCATGAATTTGGCCAGCAATAAGCCAATGGTATTGAGCAGGCAGACAACCAGGAACAGCAGAGAAAGACCCAGCATGACCTGGGCGTCGTCTTCTACAACTTCCTCCTTTTCCATCCACTCCATGACGTCGCTGAGCTGGTTGTTGAGCGGCCTGGGAAAGCGCCCAAGTTGTTTTTGCTGTTCGGCATAGGCATTGAGAAATGCCATGTATTCACGCTTTTCCGTCTCGTTTCTCAGCTCCGCCCAGAACTGGATCCAGGCACACTCCGAGTTCAGGAAAGCTTCGATGCCCTCGTCAAACGGCTTCCAGCAGTTGGTGTTGCCGTTACGTGGAAGGTCGTACTCAACGGCCACATTGAACGGGATGTAGATTTCCTCCGGTTCATTGAAAGCGCCGTTGGTAACGTCATAAAACTTGGGTACAGGCAGGAAGTCATCGATGACGCCCACCACCTGGAAATCCATGCCGTTCAATCGAACATTGCGGCCGACCGGGTTCTCTCCGCCAAACACCCGCTCATTGATCTCCTTGCTGAGCACCACTACGCGCTCGAGGCTCCTGTCGGCCGTGTCATCCCAGCCGCTGCCATATATAAAGGGCAGGTCGAACATGGGAAAGAAATCGCTCCAGGTGTTGCGCGCATCGACTGAAAAGGGTCTCTCATCTTCGTTCTGTGGTTCAAGTACGAGGCTTGAGCGGTTGCTGGCGACCTGCCGGTAGGCTTTGCCGGCTTTCATCAAGGCCATGGCGTCGATATAGGTCATCTGATCGGGTGGTTCAAAGCCGTCATCGCCCTGGTTGTTGGGGTCCCAGCTATCGAGTTGGACGTAAAACAACTGTTCCGATTTGTGCGGGATCGGGTTGCTCGACATCACGTAGTTAACAGTGATGATGGTCATGCAGGCGCCGATGCCGACGGCGATCGCGGCGACCATCAATGCGCTCAGCAAGGGGTTGCGGCGAATACTGAGCCAGCCCAGTTTGAGATAATAGGAAAACATCTTGCCTCCTTAAGCGCTAACCGCCCGGGCTATTGGAACATCCGCGTCGCCGTTACTGACGCGCCCATCGAGTATGTGTACGTTTCTGCTGGCCATTTCGGCCAGTGCCGGGTCATGGGTCACCATGATGATGGTGGTGCCGTTGCGGTTGATCTCCGATATCAGCTCCATGACACTCAGGGCCATCTGCGAATCGAGGTTTCCGGTCGGTTCATCGGCCAGTAAAAAACGGGGCTCGCCAGCAAGTGCCCGTGCGATCGCGACGCGTTGCTGCTGGCC
>JABDPJ010000202.1 GCA_013042835.1 Lysobacterales bacterium
TTAGGTGGCTGACTTGGTCTGGCCAGATTGAGCTTGAGCTTCCTTCACCCCATAGCGCTGCTATGGGGTTCAGTCCAGCCCGGCGCGCAATCGCACCTGACCTGCGCCAGAATTGCGAAATAGGCCCCACTTACAGGTTTTGAACCTGCAAGTTCCTCCAGTCTTTAGGTAGCTGGCTTGTTCTGGCACGATTGAGCTTGAGCTTCCTTCACCCCATAGCGTTCCTATATTCTTGCCTGTCGCGCCGGTACTGCCTTCCCGAGCGGGGATGCAGGGGGCTTAGGATGAGACCGTAGCCGGCATGGATGCCGGCTCCGAGACTACAGGGATGTACTCGCGGCGTGTCTCAGTTCAAGCCCCCTGCAGCGACGCCAGGCACGGCCACACAGTTCACCAAAACGCAATATCTGGGATGCTCTGGCGCGCTGGAACGCAACATGTAGGATTTCTGTTTCGCAGGCGCCACAGGACTGCCATAATTGCGTCGCCCGCCGGCCTTTCTTTATTGCTCTAATCCCGTTGACTTCCTTGACATTACGTCTTTGAGACACTATCGTGCATAAATGTGGGAATTTGTGGTAGAAACGAATAATTAAGTGGGGTTTAGGTGTTTTTTGGTGAAACGGCAATAAACCTGGATGCGAAAGGGCGGCTCGCAATACCCATGCGGTACCGAGAATCCCTGGCAGAGCAGTGCGATAACCGCATGGTGCTCACCTATAGCGCATTCGATTCAGGTTCGTTGTGGCTTCAGCCGGAACAAACCTGGGAGCGGGTCCGTGACGAAGTCATGGCGCTGCCCAGCTTTAACCCCAACCACAGGGCGCTGCAACGCCGTTTGGTAGGTAGCGCCACGGCCGTCGAGCCGGATGGCAGTGGCCGGATCCTGTTACCACCCAGCTTGCGGCAGGTGACGGGTCTTGAGAAACGCGTGGTCATGCTGGGCATGGGTAACCGTTTCGAGATATGGAATGAGAATACGCTGAACGCCAAGCGCATCGAGGAAGAGTCAAACATGGATGAGCAGGCATCGGACGAAATGGCCAGTCTCGTGCTGTAGAGCACATTTTATGAGGCTGAGCCGAATGAACTTAAGACCAGAGGATATGACCTGAGCAGATGAACGAATACCAGCATCAAGCAGTTTTGCTGGAAGAAGCGGTTTCATCACTCAGGGTTCGGGGAGACGGTAATTACCTCGATGCAACCTTTGGCAG
Organism: Lysobacterales bacterium; assembly: GCA_013042835.1. Lineage (GTDB taxonomy): Bacteria > Pseudomonadota > Gammaproteobacteria > Xanthomonadales > SZUA-36 > SZUA-36. The sequence continues at coordinate 1,218 of JABDPJ010000202.1, forward strand.
GGGAGGACACAGCCGGGCCATTATGGCCAGGCTGACCGAGCAAGGACGCTTATATACCCTGGATAAAGATCCGCAGGCGGTGGCGGCGGGTTTGGAAGAGTGGGGCGATGATCCCCGTTTCTCCATTGTCCAGGGTAGTTTTGCGGAAATGGACCGCATGGTCCGGGAGTGGCAAATAGAAAGAAACCTGGATGGCATTTTGCTTGATCTTGGAGTTTCTTCACCACAACTGGACGATCCGGAGCGAGGCTTTTCGTTCAGGAACGGAGGCCCGCTGGATATGCGGATGGACCCAACAACGGGTGTTTCGGCCGCTGAGTGGCTGGCGGAAACACCGGAGCGGGAAATGTCCCGCGTGTTTTGGGAGTTTGGAGAGGAGCGCCATGCGCGCAGGATTGCCCGGAGTATTGTGAATGCCCGGCAGCAGCAACCGTTGGAAACTACAACGCAGCTGGCGGAGCTTATCGAAAGCACGATAGGCAAACACGAAAAGAAGCATCCGGCTACACGATGCTTCCAGGCAATCCGAATTGTTGTCAATGACGAACTGGGTGATCTGGCCTCCGGGCTGGACGCTGCAATCAGGCAATTGCGCCCGGGAGGTAGGCTGGTGGCGATCAGCTTTCACTCTCTGGAGGACCGCCTGGTCAAGCGGACATTTAGAGAAGCCGCAAGACCGGGCCGGGTCCGCCGCAATATACCTGCGCACCCGGACTGGTCGCCGAGACTGAAGTTGATTGGCAAGGCTATTCGCCCCTCCGAGCAGGAAATCTCCGCAAATCCCAGGGCACGCAGTGCAATTATGAGGGTTGCGGAAAAGATAGGTTCCGCAACACAGCAGGAATGACAGGTGTTAGCGGGGTCTAGCTTGAATGCACAAATACTGATTCTGTTTTTAGTACTGGTAGCGGACGTCAGCACCGCGCTGGGCGTGGTGTATACCCGTCATCAGACCCGCCAGCTTGCCGTCGAGCTGAGTGCGCTCGAAGCGCGCCAGGATGAAGGGCTGGCCGAGTGGAGCCGATTACAGATTGAACAGGGCTGGCTGGCAGATGCCAGCCATATTGAAACAAAAGCACGTGAGGTTCTGCAAATGCAGCAGCCTGACGAGACACACATATTGGTCGTTCGTCCTTGAGCAAAAAGAGCAGACAAAATGCACCCGGCAGCAGGCTTTACGCCCTGTTGCTGATTTTTATGCTGTGCTCAGTGGCGCTGACCGCACGCGCGGTCTACCTACAGATCATGGACACCGACTTTCTGCAGGGCCAGGGAGAAGCCCGTTATATGCGGAAAGTCCCTATTGCATCCACACGCGGTGTCATTACTGACCGGAACGGTGAGCCGCTGGCGGTAAGCACGCCGGTCGAATCCGTCTGGGTCAACCCCAGTGAACTGATCGAATACCCCGAAAAGATCAAGCCGCTGGCAGCGTTGCTGGTTCCTGAAGGAACGCCGGAGCACGAGATCATTCGCGAGGCGGAAGAACTCGAACGCAAGATCGCCCAGCGTGACGATAGGAAGTTTGTCTGGCTGAAAAGGCGGTTGAGTCCGTATATTGCGGAGCAAATCCGGGAACTGGACATTCACGGTGTTTACCTGCAAAAAGAATACCGCCGCTTTTACCCGGCGGGCGAGGTGACCTCGCATGTCATCGGGTTTACCAACATCGACGATGTCGGCCAGGAAGGCCTGGAGCTCGCCTATGACAGCTGGCTTGCCGGGCGTCCGGGCAGCAAGCGCATTATTGTCGACCTCAAGCGGCAGGCCATCAAGGAGGCTGAACTCATTGAGGCAGCCGTACCTGGCCAGGACTTGCGCCTGAGCATCGACAAGCGGCTGCAATACCTGGCTTTCCGTGAGTTGAAACGCACCGTGCTGCAGCATGGCGCGCGCTCGGGCAGCGTGGTGGTCCTGGATGCGGACAACGGTGAAGTGCTGGCCATGGTCAATCAGCCATCCTATAACCCCCATGACCCCGGCCAGGACACCAGTGGCATGCGCAACCGTGCGGTGACCGATGTGATCGAGCCGGGTTCGGTGATGAAGCCGATCGCGATAGCCTCGGTGCTGGAGCACGGCATCGCGGTACCGACGACTCCGGTGGAGACGTCGCCGGGTTACACGGTCATTTCCGGACATACCATCCGCGACCACAACAATTACGGCTTGCTGGATGTGACCGGAGTCCTGACGAAATCCAGCAACGTTGGAGTCACGCAGCTGGCGCTGCAGCTGACACCGGAACAGATGTGGGATACCTACAGCCGATTGGGTTTTGGTGAAGCGACCGGCACCGGTTTCCCCGGTGAATCCGCGGGCGTCCTGAGGAATCACCGCCGCTGGAGGCGCCTGGAGCAGGCAACCATATCTTATGGGTATGGCGTTTCCGCGACACCTTTACAATTAGCGCAGGCCTATGCCGTCATTGCCAATGGCGGCAAACTGCGTCAGCCGGCGTTTATCCAGGGCTCGAGCAGCCCGGCGATTTCCGCCATTGATCCCGAAATGGCGCGGGCCGTGGCCAACATGCTTGAAACGGTGACAACCACGGCAGGCACCGGCAGCAGGGCGCGCGTTGCCAACTATCGCGTTGCCGGCAAGACCGGCACATCGCACAAGGCCAGCACCGGTGGGTATGCGGCTTCGAGTTATGTATCGAGTTTTGCCGGTTTCGGTCCGGCCAGTAACCCGCGCGTGGTCTGTGTTGTGGTTATCAACGATCCCACCGGCGAAGAGTATTACGGTGGACTGGTTGCGGCCCCGTTGTTTTCAGATGTCATGACGGGCGCGATGCGTATCCTGAATATACCCCCGGATGATTATCCAACGATGCTGGTCAACACCGGCGACAGTGTGGGGGGGCAATAGTCTTGGCCATGACACTGCGCGAATTACTGGAGGGCTGGGCCGATCACGCACCTGAAACCAGGGTTACCGGGATTGGCCTGGACAACCGCACTATTACCAGTGGCGATGCTTTCGTAGCCGTCAGGGGACAGCTGAGCCACGGTCTTGATTACGCCCGTTCAGCTGTGGCTGCAGGCGCCGTGGCAGTTATCCATGATGGCCTGCAAGCTGTCCCGGATCTCGGTGTTCCCGCTATTGAGGTCGCCGGCCTGGGTGACAGGCTGGGAGAACTTGCATCCCGTTTTTATGCTGCACCTTCCGAACAAATGACAATTGCCGGCGTGACCGGCACCAATGGCAAGACTTCGGTCGCGCACTTCCTGGCGCAGTCGTGGCAACGGGTTTACGGCCATGCCGGTATGGTCGGTACCCTCGGCTATGGATCGGTGGGCACGCTGCAAAGCGGTGCGCGGACAACACCGGATTCACTCCATTTACAGCAAATACTGGCAGGCTGTGCGAAGTCAGGCATAGAACGGCTTGCGATGGAGGTCTCTTCCCACGCGCTGCATCAGCAGCGCTGTCAGACCGTGCAGTTCGATGCTGCAATATTCACCAACCTCAGCCGCGATCACCTTGATTACCATTTGGACATGGAGGACTACGCTGCCGCAAAACGTCTTCTGTTTACCGACTATGCACCGTCGTTTGCCATCATCAACCATGACGACAGTTACGGGCGTCAGTGGTTTGGCGAACTGAACGGCGGTATGCAGATGCTCAGCTTCGGGCTTGAAAAGGGTGCGGAGTTAAGAGCCGAAATACGTTCCATGGATATCAGCGGGATGCGGCTGCGCATCAGCGGTCCATGGGGGGCGGAAGAGGTGCACACGGGCCTGCTCGGAGAATTCAATGCGTCCAACCTGTTGGCAGCTGCCGGAACAATGGCACTGCTTGGCATGCCCTGGCACCGGGTATTGCACCAGGTAGAGTTGATGCAGCCGGTGCCAGGCAGAATGATGCGCCTGGGTGGTGACGAGGGACAGCCCCTGGTGGTCGTGGACTATGCCCACACGCCGGATGCGTTGCAGAGCGCGTTGCAGGCGGTCCGGGCGCACCTTGACGGCCGCTTGATTTGTGTTTTTGGCTGCGGTGGTAACCGCGACAAGGGCAAGAGGCCGCAAATGGGCCGGGCGGCGGAGTTGCTGGCCGATGACCTCGTGGTCACCAGCGACAATCCGCGCAATGAGCCCGCCAATCGGATTATCGAGGACGTCGTAGCCGGCCTGGAAATGCCCGCACGGGCCACCATCGAGCCGGACAGGGCCGTTGCCATCCAGCGTGCGATTGCCAATTGCAGGGCCGGCGATGTTGTCCTGGTGGCCGGTAAAGGCCACGAAACCTGGCAGGAGATCGGTGACGATAAAATCCCGTTCAGTGATGAGGCCATTATCCTCGACGCACTGGAGGATGCCGCATGATCAAGATGGGTCTTATTCAGGCTGCGGCCCTGCTGGAGTGCGGTTCGCTTTACGACAACACCGTGTTTACCGGTATTACGACCGACAGCAGACAGGTCACTCCCGGCATGCTGTTTGCAGCCCTGCCCGGCCAGAGTTTCGATGGTCATGACTATATTGAACAAGCCGCGAAGCAAGGCGCAGTGGCGGCACTTGTGAGCCGCTCGGTGGAGACAGAAATTCCGGTTCTGGAAGTGACTGATGTATTGGATGCTCTGGGTGTCCTGGCAGCTGATTGGCGTCAGTCATGCCCCGCGAAAGTCGTGGGCATAACCGGCAGCAATGGTAAAACCACCGTCAAGGAAATGGTTGCGAGCGTCCTCCGGCAGGAGGCTACCGTGCTGGCGACAAAGGGTAACTTCAACAATGAGCTCGGCTTGCCGCTTACCTTGTTCCAGCTAAGTAAATCGCATGATTACGCAGTCCTGGAAATGGGCGCCAGTAATCCAGGCGATATTGCTTACCTGGCCCGTATCGCAAGGCCGCAGATTGGTATCGTCAACAATATTGGCCCGGCGCACCTGCAGGGTTTCATCAACGAGGAGGGCGTGGCGCGCGCCAAGGGTGAAATGTTTGCCGCCTTGCCGGCAGATGGCGTGGCGATTATCAATGCCGCCGAGCCCTGGGTCGAACTGTGGCGGGACATGAACAAGGCGGGCAGTATTTACTACTTCAATGGTGACGGTGAAGACCATATCCAGGCCAGCCATACCGACGACGGGGTCGTGGTCAACACACCGGTTGGGCAGTTTCCGCTGGAGCTACCGCTGCCCGGGCAGCACAACCTGACCAACGCGCTGGCGGCCACTGCGGTTTGCCTGGCACTGGACATTCCGATTTTTCAGATCAAGGCCGGGCTTGAGGCGGTCAAGCCGGTTCCCGGCAGGCTCAGCCTGGTGCACGCACATTCGGGCTGGACCGTTATCGATGACACTTACAACGCCAACCCGGCATCGTTGTACGCGGCATTACAGGTGCTTTCCAACCAGGACGGCGAGCCCTGGCTGGTGCTGGGTGATATGAAGGAACTCGGCACCGACAGCCACAAGATGCATGCGGAACTCGGTGATGCCGCACGAACCCTGGGCGTCAAGCGATTGTTCGCGCTGGGGGATTCGAGTACCGCAACGGTTGAAGCGTTTGGCGACCACGCGATGCACTTCAATAGCAGGAAAGACCTGATCAAGGCCCTGCGCACACAACTCAAACCCGGCGTAGCCTGCCTGGTGAAAGGCTCCCGTTCAATGGG
>JABDPJ010000218.1 GCA_013042835.1 Lysobacterales bacterium
GGCCACGCTCGATGAGGTCAACCAGGCCATCAGGAAACACTGGCAGACCGACAATATGTTCGTCACTATCGTCACCGATGACAGTGAGGCCAAAGCACTGGCGGACAGCCTGATCAACAACACCCCGTCACCGATGAGCTATTCCAATTTGGTCAAATCGGGGTTGCCGGCCGAAGTGCTGGCGGAGGATGACGAAGTTGCCGCTTATCAATTGAATGTCAAGAAGGTCACCGTCGTCGATTCAGCCGACACCTTTAAATGAGGACCTGAATGGAGCATAACGAGATGAAAAAACGGGACGGCTATTTCTGGTTCATCCAGGCACCCGGCTGGTTATTGCTGCTCTACCTTGTGTATGCACAGGCAATTCCCGCGTTCAACTATGAAGCCGGTGTCGCGATGGGAACGCAGGAACCCGCCACGGTCGTGTCGGCCGTTGGCGTGGCGTTCTGGTATGGCTTTGCGCTTGGCGACCTGGTCACCTACATCCCGCTGCTGGCTTTTGGACTGATCGGCCACTGGATAAATCGGCGGTGGGCCGAGGTTTTACTGGCTGCGGCACTGGGGATCACCGTCTATTGGCCGGTTGTGTGCCTGGCTGCAGTTGTTGCAGCAAGAGATGCGCCCGGCTGGAACCTCGGCAACGAGACGCCCTACTGGATCGTGTTGCCGTTAATCAGCGCCTGGAGTGCCTGGGCGCTGTGGCGCCTGGTTCGCCAGCCCGATAGTCATGCCAGCAACGCCGATGCCTGAATGATCACAGCTAAAAGTTGAGTGGCCGTGGGTGCGGCTCTCGCCCGTCAAACCCTCACAGGGCTGCCGGTTTTCACTATGCGGTCGGTTGCTGCCACCAATTCCCTGGTGATCCCCGGTTCATGCGATGAATGGCCGGCATCCGCTGAAATTTCGGTATCCAGTTCGGGCCAGACTGCGGCCAGGTCGACCAGGTTCTTCACGGAGCAAACAATGTCATAACGGCCATGCACAGCGAAGGCCGGAATGTGACGAATACGCTCAACACGATCAAGCAGCATCGAGTCGGACCTCGGTTTGACATTGCGGAAATAATGCGCCTCCAGCCGAGCGACGGCCCAGGTTGATTCCGGGTTGTCAAAATGGCTGGTGAACTCCTCGTTCGGCAACAGCGTGCAACAGGCGATTTCATACATCGCCCAGTGCCGGGCGGCCTCCAGCGCCAGCTCCCTGTCGTCGCCCGTGAGCCGCTTCCAGTAGGCTTCGAGCAAGTCACCGCGTTCAGCCTCGGGAATGAAACCAGCAAAGGTCTGCCACAGTTCAGGCTGAATCATACGTATACGGTAAAGCCACCAATCAATCTCTTCGTCGCGTAACAGCCAGATACCCCGCAATACGAGGCTTTTGCACGCCTCGGGGAATTGCTGGGCGTAGTAAAGCGCCAGGGTGCTGCCGTAAGAGCCGCCGAACACGTGCCATTTCTCAATGCCAAGCAACTCGCGCAGCTGCTCGATATCGCCGGCCGTTGCCGCCATCGTGTTATCAGTCAGGTCGCCCACCGGGCGGGAACGCCCGCTACCACGCTGATCCAGTAGCACAATACGGAATTTCTGCGGGTCGAAGAAGCAGCGGTCATGCTCGGAGCAACCTGCGCCGGGACCGCCATGCAGGAAAATGACCGGCTCGCCTTCCGGGTTGCCGCATTGCTCCCAGTACAGTTCATGCGGTTCAGCGACTCTCATGATGCCGGTCGTATACGGCTCGACAGGTGGGTAGAAGTACTCGTTGGCCATGGCATAATCTCGTCGTTCAGTGAACCTATTTTGCACTCTCCGGCGTTAATATGTCATCGGCAGCTTTTTCGAGCGCTCGGACGATGCTAGCCGCCGAAACCGCCGGCAAGCTGGAACGGTGCCATGATTGCAGTGTATTTCGTAATATTTTCATCACCACGTTACATATTTCTGCGACACAAATGGGCCGGTCTTTGTGCGACAATTAACGGATGCGAATCACGATATTCAGCATCTTACTTGCCATGACCACTGCCTGCGATCGACCTGCTACCTGGACCGGCTCGCTCGAGTCCCTGCTCGCCTCCCAACCCGAACGTTTCGGCACAGTGACGGAGAACCCGGACAAGTACCGCGTACAGATCATCTACGCGCAGATCGACCGTGACGCAGACAACAAGCCTTATTTCAGGACGCATGTTTATCGCGTTGATCCGGGCGAATACTTTTATCCTGCCAGCACCGTCAAATTGCCAACAGCTGCCTTGGCCCTGGAAAAGCTGAACCGCCTGGACCTGCCCGGGCTTGACCGGGACACGCCTATGCTGACCGGTTCGGCCGCCGACTTCCAGACTGAGGCCCGGGTCGATGAAACATCACCGACAGGATTGCCATCCGTCGGCCACTACATCAGGAAAATCCTGCTGGTCAGTGATAACGATGCGTTCAACCGGCTTTACGAATTTATCGGCCAGCAGGAGCTGAACGAGTCTCTGCGCCGGAGAGGTTTTTACGACACTCGTATCATCCACCGCCTCGAGTCATTTTTGAACCAGGAACAAAACCAGTGGACCAACCCGGTTCAATTCTTCAACGGCGATGAACTGGTTTACAGCCAGGATGCGGTGCGCAGCAAGGCAAGTTATGCTGGGCTGAGACCAGAACTGCTCGGCCAGGCGGAAATCGTGGATGACGAACGCCTGGAACGGCCCAAGGACTTTTCCACCAAAAACGCCTATGCGCTGCTGGACCAGCATAATGTCATAAGAAACCTGATGTTTCCCGACAGCGTGCGGGCGGGAAAACGCTTTGGCCTCAGCGAGGACGATTACCGCTTCCTGTACAGGTACATGTCCATGTATCCCGGTGAAAGTGACATCGATGCCTACCGGGATAAAGAACGCTACCCCGACGGTTACGTGAAATTTCTCATGTTTGGTGGCGACGCTGAGGAAATCCCGTCCCATATCCGCATTTTCAACAAGGTCGGCGATGCCTATGGTTTTCTAACAGATGCTGCATATATTGTTGATTTTAAGAATAATATTGAATTTATTCTATCTGCGACCATCTACACGAACGAAAACCAGACATTCAACGATGATAATTATGAATACGAAGAAACCGGCCTGCCCTTTTTAAAAAATCTTGGCCAGGCCATTTACGAGGTTGAACTGCAGCGGGAGCGGCAGTACCAGCCCGACCTGGGCCGATTTCGTTTCCCGGACAGGGATTAGTGCCACCGTCAAACTGACTAAACACCCTCACCACAAGGGTATACAATAGCCTTTTAGCGTTTACCGATAAGGAAGCAACAGCATGTCTTGGCAAAATCAGAATAGCGGCGGCCCCAGGCGACCGGGTAACGGAGCCACGCAACCACCCGAGTTGGGAGAAATCCTCCAGCGCGGGCAGCGCAGGGTTAAACAGATGATACCCGGCGGCAGTTCCCGCGGACGCTTCGGGTTTGTCATTGTGATACTAATAGGCATACTCGCCTGGACAGCAATTTATACCGTGCCCAGCGACTCGGTCGCGGTCATCCAGAGGTTCGGCAAATACCTCAAGGAGGTTCCGCCGGGTCTGCACTTCAAGATTCCGTTCGGCGTCGATGTGGCGTCAATTGTCCCTGTTAAACGCCAGTTGAAGCAGGAGTTCGGTTTCGGTACGCCCGGCGCGCAAGACCCCTGGCAAAAACCGACGGAAGGCCAACAGGAAACCGTGATGGTCACGGGCGATCTGAATTCAGCGCTGGTTGAATGGGTTGTCCAGTACCGCATCGCCGATCCCGCCAAGTTCCTGTTCGAGGTTCGCCAACCGCGGGGAACCCTGCGCCACGTATCCGAATCTGTCATGCGCGAGGTCGTAGGCGACCGCACCGTTGATGAAGTGCTGACCATCGGCCGCCAGGAAATAGAAAGCGAGGCGCTGGTCAAAATGCAGTTGCTCGCCACCAAGTACGAAATGGGTATCAGCATCGACCAGGTGCAGCTCAAGAACATCAACCCGCCGGGTCCGGTGCAGGATTCGTTCAACGAGGTCAACCAGGCCCAGCAGGAAAAGGAAAAACTGATCAATGAAGCAAGGCGTGATTACAACAGGGTCATCCCGTTGGCCGAAGGTGAGAAAGATCAGCGTATCCGTGAAGCCGATGGCTACCGACTGAAGCGGATCAATGAAGCGGAAGGCGATGCTGCCCGCTTCAATGCCCTGTTCGAGGAGTACAGCAAGGCTCCCGAGGTGACCCGCAGGCGCATTTACCTGGAGACTATGCAGGAAATTCTGCCCGGTCTCCATTCGAAAATCATCGTGGATGAGCAATCCCAGGGAATCCTGCCACTGCTCAATCTGGACACACAGAAAGGAGAGCAGAAATGAGTAAAGCTAAGAATATTGGCGGCCTCGTGCTCCTCGTCGTCGCGGCGTTTGTGCTGATGAATTCGATCTACACGGTGAGCGAAGTACAACAGATGATCATCACCCAGTTCGGCAAGCCGGTCGGGGAGCCGATCACCACGGCCGGGCTGAAAGTGAAAGTTCCGTTCATCCAGGAACTTAACCCCATCGATAAAAGAGTGCTCGAGTGGGACGGCAATCCCTCCGATATGCCGACCAAGGACAAGCTCTACATCTCGGTCGACCTGTTTGCACGCTGGCGGATCGTTGACCCGTTGCAGTATTTTCTGCGCCTGCGTGACGAGCGCAGCGCAAAATCACGCCTCGACGATATACTCGGCAGTGAGACACGCAACGCCGTGGCCAAGCATGAATTGATTGAGATCATCCGCACCACCAAGGACCGTGAACCGTTGCGCGATTCATTGCTGGCAGGTTCACAACAGGATGTGAAATGGGGCGCGCTGGTACCGATTCAAAAAGGCCGCAAACTGGTGGAGGATGAAATATTCAATGCCGCTGCTGAAAAGGTCGAGGTATTCGGCATTGAATTGCTGGACATTCGCTTCAAACGAATCAATTACAACCAAAGCGTCAGGCCGAAAATATACGACCGCATGATCTCCGAACGACGACAGATTGCGGAGCGTTTTCTGTCAGAGGGCAAAGGCGAGGCCGCCAGAATTCGCGGCAACCGCGTGCGCGACCTGAACAAGATACAGTCTGAAGCCTACCGGGAAGTCGAGGAGATTCGCGGCCTGGCAGACGCAAAAGCTACCGAAATTTACGCCCGGGCCTACAATCAAAGCCCTGAAGCGGTGGATTTTTATGAATTTACGCGTACTATGCAGTCGTATCAAACGATTATTGCCAACGATACAACGCTGGTCCTGTCCACCGACAGCGACCTCTTCAAATTTTTAAAGGGCATGGACGCCGGGGAAGAATGAACATTCTTTCTGGTTTGAAACAGGAACGTATGATTAACTACAGGATCACTGATCTATTGGTCACAAAAAGAGGAGTTCTTACCATGAAAAGCAAACTTACTATTCTGATTATGATGTTGATGATTGCCGCACTCAGCGCCTGTGGCAAAAGTGATAATGGCCACAGCGAGGCAGCCGAGGAGCACGCTTCTGACGCTGTTGAGCACGTAAAAGAAGCCGGATCTGAAGTCGCAGACGCAACCGGCGAAGCTGCTGCCGCAGCAGGCGATGCAGCCAGTGACGCTTACGATGCAACTGGTGAAGCGGCCAGTGACGCCATGGACGCAGCCGGTGAAATGGCCAGTGACGCCTATGATGCGACGGCTGAAGCAGCCAGTGACGCCATGGATTCGGCCGGTGAAATGGCCAGTGATGCCATGGACGAGGCCGGTGCAATGGCCAGCGACGCCATGGATGCGGCCGGCGACATGACGGCCGAAGATGCTGCCGATAAAGCGGGCGAAATGGCTGAAGATGCCGCTGACAAGGCAAAAGCGAAAGTAGAGGATCCCGACGGCTCAGGCGGCTGAGTCTGGTCTTCCCTGCAAAAAATGGGTCAGGCTCAATTGATTCCACGTGAATTCAATTGAGCCTGACCCCTTTACATTTGCAGCGTTTCCGGGTAACTGACCGGGAGAACCTGTTTGAATATTTCTCAGCTGGAAACACCCGCGCTGCTGTTGGACAAAAGCAAACTTGAGACCAACATAAAGCGAATACACGAGCGTCTGCATAATCTCGGGGTCAACCTCAGGCCCCACGGTAAAACCGCAAAAAATATCGATGTCATC
>JABDPJ010000220.1 GCA_013042835.1 Lysobacterales bacterium
CCCGGTGAATCGATGCATCATGGTGATCTGCCAGCATTGAACGATTGGGCTCGAGCCAGGATCGGCTAAGGCATCTCCTGCCTTTCCCATACGGGCAGAATCTCATTGTCCAGCCCGGTCATTTCCCAGCGAATAAGAGAGAGTGGTAAACGCCCCATCACCATTAACTGGTCGTGGAAGTCCTTCAGCTTGAAGTCATCACCCTGTTGGCGCTTGAGGTCTGCCAGCAGGCGCTGCATCTGCAGCGCCCCGATCGTGTAACCGATACCGTACCCCGGCGGCCGGCGCAGGTAGATCTCGGCGTCCACACGCGCCACGTTGCGGTCCAGGTAAGGCACCCTTGGCAGCCAGAACTCAACCACCTCGTCGACATTCATTTGCCGGGTTTGCAGCCACACGTCCGCCGGTACGCGCGCGGCCCGGAAAATACCAAAGATCTGGATCAGTTCCCTGACCCGTGGCTGGTCATAAAACAGGCCGGCCTGCAGCATGGCTTCCTCCAGGTAGGTCGCCCAGCCCTCCACCCTGGCAGCCGAATAAATCTTGCTGCGTATGGGGTGTTCGTTCGCACTGGCCATGATGCCATCGAAGCGGTGTCCCGGGATCACTGCGTGCAGATGATCCGGAGACGGGTCGCGAAACTGGATTTCCTCCCAGAAATTGCGCCCGCCAGGCCGTACGATCCACGGCGCGTTGGTATCCAGTTCGCCGATATGATCCGGCACGGTGATGATGTCCTGTTCCTCGAGGAAAGCACGGATACGCTGGTCAGTGGCATCGATGCGTTGTTGGTACTCCTGCTCGCTACCAGCCGGGGACAACTCTGGAAGCGACCTGTTGCGGTGCCGTTGCAGGGCATAGTCCGACCACAGGCGGTCCAGTTCGCGCTGGCCCAGTACCACCAGTTGACCAGAGGTCCAGGGCATCAGTTTTACGTATTTCAGGTACCAGTCAAAGGCGGCCTCGCCGACACCTGCCTGGGCGGTCCAGCCCGGACGTTGAGACTCCATCCATGCCGAAAAAGCCTGCACTGCAGAACGTGCAGCCTGTATGTCCGGCAACAATTCCGGTTGGATGCCGGCGCGCTGCAACAAGTCGTCGTACCAGCCCAGCACGCCGGCCGGAGGTGTGGACCGGTAGGGGTAACCGTGGCCAACGCCATCAGCGTGGTGAAGGTTGTAAAAAGCGAGATTCGCGTAGTCGGCCGCCACGTCATCCAGGTGTTTTTGCGCCTCGTTGACGAGCACCGGCACAGCGCGGATTTTAGCCAGGAATTCAGCCTGGGCTGCGCCCGTTACCGGTAATTCGGTGAAGGTCACACGCAGCAGGCGGTCGACGTAAAATCCCGGGTCACGGGCCCAGGGACGGGTATGCTGCAAAATAAAATCATACTGGTCGAGGCGCGAACGCACGGCCAGGTAGTCCACTTGCTGATGACGCTCCCAGGCGGCCACGTCCATGTCATTGATACGGGACTGGAACTCGGCCATCTGCGCCTTTTGCGCGGCCATGGCTGTTGCGCTGAAATCGGCTACCGGATCGATTGCCTGGCCGGCGGTGTCACGGATGATCTGGCGCGGCTGGTCGCCGGCCGGGTCCCGGAATGCGAGGAACTCGTCCAGCAATTGAACCAGGTCCTGGTAGTTGCCTTTACCAGTGGGAATGGCACTGCCTCCGGCTATCGCCTGGGTGCTGATGAACAAACAGAAGAGCAGGGTGGTTAAAAGTAAGTTCATGGGGCTGATACGTTTCAAGCTGCTTGCCTCCGCGTGAAAGGCCTGTTCCGAGGTTAAAACATCAAGCATACCATGGAGCCACGTGATTGTTTGGGTGGAAGGGCAGGCCCTGAATAATGGGGGTTTGAGCGTCGCTGCCCGGGCGTGTAAACGCATGTCAGTCGGTGACGGGTAGTCCTTCGTCTTGCGGACTATTTTACTTTCAGGGGAAATTCAAAAGCATGAAAATGTCCATCCAGGTAACCGTCCCAGATACTGGCAACCCTGACCGAAACAGAACCCGCCTTTGACCAGTCATAATCGATGCTCTTCAGCCACTTGGCAGGTATCACTGCCTGCATTTGATATATGTCTCCCTGTTCATTCAGTGGCGCATGGAAATACGGCTTTGACTCATCCGAATTGTCCAGTTCTTCATACGAAGAGGTGTCATATCCCAGCTTCTGATGGCGGTCGATGGAATACGTCGCCAGTTCCCGGCCGTCATTGAACACGGAAACCTGCATGGCATTCAGGGCAAAATACCGGGTCGGAGTATAAGTGCCGTCCGCGGCTAAGCCGCCGGCAGGAATTTCGATCTGGAAACGTCCGTTTTTCCTGCGGGTAGGGGGTACAATCGACTGCGGGTCCATCACGAACTGATAGGCTGGCACACCATTCTCGCCAGGTTGGTGTGCGCGGGGGTCGGCGTATTGAAAAGGCGGAAACAGCAACAGTGGGTTCAACGCGTATTTACGAATATTGGTTCCTTTATCAGGGTCGGCAAAAAAATGCAGGGAGAAATCGAGGTGGGATCGCGGCAAACCGGTCTTGAAGTTGGGGTCGAAACCCACAAAGGCGATCAGGTCGCCGGCCTCGAAGGTGTGTTTTCCAACCAGGTCAGCGTGGGTGGCTTTATCGTCACCCAGGATTTTCCTGGCCAGCAGGCCCAGGTAGACCAGCGAGCGGACATCGACATGCCGGTAGCAGGTCCAGTACTCGTGGTAGGCGCGTCCTTCTCTGTCATAATAGGGTTGTTCGAGCGTGTGCTTGAGGATGATCTTGTAACCGGTGCTTTTCATTTCGGCTGAAACCAGCAAACCCTTTTGAATGGCATATATTCTTTTCAGGTAAGACTTCGGCGCCCGCACTTCCCGGGTTTTCTCATAAGCAGTCATCACTTCACCGGTCTCCCGCGGGAAATAGCCTGCATCCATGGCGGGGTGAAAATCGGTGCGGGTGGTGTAACGTCGCTCCCCGTAGCCGAAATAGACATTTTGCAGTCCCTCCGCAAAATCCTGCGCGCCGCCATCGAGCGATTCCAGGGGAAACGTGGACGGGTGCTTTTTCACGTGCGATTGCAGTGCTGCAACGACGCTGTGATGGGATTCGGCATCGATTTCCTGCGCCTGCAGGTTTGTTACTGCACAGGTGCAGAAGGTGAACATGAGAATGAAGAACAGCCGCTGGTTTTTCATGAACGATTTCTCATAGTGAACTGTGTTGACAGATTTCAGGTCGCGTCACCAGAGTATATTCGCACGGGGCTTCAGGGTTCTAATACATCCTGGTAAGGAGCCCATAGTTGGTGGTTATGGCTTCGGGATCACGCTGTGCGAAACGCAAGCACAAGCAGTAAAGATGAGATTCAACCCCTGGTCGGCTCGACGTGGTAGCATGCCGCACCCGGCGAAGATTTCCTGGAAGACGGACCAAAGTGTATAAATAATGTATAAATATAATAATATTTATTTACAAAATAGTTATACATATGTTCTAATACGACCCGGTTTTTAGACAAAGTTATTCAAGCTGCCATTGCCTTTGGCCTCCAAACAACAGAGAAATACATGAGTTTTACAAAAAGACTTCTGCATTATTTTTTACCGCTGGGCCTGATTGTCCTGGCGGTCGTGACAGTTATTGGTATGGCCACTGTGGCCAAGGGCAAAAGGCCGGAACGCCAGGACACGGGTCAGGCGGCAGTGCTGGTCGATACGATTCCCGCCGAGGCCCGCTCGCTCAATTTTGTCATCCACTCCCAGGGTTCGGTGCGGCCACGCACCCAGACCACCCTGGTCGCGCAGGTGTCGGGTATCATCCAGTCCATTTCAGGTGATTTTGTCGCTGGCGGTTTCTTTCGCGCCGGGGAAGTATTGATCGAGATTGATCCCAGTGATTTCCGCACGGCGCTCAAGCGCGCCGAGGCCGCTCTGGCTTCGCGGCGGGCCAAGCTGGCGGAAGAGACATCCCGTTCGGAACAGGCTGTAAAAGACTGGCGCAACCTGGGCCGGGTCGGCGAACCGCCTGACCTCGTAAAACGCAAACCGCAATTGGATGACGCCCTGGCCAACGTACTGGCCGCTGAAGCCGACGTGGAGAAAGCCCGCCGGGATTTGCAGAGAACCAAAATTTCCGTCCCCTATGACGGCCTTTTGCGTGAAAAGCGGGTGGACGTCGGTCAGTACGTGACACCGGGTACGCAGCTGGGTGTCAGCTTTGCCGTGGATACCGCCGAAGTCCGCTTGCCGCTGGCCATGGACGACCTGGCGTTCCTGGATTTGCCCTCAGCTACCGATAACGTCGACGGAGATTACCCCGAGGTCACACTGTCAGCAGATTTTGGTGGCGAAACCAGGCGTTGGAAAGCAAGCCTGATCCGCACCGAGGGCGTGCTGGATGTGACCAGCAGGGTCTTGTACGCCGTGGCCAGCGTGGTCGATCCTTACGGCTTGCTGGGTGAAAGCCAGCAGGATGAATTACGCATGGGCACCTATGTGCGCGCGCAGATCAATGGTCGCCGCGTGGAAAACGTCGTTGTTTTACCACGCTTCGCCTTGCGGAATGACAACACGGTACTGGTTGCCAATGAAGAACGTGAACTTGAAATACGCGCAGTCGCGGTCGCGCGGGAAGAACCGCGCCAGGTTTATATCACGAGTGGAGTCAAGGATGGTGAACTGGTCGTCACTACGACACTGGATGCACCCATTCCCGGCACCCGGCTGGTGCTCAGCGGCGAAGAATCTTCCTCCGCCGTGGCCGCAGCCGGTGTAGAAGCCATCAGCAAGGATGGTGAAACTCCGTGAGACCGTCCAATCCCTACCTGGCGACAATCGACTGGTTTGCACGCAATTCAGTCGCTGCAAACCTGCTCATGATGATCCTGCTCGTCGGTGGCCTGTTCACGGCCGTGAATATCAAGAAGGAGTCTCAACCGCGCATCGAAACCAATTTTGTCACCGTCTCCATGCCGTTCCTCGGAGCGAGTCCGGAAGATGTCGAAGAAGGCATCCTGGTCAAGATAGAAGAAGCGATACAGGATATCGAGGGGATCAAGGAAATACAGTCAACGGCGCGCAGGGGCAGCGGCACCGTACAGGCCGAGATTCTCAGCGAATATGACATTGCCGAAGTCATGGACGAAATCAAGAGCCGGGTGGACGCCATTCCGACATTTCCGGACAACACGGAAAAACCGGTGGTTTCAAGGACACGCTTTCAGCAGCGGGTTTTGATTCTGACCGTCTATGGCGATGTTCCGGAACGGACGCTGAAGGAGTTCGCCAAGCAAACCCGCAACGAGATAGTAGCACTGCCGGGTGTCAGCAAGGCCCAGGTGCTGGGTTCGCGGGATTACGAAATCAGCATCGAAGTCAGCGAACATACGCTGCAAGCCTATGATCTGACCCTGGCCGAGGTTGCCTCCGCGATCCGGCGGGGCTCACTGGACCTGCCTGCCGGCGCGATTCGCTCGGCGGCCGGGGACATCCAGGTAAGGACCAAGGGCCAGGCTTACGTCGGGCGTGATTTCGAGAACATCGTGATTCGCACCAACAGCGATGGAACGCGGCTGTTACTCAAGCAGGTTGCCGACATCAAGGATGGTTTCGTGGATGTGGGCCGGTTTTCGGAGTTCAATGGAAAATCGGCGGTTTCCATCGAAGTGCAGTCGGCCGGGCTGGAAAGTGAGCTGGATATTTCCGCCACCGTCAGAGAATGGGCGGATGAGCGGCAGAAGAGCCTTCCGCCGGAAATCAACATTGCCTACTGGGCCGATATTACCTACTACCTGCAGGGCCGCCTCGACCTGATGCTCAAGAACCTGGCCCTGGGCGCATTGCTGGTGTTCCTGTCGCTGTCATTGTTTCTGCGCCTGAAGCTGGCCTTCTGGGTAATGGTTGGACTGCCGGTCGCTTTTTTGGGCACCTTTCTGTTCTTGCCGACAATGGGCGTTACGGTCAATTTGATCAGCCTGTTCGGCTTTATCGTCGTACTGGGTATCGTGGTGGATGACGCCATCGTGGTGGGTGAATCCGCCTATACCAACATGCGAGCCAAGGGACACTCTGTCGATAATATTGTGGAAGGGGTGCAACGGGTTGCAGTGCCGGCGACTTTCGGTGTTCTGACCACCATTGCCGCTTTTTTGCCGATCCTGCTGGTCGGCGGCACATCCGGACAGTTCATGGCGCCAATAGGCTGGGTCGTGATTTTGTGCCTGGTGTTCTCGATCGTCGAATCCAAACTGATCCTGCCAGCCCACCTGGCCCATATGAAAGTCAGACACTACAGCGAGGATACCCACAACATTTTCGTGCGCTTTCAACGCTTCTTCAGCGAAGGTCTGCACCACGTCGTGGATAATTTTTACGCGCCCTTTCTGAACAAATGCGTGAAACGGCGTTACCTGACGGTTGCAGCCTTTGTGGCCATGTTGATCCTGTCTGTCGGGCTCATTATCGGCGGCGTCCTGCGGGCAGTATTTTTCCCTGACCTCGCGTCGGATTTTCTGCGCGTCAGCGTCGAGATGAACGAAGGCACGCCGTCATCACAAACCCACCTGGCGTTGCGCAAGCTCGTTACCGAGCTCAACGAAGTCGACCGTGAGCTGAGCGCGGAAATGGGCCAGGAACCCGGTGCGGTGGTCAATCACAGGCTCGCTATCGCCAGCGGCGAAACATCCGGCCGTGTGGTGGTGGAACTGGTTAAGGATGAGGGTAATATTCCGCCGGGAACGGAAATACTCAGGCTTTGGCGTGAAAAAGTCGGCGAAATCCCGGGTGTGAAACAACTGGGCTTCAGCGGCAGGGGAGGCGGCCCCGGCGGTGGCCCGGCGATTTCACTGCAACTGATTGGCGCCAATGTTGAGCAGGTAGCACGCGCCTCCAGGGAACTGGAACGGCGCATCCGAGCCTATGCGGGTGTCTATGATATCCGCAACAGCTATGAACGCGGCCGGCCGGAAAT
>JABDPJ010000221.1 GCA_013042835.1 Lysobacterales bacterium
CGCCACGCGCTTCAGCACAGATCTTCGTCATCGCCGCCGTCAGCGTCGTCTTACCATGATCTACGTGACCAATCGTGCCCACGTTTACATGGGGCTTTGTTCTTTCAAATTTTTCCTTGGACATGCCTCTTTACCTCTTTTTAGCCGGTCCGGGACCTAGGCGGTCTTCTTGACGATTTCTTCAACCACGCTTGCCGGAGCTTCGGCATAGTGATCGAATTCCATGGTGTATGTTGCCCTTCCCTGGGTCTGAGACCTCAGGTCAGTGGCATAACCAAACATTTCCGATAACGGAATATGTGCATTAACAATTTTGCCTGATGGGCAATCTTCCATACCCTGCAAAATGCCGCGGCGACGGCTGACGTCACCCATGACATCACCCATATAATCTTCGGGCGTAACCACTTCCACTTTCATCATGGGCTCGAGCAAAACCGGCCTTGCAGTACCGGCAGCATTTTTGAAAGCCATGGAACCGGCAACTTTAAATGCCATTTCATTGGAGTCGACCTCATGGTATGAACCGTCATACAGCTCTACCCTGACATCGACGACCGGGTATCCAGCCACGACGCCGTTCTGAAGCGCTTCCTGAACACCCTTGTCGACGGCACCGATATACTCTTTGGGCACCACGCCGCCAACGATCTGGTTGTCAAACTCGTAGCCTTCGCCTGCTTTCAGCGGCATCAGGCGAATCTTCACGTGACCATACTGACCACGACCACCGGATTGCTTGACGAACTTGCCTTCGGCTTCGACGGACTTGCGGATGGTTTCGCGGTGAGCCACCTGCGGACGGCCAACATTGGCATCCACGTTAAACTCGCGCCGCATACGGTCCACCAGGATATCCAGGTGCAACTCGCCCATGCCGGAAATAATGGTCTGGCCTGATTCTTCGTCAGTCCTGACACGGAAGGACGGATCTTCCTGGGCCAGTTTGCCCAGGGCAATACCCATCTTTTCCTGGTCACTCTTGGTTTTTGGCTCAACTGCGACCGAAATAACCGGATCCGGAAACTCCATGCGCTCCAGCGTGATCACGTTCTTCAGGTCACACAGGGTGTCACCGGTAGTAACATCTTTTAGGCCAACCGCCGCCGCGATATCACCGGCGCGGACTTCCTTGATTTCTTCACGGGAATTGGCATGCATCTGCAAGATACGGCCAACGCGCTCCTTCTTACCCTTGACGGGGTTATAGATTGTGTCACCGGAATTCAACACGCCGGAATACACGCGGAAAAACGTCAGCGTACCAACGAATGGATCGGTTGCAATCTTGAAAGCCAGCGCTGAGAAGGGCTCGCTGTCATCGCTCTTGCGAACACTTTCCTGCTCGTTCTCCAGCAAACCTACAATCGGCGGAACATCAATGGGAGACGGCATCAAGTCAACGATGGCGTCCAGCAAAGACTGAACACCCTTGTTCTTGAAGGCAGTACCACACAAGCAGGGAACGATGTCGTTGTTCAGCGTGCCAAGACGTAACCCCTTGACTACCTGTGCCTTGGAGAGGTCGCCTTCTTCAAGGTAGGCCTCCATCAGCTCTTCAGAAGCTTCCGCGGCCATTTCCACCATGTATTCATGCGCTGCCTGGGCCTCGTCCTGCATCGCCGCAGGAATTTCACGCGCCTCGTAGGCGACACCGAGGTTTTCAACCTCCCAGTAAATGGCCTGCATTCTCACCAGGTCGACGATGCCTTCAAAACCCTCTTCGGCACCGATGGGCAACTGGATCGGCACCGGACGCGCACCGAGGCGCTCCTTGATCTGCCTTATGACACGGCTGAAATCAGCACCGGTACGGTCCATCTTGTTGACGAAAGCCATACGCGGAACCTTGTAACGGGTCGCCTGGCGCCAAACGGTCTCGGACTGGGGCTGAACGCCACCAACCGCACAGAAAACCGCAACCGTGCCATCGAGTACACGCAGAGAACGCTCGACCTCGATTGTGAAGTCAACGTGTCCGGGGGTATCAATGATATTGATCCGGTGTTCTTTGAACTGCTGGTCCATGCCGGTCCAGAAACAGGTGGTTGCAGCCGAGGTAATCGTGATACCACGTTCCTGCTCCTGCTCCATCCAGTCCATGGTTGCATTACCGTCATGCACTTCACCGATTTTGTGAGAAACACCGGTGTAAAACAGAATGCGTTCAGTCGTCGTCGTTTTACCGGCATCGATGTGAGCCATGATGCCGATATTGCGATACCTTTCGATTGGCGTGTTACGAGCCACAATAAATTCCTCTAAATCCTGCTACCAACGGTAGTGGGAGAAAGCCTTATTGGCTTCTGCCATACGATGGGTGTCTTCGCGCTTCTTAACCGCTGAACCGCGCTGCTCAACTGCGTCAAGCAATTCGCCTGCCAGCCGCTGAGGCATACTTTTCTCACCGCGCTTGCGCGCAGCGTCGATAATCCAGCGCATCGCCAGGGTCTGACGACGCTTGGGGCGAACCTCTACGGGCACCTGGTACGTTGCACCACCAACCCGGCGGGATTTAACCTCGACCATCGGGCTGACGTTTTCCAGTGCAGCCTCAACGAGTTCGACAGCCGGAGCGCTCTTGTTCTTGTCTTCAATGGTCTCAATCGCGCCGTAAACGATGCGTTCTGCTGTCGATTTTTTGCCGCTGTTCATCACCATGTTTACAAAACGGGTGATCATTTCACTGCCGAACTTCGGGTCCGGCAATATTTCACGTGCGAAATTTGAATGTTTTCTTGACATTGTCCTACCTGATCCTTAACTGGTCTGAATCAATTCTTCGGCCGTTTGGCGCCATACTTTGAACGACCCTGACGACGATCGCTGACACCCGAGGTGTCGAGGCTGCCGCGCACGGTGTGGTAACGAACACCCGGGAGGTCTTTGACACGACCGCCGCGAATGAGAACCACGCTATGCTCCTGGAGGTTATGACCCTCGCCACCAATGTAACTGGTGACCTCAAAACCATTCGTCAGCCTTACACGTGCAACCTTGCGCAGTGCCGAATTCGGCTTTTTGGGCGTTGTTGTATACACACGAGTGCACACGCCGCGTTTCTGCGGGCACCCTTCCAGCGCAGGTACGCCGGTCTTGTATGGTTTTGGTTTGCGGGGCTTGCGTACCAATTGATTTACAGTCGTCATAAATTTTTTACCCAAATAAAATTAAACATGGCAAAAATAAAAAGACAGACGGGACCAGGTCCCAGTCTGTCGAAGGCGGCGAATTCTACGCACGCCCTCTAACAATGTCAAATGCCCAACCCCAGCTCTACAGCCTGGATTGGGCACCCATGATTCCGGCCCACGCGCCGGCGACATCGGCTATCCGAAGAAGTCAAATAAACCGCCTTGTCAGGAACGGTTTTTGCAACTCGGCCCCTCTTTTGAAGGGATTGAATTTCTTAGCCGGACAATTATGACAGGGAAGCCATTTTATGGCAACAGCTAATTTACAAATTCCCCGATAACCGAGGCAGGTGTCTGGACCTGTGCCATCACGCCGGCAAAAAAAACGGGGCCCGGATTGAATCCGGACCCCGCCCATACACTTCAAGCCAGGTTATTCCTTGGCTTTTGCTTCCGCCTGGTCATCCAGCTCACCCAGCTCTTCCGCTGCGACTGCAGCAGCCAGCGCGGCCAGATCAATCTCAGGATCTTCTTCCACCGGGCGTTTGCGCGAATTGTGATACGCCATACCGGTACCGGCCGGAATCAGGCGTCCAACAATGACATTCTCCTTCAGGCCGCGCAGGTGATCGGTCGTACCGCGCACTGCGGCCTCGGTCAACACCCTCGTGGTTTCCTGGAAGGACGCCGCGGAGATAAATGACTCGGTCGCCAGCGATGCCTTGGTGATTCCCAGCAGTAAACGCTGGTACTCTGCCGGCTCGCCGCCGTCCCGCTCAGCGACGGCATTGGCGTCTTTGACCCGAACAACATCAAGCTGTTCGCGCATGAGCAGGTTGGTATCACCGGACTCACGTACCTCGGCTTTACGCAGCATCTGCCTGACGATCACCTCAATGTGTTTATCATTGATCTTCACACCCTGCAGACGATACACATCCTGGATTTCCTTGGTCAGGTAATCCGACAAGGCTTCCACACCCATCAGGCGCAGAATGTCATGCGGGTTTGGTTCGCCATCGGCGATGGTTTCACCCTTCTCTACACGCTCGCCCTCAAACACGATCAGGTGACGCCATTTCGGAATCAGTTGTTCGTAATGATCGCCATCATCCTTGGTGATGACGATGCGCTGCTTACCCTTGGTTTCCTTGCCGAAGCTGAAAATACCGGAGACCTCGGCAAGTATGGCCGACTCTTTCGGTTTACGCGCTTCGAACAGATCAGCAACACGCGGCAAACCACCGGTGATGTCACGGGTCTTGGAAGACTCCTGAGGAATACGGGCGATAACGTCACCGACCGCAACTTCCTGGCCATCCTGGATACTGACGATAGAAAGCGCCTGCAGGAAATACTGCGCCGGGATTTCGGTGCCGGCAAGGTATAAAGGCTTACCCTTCTTGTCGATCAGGCTGACCATTGGTTTCAGATCCTTGCCAGTGCCTGCGCGCTGCTTTGGATCGGTCACAATCAGGCTGCTAAGACCGGTAATATCATCGACGGTTTCATTGGCCGTAACGCCATCAACGAAATCATGGAATTTAACCGTACCAGCTACTTCCGTGATAATCGGATGGGTATGCGGATCCCAGTTGGCCACAACCTGTCCCGGTTCAACCGCTTCCTTGTCACGAACGGAAACGATGGCGCCGTAAGGAATCTTGTAGCGCTCCTTCTCACGCCCATGCTCATCGATCACCGACAACTCGCCTGAACGGGATACCGCAACCAGCTTCTTGTCAGCGTTCTCCACGGATTTCAGGTTGTGTAAGCGAATCACGCCACCTGACTTGGTCTGAATATGGTCAACCGCGGCGGCACGGGATGCCGCACCACCAATGTGGAAGGTACGCATCGTCAGCTGCGTTCCTGGCTCGCCAATTGACTGGGCTGCGATGACGCCGACAGCCTCACCCAGGTTCACCAGTTCACCGCGCGCCAGGTCACGTCCGTAGCAGTAGGAACAAACTCCGTAGCGGGTCTCACAGGTAATGGTCGAACGCACCAGGATCTGGTCAACGCCCTCATTCTCAAGATTCTCCACCCATTGTTCGTCCAACAGCGTATTACGGGGGCATAAGACGTCTTCGGTACCGGGCTTCATGACATCAGCTGCAGTCATGCGACCAAGTACACGTTCACTGAGCGCCTCCACGACGTCTCCGCCTTCTACGATAGGCATCATGGTCAGACCATTCTCGGTACCACAGTCAATCTCCGTGGTCACCAGGTCCTGGGCTACATCCACCAGGCGGCGGGTAAGGTAACCGGAGTTGGCAGTTTTCAAAGCCGTATCGGCCAGACCCTTTCGTGCGCCATGAGTCGAGATGAAGTACTGAAGAACATCGAGGCCCTCACGGAAGTTAGCGGTAATCGGCGTTTCAATAATTGAACCGTCCGGTTTGGCCATCAGGCCGCGCATGCCCGCCAGCTGCCTGATTTGAGCTGCTGAACCACGAGCACCTGAATCGGCCATGATGAAGATGGAGTTCATGGAATCCTCTTCAACATCCTCGCCTTTTCTGTTCTTGGCCGCGGTTTTACCCATACCGTCCATCATTGCACGGGCAACCTGCTCATTGGTGCGTGACCAGATATCGACCACTTTGTTGTAGCGTTCACCCGCTGTGACCAGACCCGATATATACTGGTTCTGGATTTCAATCACTTCGTTGTCCGCGGTTTCGAGAATGTGCCTCTTTTCCTCCGGAATAACGAGATCATCGATACCTATCGAGATTCCAGCGATAGTGGCGTAGCGGAAACCGGTATACATGAGCCGGTCCGCAAAAACCACGGTCTTCTTCAGACCCAAACGCCGATAGCACGAGTTGATCAAACCTGAAATCTGCTTCTTCTTCAGTGGTTCATTCAACAGGCGGAAAGGCATTCCCTCTGGACGGATATTAGCCAGCAGGGCACGGCCAACCGTGGTTTGAACCAGGTTGGTCTCAAAGCGTTTTTCGCCATGCTCCGAAATGATGGTTTCCTCGATACGTACCTGGATACGCGCATGTACTTCAACCGCCTTGTTCTCATAGGCACGGTGAACTTCCTCGATGTCTGAGAAGTTCATGTCTTCACCGGGGACACCGGCGAGTTCACGCGTCATGTAGTAGAGACCAAGCACAACGTCCTGGGTCGGTACGATGATCGGTTCACCGTTGGCTGGAGAGAGGATGTTGTTGGAAGACATCATCAATGTACGAGCTTCCAGTTGCGCTTCGATGGAAAGTGGCACGTGAACGGCCATCTGGTCGCCATCGAAGTCGGCATTGAACGCTGTACACACCAATGGGTGCAATTGAATCGCCTTACCTTCAATCAGGACCGGCTCGAAAGCCTGGATGCCCAGCCTGTGCAATGTCGGTGCGCGGTTGAGGAGGACCGGGTGCTCACGGATGACTTCCGAGAGGATGTCCCACACCTCTGCGCGCTCCGCCTCTACCAGCTTTTTCGCAGCCTTGATCGTTGCGGCCATACCGCGCAGCTGCAGCTTGCTGAATATGAAAGGCTTGAACAGTTCGAGTGCCATTTTCTTTGGTAACCCGCACTGGTGCAGCTTCAGCGTCGGTCCGACCACGATCACGGACCTGCCCGAATAATCCACGCGTTTGCCGAGCAGGTTCTGGCGGAACCGGCCCTGTTTACCCTTGATCATGTCAGCCAACGACTTCAACGGCCGGCGGTTGGTGCCCGTAATGGCGCGACCACGGCGTCCGTTATCCAGTAGTGCGTCGA
Source organism: Lysobacterales bacterium (assembly GCA_013042835.1). Taxonomy (GTDB): domain Bacteria; phylum Pseudomonadota; class Gammaproteobacteria; order Xanthomonadales; family SZUA-36; genus SZUA-36. The sequence continues at coordinate 6,879 of JABDPJ010000221.1, forward strand.
CCGACTCCTGCAGCATGCGTTTTTCATTACGCACGATAATGTCAGGGGCATTTAGCTCCAGCAGGCGCTTCAGGCGGTTGTTCCGGTTAATCACACGACGATACAGATCGTTCAGATCAGACGTCGCGAAACGACCCCCGTCGAGGGGAACCAGCGGCCGCAGGTCCGGTGGCAGCACCGGCAGCACCGTCAGGATCATGTATTCGGGCCGATTACCGGAGTCAATAAATGCTTCCACCAGCTTGACACGTTTTGAGAAACGCTTGAGCTTGGTTTCGGAACGGGTACCGCCGATGTCCTCACGCAGCTGCTTGAGTTCTTCGGCCAGGTTGATGGTGCGGAGCAATTCAAATATCGCCTCTGCACCCATCTTGGCGACGAACTCGTCACCGAACTCTTCAACCGCGTCCAGGTACTGCTCGTCGGTCAGCAGGGTTCCGCGCTCGAGCGTGGTCATGCCTTCATCAAGCACCACGTAGGACTCGAAATACAATATCCGCTCGATATCACGCAATGTCATATCCAGCATCAGGCCAATGCGCGATGGCAGTGACTTCAGGAACCAGATATGCGCAACCGGGCTCGCCAGGTCAATGTGGGCCATGCGCTCACGGCGAACCTTGGTCAGCGTAACCTCGGTACCACATTTTTCACAGACCACGCCACGATGCTTCATGCGCTTGTACTTGCCGCACAGACATTCGTAGTCTTTTACCGGACCGAAAATCGAGGCACAGAACAGGCCATCACGTTCC